>NZ_CP163423.1:3100326-3450490 GCF_041429785.1 Fretibacter rubidus
TTGCTGCGAGATGGTAATATGCAAATTATACTTCAGCCCTGGCGGGTTTGAACGGCAGTGATTGGCCAGCACAAGGATGTTATTATTATCCAGCGTGCAGACTTTTTCAAAATTACGCGTGAAATCATCACGGTCATTTTCGACGCTATATTGAATGTTATCCGTGAAGACCCAATTATCTTGAGGCAAGTAAAAGAGGAACCAAACGGGACGGTTAATTTTAAAGTCGAGCGGACTAGGGGGGCGCGGACCTTGGGACCCGTCCGCGGCAAATGCGGTAATATAATCGCCCAGCATAGAATCGAAATCCTTGGCCGTATAAGCCCCGTCAAGATGACCATCAATATTATCGCAATGGGCGGTAAATTCTTCGATCAACGCATCGCGCCGCATTTCAATCCCATCTTTTTTCAGGCGGTCACGTTTTATCATACCGTCTTCTATACCGATTGATATGGGCAGCAATATCGGCCCCGCACCGTCGTAATCGCGTTGGAAGTCATCCCATTCTTTGAGATATTCTGCATTGGCGCGTAGATCGCCCTTGGTTGGTTTGTTCATTCTATCCTCCGTTATTATTTATTTTTATGTCAAAGTGTATGCGCCCGCCGTGATGACCATCACGCAAAAACATTATTCACATCAATCTCCTTATAAGCTTCGTTTAGATGCTCCACCGCCATCGCCAGATTAGCAGCCTCGCCTGCATTGAAAATCTTATGTCCAGCAAAATGCACACCGAGAAGCTGCCCTGTTTTCAAATCCAATATTGGCGAGCCTGAGTTCCCGCCCATGGTCGAGGCATTATGGCAAATCGCGTCCATAGGAAAATCCACGCTATCGCACGCGTCAACTCTGACCTCAACGCCCAGCGGGCAATCCGTGTCTGATGAGTGTCGGAACACCCGTCCTTGGCTGATGCGTTTCACCGCGAAAATGGGGTTATCTTCGACCAACTCTGACAGAGTTGGGTCATCAGGTTTATGCGTATCGGGGTAGCCAATTACGACAATATCACGTTCCAGCAAATCCTCTGTCTCGACGGCATGAATAGCAATAGGCGCGCGGTGCGTCACAGATTCTGACAGCGTATAAATCGCGATGTCCATATTGGGGATGAGGTAAGGAGCCTCCCCGTTAAAAGGCATAAAGTCAGAGGCGTCATTGTCTTTCTCTGCGATAAACTCAATCCCGCCTCGCGCATCGCCCGTGAGGTACTGCCCGTAAAAGCCGTGCACATGACGGTTGGTCATGACATGTCTGTCGCTAATTAGAAAACCCGTACCAAGCGAATAATCATCGCGTGTTGGCTTTCCCTCTTGCGCAAACCCAAGCCGCCCCACTGCAGCATAAGCCGGGCGCAGCACAGCATAGCGTCCCGTAAGCATACTGAGCTGTGACGCCGCCAATGTGCCAGCCGAAGATAGGGGTGCAGGCGATAAGGCAAGCAGCGGACTACCCGCAAAAACCACTCCCGCTGGTTCAATTTTTGACGGGCGCTGAGGTCTTCTAGACCGTGTTGGCGATTTGCCTGTTGCAGCCGCGCCCTTTGCAATTTCACTCTGGCCAATACGGCTCTTAAAAGCCGTCCAAGCCACAAGCGCCAATAATGCCGTGCCAATCGCAAGAGCCGCAATGACCCATGGGGGTAAAAACAGATTGACAACAGCCCCATCAGGGTCGACGGGATTTGCCGCGAGCCATGCCGCCGTCTCACCCTCCGCTTTAGTGATGTCACTCTCTAGCGTTTGGCTTTTCGCAGTTAGTGTTATGATCTCTTGGCCTATCGCATCAATATCTACGCTGGCGACATCCACGTCCGGGCCAGTAACGCGCGCTTGAAGGTCAGAGATAGCGGTTTGAAGGCCGTCTATGCGAGTGTTCAGTTGGCTAAGCGGGGCGGCGTCCAAATCCGTTTTAGCTCGGTTTTTCTTGGCGCTTTCCAAGCGCGTCATTAGCGGGCCCGTCGCGATGCTCAGCCTGTCTATGCTGCCGAAAATCTCATCAGGAATGGTTGGTGACACTTTAATAATAGCGGCAGGTGATGATTTTATCTGTTTTGGCGTAGGGTCGACTGTTTCAACCTTTGGCGATTTAACAGGTTCAGGCGGAACATATTCACTCATCTCATTTAAAGCGAGAAACGCATTAGCACTTTGGGGAAAGTCAGCAATATTGCCGTCGTGTAAACTCAGGACAACAAAATTGACAGATTGAAATCCCACAACTGGGTCTGCCAAATTATAGCTGATGGTTTGGCCCTCGCGCGGATAACGCTCGACAGGCGTTTCACCAACTTTCACACCAGACGGGCCGTAAAAGATGATTTTGAAGTCTTTTAGCGTCGCTGGCTGGTTTGTATTGTCATAAATGACTGAGTAAGCAGACTGAAATTGATAGGGCTTATTATAACGAATTGTAAGTTCAGTAAGAGGCGCCGTCTCCGCTTGGGGTGCCTCTATTGAGGGTGCCTCTGTTGGAGGCATCTGCGCACTAGCTTGCGCAAAGACTATAAACAAGCTTGATAATATCAGCCATATGCGCGCGATATACGATTGTGTCATTCAGTCCCCCGCTCAATGATAGCTTATAAAGACAGTATTTCCAGATAAATCATATCCGCACCATGACGGCCATCACGGTGGCCGCCCTGTAAAACCTATAGTTTAATTTGTAATTGTTTTAATTTGTTTCCATTCACGTTAAGAGTTGACGTATGAACGCTTTGCCAAAAACACGTTTGCAAGATCACGATTATATTCGTATCTATGAGCAGGGCATCAAAGCTTTGCAGTCAGATCCGTCAAACCAAGAGATACAGCACAAAGTTGTTTTAGCCTTGGCGCGGGCGGGCGCTTTGGATTTAGCCATATCGGAATATGCGCGTTACGGGCTGAATACCGTCACAGCTCATGAAGATATTATGGCGCTAAACGGGCGGCTGTCCAAAGACCTTTATTTGCGAGCATCTGGCCAGACAGCGACCAAACACGCCCAAGACGCCGCAGACCTTTATAACGCAGCTTTTGAGAGCACTCAGGGCTATTATTCAGCGATTAATGCGGCGACCATGGCCTTGATAGCGGATATGCCTATTGATGTTGTTCATAGGCGCGCGCGCAATATTTTATCCCTACTCCCAAACCCTGAACGGCTAACGCCGACAGACCATTATTTCATAGAGGCCACACGTGCGGAGTGTTACCTTCTTTTGGGGGAGAACAATAATTGTAAAGCGAGCCTAAAAGAGGCGGTTAGTTTCGATCCACTAAATTACGCTGCTCACGCGACGACGTTAAAACAGTTCAAGATGATTTGCGAAAAACGCGGCGAGACGCTTGATTGGTTGGCTCCTTTTGCCCCACCGCGCGCAGTCCATTATGCAGGCCACATTCGCCTTACGCCAGAAGCGCAAAAAGGGCTTAAAACGACTATTGCTGACTATCTGCAAAAACACGATATCGGGTTTGGCTACGGCGCGTTGGCGGCGGGGTCAGATATTATTATCGCAGAAGCAATGCTAGATGAGGGCGTAGAGCTAAACCTGATTATGCCCTGCGGGGTTGATGATTTTTGTGAGCACTCTGTGATGCCGTTTGGGGCAGATTGGTTACCACGGTTTCAGCGCTGCATAGAACGGGCAAGCTCTGTACGAATAACAGCTCCCAAAGCCCCTTGGCCAGATGCGACGCTTAATCAATTAACAGCGCAGATTGCAATGGGGCAAGCTGTAATGCGTGGGCGGGCGCTATCCCGTGACCCTGCGCAGTTATTAGTATGGGACGGTGAAACCGGCGCTTCTTATACCGCCGTTCACGCTAAAGATTGGGGTCACCACAACCGACAAACATTATCAATATCTGTGCCAAAACAAAATAGAGCTGCGTCGCCTACCAAACCCGCAGAAGCCAAACCGCAATTCGTGCTAAAATCCTCCAGCTCAGATAGCATACAATTCTATTCAAATGCGCCGAGCGCCGTAAAAGCCGCCGAACAATTGCGCGAAACCATCCCCCACTGCGCTACCGCTTTGCATGTCAAACTGCCAAACCAAGACCCGGACGCGATTTGCGATAACATTATAAAAAACGGTGCACCGCAAAGCCTTCTGGCATCCGAGGCCTTTGCAAGCCTTTTGGCGTTCAGCAACAATGCCGAGAATAATATTCACTTTGCCGGACTTGTTGATCAAGACGGCTCTGAAAAAGACGGCACTTTGCAAGATGAGACCGAGCCAATGCGGTGCTACGCCCTCGGACGTTAATAGAGCTATCTTAATAGGCGTGTATCGCAGCTTTTAAACGCGCGGGATCAAGAATAACAAGCGCGCCCGCTTCGCGCTCAATAATGCCCTTTTTCTGCAAATCACTGACCGTGCGTGAGACAGTCTCGCGTGTGGAGTTGACGCGCAAGGCAACGTCGACAAATACTGGGTTCGGGCGGATGATATGATGCTCTGGCATAATACCGATGACATTAGAAAGACGGGCAAGCTCTGCGCAAACACGGCCTTTGGCGGATAAAGTAAACGCCTCTATCAATCGCCGTGTCATCATATCCAGACGTCTCGCAAGATCATTGGCGAGATGTAGGCCCAGCGCCTTTTCCCTTGTGATGACATCGCGCATTGTATTTGTGCTAACCATAACTGCGCGCACGTCTGTCTCCGCGCTGATCTCGAAACTAAGGCTCGTATCAGCCAGTAATGAAACATGGCCAAAAAACTCACCCAGCTCGAAATATCCAACCCATGTCGCTGTACCGTCTTCAGAGTAGGTCACGGCTTTGGCACGGCCAGACAATATATAGCCCACAGACTCTACTTCTTCCCCCTGCACGGCGATGATATCACCCGCAGCGAAAACGCGCGTCTGTGTACGGTCAGCAACCGCCGCATACCAATCCTGTGTTTCCCCAATTGTCACGCCTTAACGCTACCACCATTTAACCCTTGAACTAAAGCGAAATTTCAAAATCTCTAATGACTATCATCAATAGATTTTGCAGCAATAGCTTTGCGTCTTTGTCGCGCCGCACGGTGGGACAGAAGCGGACGCCCGCTATAGCCGCCAAAACACAGGGCGCGGTCATAAAGCGTCAAGGCGGCAGCAAGGCTAACGTTAAGGCAAAACTTTGTTGGGATTTTAACAATCGCGGCACATCGTGCTTGCGCAGCAGGTGATAGAGAGCCTTTTTCTGGGCCAAGGATATAGGCGCAATTTAGGCTGTGGCGAAAACTGGGAAGGTCTTCGGCGTCCTCTGTCAGTTCAATGCCAATTAATTCGCATCCCTTAGGCAGGGTCATAGCCTCGACATTATCCCATTCATAAAGCGGTAAATGTGTGTGGCTGCGCGATGTGTCAGTGGCTTGTGTTTTATAAAGGTCCACGGCAGCATCCACGGTGAAGGCAAAGCTGGCGTCAAAAGCATGAGCCGTTCGCATGACGGCGCCCAGATTATAATCCTTGGAAATACCCTCAACCCCAATACCGAAATAACCGCGTGTCATCTTAGTCCTCTGTGACGTATCGCCTTATCGGACGAATAGTGCGGTATATAGCGTAAGCGGCAACTATGGCGCTACCCAAAACAATCATCAAAAAAGGTAGCTTCGGCGCAACTTTTAAGGCGGCCAACCCGATAAGACCGAAGGTCGTTAAATTGACAAATAGGTTCAGCAACACAGACCCAGCGCTCATTAATCTGGCGCGCGCCGCTGGGTCTGCGCGTCTTTGTGCCATGGCTTGTAAGGGGACAACAAACATGCCGTTGAAGATGGACGCGCCAATAATCACAGCCATGAACATGGGGGTTTGTGGGTTTGCGAGAAAATCAGACACAGGACCAAAGGCTTCCGCCCCCGCATAAGTCGGGCTCGGTAACAAATATAATGCGAGCACAAACAGGGTAACTCCTGATATACCCAGCGCCGATAGGCCAACAGATTCTGGCCCCCATAATTTCCAATTGCCTGCAATCATCGTAATCATGGAGCCAATTAAAATCGACACAGTGGAACTGGCTAGCATGATCATCAAGACACCTTCTTCATATCCCATGACGCTGGCAACATAATCGGGGAATGTCGTCACAAAAACGGTCGACAATCCATAAAACCATGCAATACCCAATAGTGGGCGGAGGACGTCTGGACTTTCAAAGGCGCGCTTTAGAACGTTTATGGTCGCGGTGACGGGTTCATAATTAATTTTCAAATCCGGTTTGGGCGCAGGCGCAGGCGGTGTCATTTCTGCCGCAATCCAGCCAATAATCGCAAGCGCCACTAAAATGGCCGATATCATTGGAGTTCCAAATTTCAGCACGCCCAGACCAATCACTGTGCCGACCAAAAGAATTGCAAATTGAAATCCGCTCATTAGGGCATTGCCCGTAATTAATTCCTTTTCATCAAGCCATTGCGGCAAAACCGCATTTTTTGTCGGCGAGAAAAACGCCGATTGCGCACCCATCAATCCTAAGCACAGCGCAAGAATATGCACATTTTTGAGCGCAAAGCCGACAGCGGCCAGCAGCATAATCAGCACTTCGGCGCGCTTCACCCAACGGAAAATGACGCCGCGGTCAATCTTATCCGCAATCTGTCCCGCAATCGCACAAAGAACTGTAAATGGCCCCGTGAAAATCAGCGCCGCGACTGGTACGCGAATGGCGCTCGGCAGGTCGGACATAAAGACAAAACCGCCAAAGGTAATCAGCGCAATCAAAGCATTTTTAAGCGTGTTGTCGTTAAATGTGCCCGCTTGGAATAAAATAAACAGCGGCGCAAAGCGGCGCTGGGTGAGAAGCCGTCCGGCCTGTTTTGCGCTCATGATTGTCCTTGCTGGCCGGAGCCGTTCTGCTTTGCTTCATCAGCTTCGCGTTTTTCGCGCTTGGCTTTGGCCACGTGATTTTCTTTAAGCTTGCCAATGTTGTCAGGATTGAGTGCGCCGAGGTCGTTCAGGTCTAACATGGCCTTTGAGCGCGTCTCTATTCGGTCTTCTAGCACGCGCATGAATTCATCCTTGGATAGGCCTGGCATGATGGGCTCTAAAAACTCAATCGCGGCTTTGCCCGGGTATTTCTTCCAGTCATTTTGGTTCCAGCGCTGTCCCAAATTGGTCGCGGCGGGCACGACAGGGCATCCAAAATCAGCGTATAAGTGATAAACCCCTTTGCGGTAGCGGTGCTGCGTCCCAATTTCAGAGAGGTGGCCTTCGGGGTAAATCAGAATACGACGGCCTTGTTCGCGTACAATTTGGCTTGTCTCGCTCATGCGTTTGCGGGCATCTTCGCCGCCGCAATTATCGACCACAACAGCGTTCATTTTGGCTAGAATATGTTTCAGCGTATAAAATTTTTCAAGGTGGTCACCCGTCACAAATGACAGATCAAAAAACTCGGAAAACATCACAATACCGTCGCCGTAGCTTTGATGTTTGGCCGCAATAATCACAGCCCCCTCACGCGGAATGTTATCATGCCCCGTCACGCTGACATCGATGCCCGCAACCCAGCGCATAAAAAATTTGATGGTTTTGGTATAAGCCAGCAAGCCATACATCATCGCTTTACGCCCTGGGATAAGGGATAAGATAACGCAGAAAATAGCAAACACAGCCGTCAGACTGTAAAATAAGACATTAAAGACTAAAGATCGCATGACATGACTATGCCACGGAAAAATGGGCGGTCAACACATCATAAGATGCGTATCAACGCCGTGCTCTATGCTTTTTGATTGCAAGGCTGCGGGCCTTTGATACAAAGGCCGCACGATAAACAGATAGGATTATATCATGAAATTATCTTCCGATATTACAGCGATTGTCACAGGCGGTGCCTCTGGCCTTGGCGAAGGCACAGCCCGCACTTTGGCTGCTAATGGCGTCAAAGTTGGTATTTTTGATTTAAACGAAGAACGCGGTAAAAAGGTCGCCGATGACATTGGCGGTATCTTTGCAAAGGTGAATGTATCCGATAATGACAGCGTCGATGAAGGCTTTGATCATATTCGCGCCGCCCTTGGCCAAGAACGTATCATGGTCAACTGCGCTGGCATTGGCGGCGGCATTAAAACGGTGGCCCGCAAACGCGACACAGGCGAGATTGTCCCCCATGATCCGGCAGCCTTTATTCGTATTATTAATATCAACCTGATCGGGTCGTTTCTATGCGCGTCTAAATCCGCCGCGGGCATGATGACGCTAGAGCCAACCGAGCCTGACGGAGAACGCGGCATTGTTATCAACACCGCCTCTGTCGCGGCGCAAGACGGGCAGATCGGGCAACTAGCCTATGCGGCCTCAAAGGGTGGTATCCTGTCGATGGCCCTACCCATGGCGCGGGATTTGGCGCGCGAAGGTATTCGGGTCAACACCATCTTGCCAGGCTTTTACGAGACGCCAATTTATGAGCAGATGAAGCCAGAGGTCAAAGAAGCCCTGCGCGCCCATGTCCAATTCCCCAACCGTTTCGGGCAGCCCGATGAATATGGTCAACTAGTCAAGTTCATGTGCGAACATGTCTATATGAACGCCGAATATGTGCGCACCGATGCAGGGGCCAGAATGCCGCCACGGTAGTAGGTGCCGCCGCCCTAGATCTTTAATTTTAAAAAGGCCGCAATATACTTGCGGCCTTTTTTATAAGCCTGTCGCCACACCTTCGCGGCGGGGGTCCGCCCCACCAATGAGTGTGCCGTCAGCGTTGCGATAAATAATATGTAGCCCACTAAATTCGCCTTTGGATTTGCGCACCTCATGACCTTTGGCCTCAAGCGCGGCTACGATATCTTCTGCCATACCAAAGCTAGCGGCGGGACTCCCCCGGTCGATTTCTTGCGTGTCCTCATCAACAAGGCCTTGGGCCTCTAGGCTAACGCGGCCATTGCGCGCGATAACATTGGGTAGCTCAATCGCCTGTTGCGGGCTTAGGCCCCAATCCAAAATTCCAACAATTGATTTGGCCGTATAGGCAATTATGGAATTACCCCCGGGCGAACCCGTGGCAAACAAAAACTCGCCGTCAGGATTAAACACTATCGACGGCGCCATCGATGACCGCGGGCGTTTACCCGGCGCGGGCGCATTGGCAATGGCGATACCCGCGTCATCAACCGTGCGAAACGAAAAATCCGTCAATTGATTATTGAGCATAAAGCCAGCCGCCATGCGTTGACTACCAAAGGGCGCTTCAATGGTGGTGGTCATCGACACAACAAGACCGTCAGCGTCCACAACCGTAAAATGCGACGTGCCAGGGCTATCGGGGGTGGCGTCTTGACCACGGAGAAAAGCGGCAGGGTTGCCCGCCTTATATTCCCCCAATGCAGTATCGCCAATCATGGCGGCACGGGCGCTCAAATAATCTTTATTCAGGAGCAATCCCGTTGGTACATCAACGAATTTGGGATCAGCGGCATATTTATCGCGGTCAGAGTAGGCAAGCTGGCTTGCCTCTATAAAGTGATGCCAACCTTCTGTGCTTTGCCCTAATGCAGTCATATCCACAGTCTCTAACTGCCCTAAGATTGATTGCACAGCCAAGGCGCCAGAGGCAGGGGGCGGCGCACCACATATAACATGCGCACGGTATGTTGAGCAGAGCGCTTCACGCTTTATCGGCCGATAAGACGCCATATCTGCTTCTGTCAAAACACCTGGCAGGGGCTCTTGTTGCACGGCATCGATGATAGCTTTCGCAATGGGACCCTCCAAAAGCGCGCGAGGATTATTTTGTATAGCGCGCAGCGTGTCCGCATAGGCGGGATTATCGCGAATAAACCCTTCGGGGATTGGGGTCTTGCCGTCTTCTAGAAAGAAATACTCACGCGCCGCCTCTTGGCGATTTAAAACCAATCGTCCCATGCGTGCCGTGATAGATGCCATGCGCGGGCTGACCGCAAAGCCGTCTTCGGCCAGCGTTATCGCCGCGTCCATTTGCGGCCCCCATGGCAATGTCCCGTAATCTTCATGCGCCATATGCATCATGACCACAGCCCCCGGAACGCCAGTAGAGCGTCCCGACGCAATCCCGTCAAAGTAACGTAGTGGTTTGCCTGTGCTATCCAAAAACATCTCTGGCGTGACACCGCTGGGTGCTTCCTCACGACCGTCATAGGTCCAAACTTTTGCCGTTTTCGGATCATAAACCACCATGAAAGCGCCGCCGCCAAGGCCCGAGCTTTGCGGCTCCACAAGACCCAGCATCGCCTGCACAGCAATCGCTGCATCAACGGCAGAGCCGCCCGCGCGCAGGACATCAACGCCAGCCTGTGTTGCCAAAGGGTTGGCCGCCGCGACCATGCCTTTGGACAGAGACGGGGTTGGTTTGATTAAGGAGGCTGCGGGTTTGACCGCCTGACCTGCCTCTGACGTCGGGCCTTGCGCGGCGGGTGAGCAGCCCGCAAGTGTCAGCGTTGTACTCAGCATAAGCGTTGCGATAAATTTCATAGAAGCCTCCATAAGTCTTAATAGCCTAACTTTAATCCATAGGGATAGCTCTGATTTAAGAGGCACCTTTTACCATATCTCTTATCGACTCTGGCAAAAAGGTTATGCTATAACACTACTTCTTTGTTATGGAGCGGCACGGCGTGTCAATAGACCCCTCAGATATGACACAGTCCAAAACAAGGGAAAAGCCTGCGCTGGACGCTATGGATAAGCCGCTTATGCGGGGGCGTCCTGGACGCTTAGCGCCAGAGGAATCAGCGCGTATTACCCGCCGCATCACTATTCTGGCGGTTACAATTGGTTTGTTTTTGGCGCTGGGAAAAGTCCTTGTCTACCGAGAAACTGGCTCTGTTGGTATTCTATCATCACTCGTTCATTCTGGGCTTGATCTCGTTGGTGCTATTTCAACCTTCGCGGCGGTACGTTATGCGGCGCGACCGCCCAATGCCACCTACCGATTTGGACGTGGTAAAGCGGAAAGTTTTTCTGCTGTCTTTCAAGTCTGTCTTATAGTCTTTGCCGCTAGCCACCTTCTAGAGGAAGCATGGGAGCGGATGTTATCCCCCGAACCCATAACGCAAAGCGGTTTTGCCATTACAGCGATGCTTGTTTTCATCGCCATTACGACATGGCTATTGATAGCGCAAAGCTGGGCGATACGGGCAACGGGGTCTGTCGCCATTCGCGGGGACCGAGCGCATTATTTAGCGGATCTATTAGGCAATGCGATTGTCATTATCGGGCTTTTGTTAACGCGGTACACTCCGTTTGAACGCGCTGATACAATCGTTGGGATATTAATGGCGTTATGGCTTTTATATACGGCTTACCGCGTGGCGAGCATTGCTTGGTCACAACTCCTTGACCGAGAATTACCGGACGCCGAGCGGGATATGATTAAGGCGCTGGCCCTGCAAGACCCCCGTGTGCGCGATGTGCAAGACCTACGCACCCGCGCGTCTGGCCCGCATATCCATATTCAAATGCGGCTTGATTTGGACGAAGCCTTATCCCTATCCGATGCGCATGACATTGTTCTATCAGCAGAAAAACGTATGATGGCGGCCTATCAAGCCGCAGACATCTTAATCCATCCACATCCCATTGGCTGTCACGCGACACACGGCAATGTCCGCTTTCGCGAAGATATGCCGTCTGTGTAAAATCAGACTGTGACTGTCATTTTATCGTAATCGTTAATCCCCTTTAACCTTTCGTTACCCATCTTTTAATAGACTGCTCGGATGCGTGTTCTTTATCACTGGCCGCTCGACCCCGGGTCACGACAAGCCCGTATCGCTTTGGCCGAGACAAAATTAAAATTCAAACTGGAGCCCGTGAACCCATGGGCACCAGATGCGACATTTGCGAGCGTTTGCGCGGAAGGGGTTCCGCCCTGCCTGATTGACGTCATATCGGGCGGCAAAGTCACGATTTCGGGCGCACGCGCAATTTGCGAATATTTGGCCGAGACGTCCAAGAAAACAAGCTTGCTGCCCGACAGCGCGACAGACCGCGCAGAAATGCGCAGGCTTTGTGACTGGATGGCTAATAAATTTACCGATGATGTTCAGGCCTATATTATGCATGAACGGGTCGAAAAAACGCTGCTGGGTAACGAGGCCCCGCATCCGCCAACATTGCGCGAAGGCCGTGAGCATTTGCAGTTTCATCTCGATTATTTTTCATGGCTCCTAGAGCGCCGTGACTATCTTGCGGGTCACCGATTTTCACTGGCTGATATTGCCTGTTTTGCGCATTTGTCCTGCCTTGATTTTGTCGGTGAAATCCGCTGGCGCGATAATCCAACACTTAAAGACTGGTATCAAAAAATTAAATCAAGACCCAGCGTGCAGCCCCTATTAGGGGATCGCGTCGGCGGTATGATACCGCCGCGCCATTACCGGGATTTGGATTTTTAGACGCCGTCGCGCAAATCTAAAACCGTTTTCCCGATGTTTTGACCCGACATCATATGATGGGCGGCGTCTGGCAGGGCTTGAAGGCCTTTAAAGACCGTTGGGTCAAGACTGATATGTAAATCACCCGCATGCATCATATCAAATAAGCGCGTCGCGGCATCACGATGATGCTCGGATAAGAGCGCATTCATAAACCCGCGAACTGATGCCCCTTTCCAATAGAGCCTCTCATAAATACGAGGCGCCAAGACAGGCTTCGCCCCCTCGACAATTTCACTGGCATAGCCCGAAACGACCAGTCGCCCGAGAGGCGCGATATTGTCAATTAGCGCATCAAATATTGAGCCGCCAACAGTGTCGACGGCAACATCAATAGCGTCTTTATAATGTTCACCCAACACATCAGCGACGCTATTGGTTTTGTAGTTGATGCACCGCTCGGCTCCTAATGATGTAACGAACTCACATTTGGCGTCGCTACCCGCAATCCCGATCACACGGCACCCCATATTGACTGCCAGCTGTACCCAAATATGGCCTAACCCGCCTGCAGCCGCCGTAATGACAACGGTCTCCCCTGCCTGTAACATCGCAACCTGTTCCAGCGCCACAAGCGCGGAAATGCCCGTCGGAACGATGGCAAGATAATCGGGTGTCGCCGTTGGAATTTTATAGGCCTTGGCCGCCTCTATAATTTGATAATGTCGGTAAGCCCCTCCCAGGCCCGTTGTCGCCACCGCGTCACCCACAGACATCTTCACACCCTCACCAACCGCGTCAATGAGGCCAACGGCTTCGACCCCTAGGTCAAAAGGTGGCGTCAGTGGAATATATCCAATCGCGCCTTGCATCGCCATAGCGTCAAATAATCCGTTGACGCCCGCAAAATGATTACGCAGGCGAATTTGGCCTGGCTTTGGATCTTGCAAAATATCATCAACAATACGGGTTGCAGATTTATAATCTCTGCCTAATTGGTGAACGATAATTTTTTGAGGGGGTATTGGTTGAGTCATAAAACGATTGTAAGTTTGACCACGAGGCTCGCTTTGCCACAAATCATAGGCGCGGTCTTTATGCCGTTTTAAAACTCAATCTAAAACGTCGCCCCAACGGCATGTAATTTCGCGCCGTGTTTATTGAGCCATTTTTTAGCCGGTTTCACGTCATCACAAATACTATCGACAACATCCCAAAAGGCTTGGCTGTGATTGGCCTCTATAAGGTGCCCGCATTCATGGGCAGCTACGTAATCCAGCACAAAAGCCGGCGCACAAATCAGCCGCCAGCTATAAGATATTTGTCCCTCGCCGCCCCGCGTAATACAGGATCCCCAGCGAGAGCTTTGATCGCGTACAGATACCTTTGAAACCCGCTTGCCCAACATCGCGGCATAGTGATGGGTAGCGGCCTCTAATTCCTCACGCGCGTCACGAATAAGCAGGCGGCGCACCCGGCCCGCTAAGCTTTCCTGATCAGGGCTGGGTACAATCACTTCACGCCTCATATGGTTTATCTTCGGACGGCCGCGCGAATTACCGCCCATCTCCGCTGGATTAATCAGCGTGTAATCCAGACCACGAATTAAAATCGGCTGACCATGTTCAAAGGGCATCGGCGCAGGCAGGGTTTCAAGCTGAACATTGATCCAGTCGGCATTATCGCGCGCAAATTGTTTGGCTTTGGCAATTGCGCGCGGCCCCGGCACAATGACCGCCACTTCGCGGTCAGACGGGCGCACTTTTAGGCTAATGCGTTTGGCGCGTGTTGATAATTTATAGAGTATGCGCGGGTCATCAGGGTCACGAAATTCAGACGGAACAGTCTCCGCTGGCGATGTGTCCCCTGTTAATCGCGAGAGAAAGCTCACTTACCGCTATCCAGTAAAAACTTTAGCCGCGTTGCCATTTCCGGCACAGTCGTGGCGCGGGTAAACAGGTCTTTAAATTTGCCTTGGTCATCAAGCAATATCATCAAATCTGAATGATCAAAGGTATATTCAGCCGCACTGCTAGGGTCGTCCACCTTTTGCGCATAGACTTTATAGGCGGATGTCGCGACGTCCATTTGTTCTTGCGTGCCCGATAATCCGATAAGGTTTTTCGCAAATCCGCGCGAGGTCACATAAGGCGCAAGGCTTTCGGGTGTGTCGCGTTCTACGTCCACACCGACAAAAACATAATTCACCTTTGTTCCCGCAGGATCTGCGCGTTCTTGCACCATACCCATATTTTGAAGCGCACTAGGGCAGACATCAGGACAATAAGAAAAGCCGAAATAAAGCAGTGTCGGTTTACCGACCAGATTATCTTGTGTGAACACATCGCCGTTTTGATCAATAAGCGTGAACGGCCCGCCGAGCTGCGCCTCGCCCAAGGCAACAACTGTCCCTGATTGTGCAATATCATTGCCTGCATTGCCGCAAGCCGATAACGCAAAAAGGCCCAAACAGCTAAGCGCCCCAATACGTAGTGTCTTTGTAGCATTGCGTAAGGCGTTTGACATAAACCGCTCCTCTATTGCTGCCTTGTTTAAAGTGTTACGGCAGGCTGTCATCAGATATAGTGCCAAGATAAGAGGCTTTTTACCAATGTCTATAGATAGCCCCGTTAATTACAGCCAAAGCGATGCGGCGTCTTATCACGGCGTCACTCCGCCTGACACAAACGCTGCGGGCAAAAAAAGACGCCGCAAACAGCCCCATTCGGGACAGCTTCGCCGCTCGACACTGATTACACTCCGCTGGATTGCGATTGCAGGGCAAGCTTTGGCCCTTGTCGTGGTCTCCGAAGCCTTAGGCTTTTCCTATCCTTATTTGGCGTGTTCTATTCTTGTCGGATTATCAGCCGTTTTAAACCTAGCCGTCACAGCGGCCTTGCCACTCGACCGCCGTGTGGGAGATGTCGAAGCCGTCGCGCAGCTTGGCTTTGATGTTTTGCAGCTCTCGGCCCTATTATGGCTGACGGGGGGGATGACGAACCCCTTTGCATTATTATTTGTTGCGCCCGTCGTCACTAGCGCGACAACATTATCACGGCGCGTGATTTGGATTATTTTCGCGCTTGCCGCAGGGGCGTCTTTCTTTCTACTTCATTACAGCTATCCGTTACCGTGGATGCCGCCGGGCGGATTTACGCTGCCCTTTCAGTTCACATTAGGCTTATGGGTCGCGCTTCTCGTGGGAATGGTTTTTACATCAGGCTATGCCTGGCAAGCGTCTCGCGAAGCAAGGCGTATGTCCGACGCGTTAACCGCACTGGAAACCGTGCTGGCGCATGAGCAAAAACTAGCAGCCCTAGGGGGGCTTGCCGCCGCCGCCGCGCATGAATTGGGAACGCCGCTCGCTACGATACAACTCACCGCCAATGAAATGGCGCGCGAATTACCAAGCGACAGCCATTTGGGCGAAGACGCGCGGCTGCTCGTTTCGCAAACCCAACGCTGCCGCGAGATATTAAAACAGCTATCGTCGCGCGGGGATGCGGGCGACGCCATGCATGATGTGCTTAGCCTTGAGAGTTTATTGGAAGAAGCCTCAGATCCGTATTTTGGGCTTGGCTCACAGATTGACATTAAAACGCACGGTGACGGCCCTGCTCCAGACATTCGCCGCCAAGCAGAAATCCTGTTTGGGCTAAAAAATTATATTGAGAATGCCGTAGAATTTGCCGAGAGCACGGTACAGCTTATTGGGCAATGGTCGCCCGATTATATCACCATCCAGATTATTGATGATGGCCCAGGGTTTGATCCGGCCGTGCGTGGCCGCCTTGGCGAACCTTATGTGTCGGGCCGCGGGGAACGTGAAGAGGCGGGTGGGTTAGGTCTTGGGTTTTTCATTGCCAAGACCCTGATTGAACGCACAGGTGGACGGGTCGGCTTTGATAATAAACCCAAAGCCTCTGGCGCCGTCGTCACTATTACATGGCCCCGCGCCGCGATTGCGGACTAGGCCTCGTCTAGCGTTTCCACCGTCAGATTATTATTAGTAAAGACGCAAATACGGTCAGCAATGGCCATGGCTTTGCGCGCCAGAGTTTCGGCGTCAGTTTCGTATTCGTCCATCGCCAATGCCGCTGATAGCGCAAAATTGCCGCCAGAGCCAATGGCGGTGATACCGCTACCGCTGTCAAGCTTATCAGGCTCCACAACATCGCCGTTACCTGTCAGGACGAAGGTTTCCTTAGAATCGGCTACAATCATCATCGCTTGTAATTGACGCAGATATTTATCCGTACGCCAATCTTTGGCCAGTTCCACACAGGCGCGCGCTAGCTGGGTTGGGTATTGCTCAAGCTTAGCCTCTAGCCGTTCAAGCAGAGCAAAGGCATCGGCCGTCGCTCCCGCAAAGCCCGTAATCACGCGGCCCCCCGATAATGTCCGGACCTTGCGCGCGCTCGCTTTCATCACTGTGTTACCTGCGCTGACTTGGCCGTCGCCGACAATGACGACTTTGCCGCCTTTGCGTACAGTAAGGATTGTGGTTCCGCGCCATAGGCTGGCGTCTGCATAATCATGAGGTGTCATAAAAGCTCCTTTCTTCACAGATGGGAAGCCCAACAGAGGCCGTCAAGGCAAGCGTTGTGGCTGTGGATTTCGCCCTAGCCAGAACGGGGGAAATTGATATAGACGTAGCGCTTAAGACCCGCCCATCAAGAGTGCTAATATGTCCAATGATCAAAACCGATATAATGCCGCCGAAGTCGAGCCGCGCTGGCAGACAATCTGGGAGGAGCGCGACGTTTACCGCGCCGATAACGACGCCGCTGGCGAGACCTTTTACGCGCTTGAAATGTTTCCTTATCCGTCGGGTCGTATTCACATGGGCCATGTGCGCAATTACGCCATGGGCGATGTCGTCGCGCGTTATAAAAAGGCACAAGGCTTTAACGTGCTGCACCCGATGGGATGGGACGCCTTTGGTATGCCCGCTGAAAATGCCGCGATAGAGAAAAATGTCCATCCCAAAGGTTGGACCTATGAAAACATCGAGGCGATGAAAGGCCCGATGAAACGCCTCGGCTTTGCGCTTGATTGGTCACGCGAATTCGCCACATGCGACGAAGCCTATTACAAGCAGCAGCAATATATCTTCCTCAAGTTTTGGGAAAAAGGTCTGGTCTACCGCAAGACGGCCAAGGTCAATTGGGACCCGGTCGATAATACGGTGCTCGCCAATGAACAGGTCATTGACGGCAAAGGCTGGCGCAGTGGTGCCGTTGTCGAACAGCGCGACATGGACCAATGGTTTTTCAAAATTACGCACTACGCCGAAGAATTGCTAGAGGGGCTGGACACGCTCGACCGCTGGCCCGAGAAAGTGCGGACAATGCAGGCCAATTGGATTGGGAAATCTGAAGGCTTGCAGATGCGGTTTAAAGGCGTGGATTGCGATGACATAGAGATTTACACAACTCGGCCTGACACACTGTATGGCGCATCATTTATTGCGCTCTCGCCTGATCACCCGCTTGTCAAAGCTATGGCCAAAGAGAGCGACGCGGTTGAACACTTCCGCCTCGACTGCGCGAAAATCGGGACAACCGAAGAAGCGATTGCGACGGCGCCGAAGCTGGGTTTTGAAACAAAGCTCAAGGTCAAGCATCCCTTTATCGAAGGTAAAACCCTCCCCGTTTGGATCGCCAATTTTGTCTTGATGGGCTACGGCACGGGGGCCGTGTTCGGCTGTCCCGCTCATGACCAACGCGACCTAGATTTTGCGCGTAAATATGACTTGGACGTGACGCCTGTTGTCCTGCCCGAGGGCGAAGATGCCGCCAGCTATGACGTTGGCACAGAGGCCTACACAGGCGAAGGCACATTATTTAATTCTGGCTTCCTTGATGGCCTGAATAAGGACGACGGCATCCGCAAAGCGATTGAGGCCATTGAAGAGATGGGTCTTGGCACAGGCACAACCCAGTACCGTTTGCGGGATTGGGGCGTGTCACGGCAGCGTTATTGGGGGTGCCCTATTCCTGTGATTAAATGCGAGGCTTGTGGGCCGCAGCCTGTGGCGAGCTCGGATCTGCCCGTCAAACTGCCCGATGATATTAATTTTGACAAACCCGGCAATCCGCTGGACCGTCACCCGACGTTCCGCACAGGCACAGATGATAACCCTGTCACTTGCCCCAAATGCGGAGAACGCGCGGAACGGGAAACCGACACATTAGATACCTTCGCCGATAGCAGCTGGTATTTCGCCCGCTTTGCGGGCGGGTCTGGTCATGGCGAGCCGTCAGATGTGCCATTTGACAAAGACGCCGCGAGCAAGTGGTTACCCGTTGATCAATATGTCGGCGGTGTTGAACATGCGGTTCTGCATTTATTATATGCACGCTTTTTCACGCGGGGGCTTCGCGATTGCGGATTGTTAGACTTACCTAGCGGGGAGCCTTTCTCGGGGCTGTTTACCCAAGGTATGGTGACCCACGCCGTCTATACGGATAGTGATGGGGCCTATGTAAATCCAGCGGATGTTGTTGAAGACGGCAATCAGCTTTTACATATCGATACCAAAAAAATCGTGTCCAAGGGCGACGTCATTAAGATGTCAAAGTCCAAGAAAAACACCATTGACCCGAATGAGATTATCGAGGGCTATGGCGCCGATGTGGCGCGCTGGTTTGTGCTCTCGGACTCACCGCCAGAGCGGGACGTGGAATGGTCCGAGGCTGGCGTCATGGGCGCATGGCGCTTTAGTAAAAAAGTTTACAGCCTAGTTGAGGCCACCACGGTTCAGGGCGGCCCCATGACGGTCGCGACTGACGCCAACGGTGACGCCCTCGCCTTGCGTAAATTTGCGCATAAAGCCATGGATAAAATCACGGCGGGGATTGAAGCGTTTCGCTTTAACACCTCTGTCGCCCAAATTTATGAGCTAACCAATGCGCTGTCCAAATATAAGGGGCAAGACGCCGCACGGCTGGAAGCGCTGGGTATTTTAATCCGCGCGATTGCACCGTTCATGCCGCATCTATCGGAGGAGTGCTGGGCCAAGCTGGGCGGGGATGATCTGTGTTACCTTGCGCCGTGGCCTGTGGTTGACCCAAAGATGCTAGTCGAGGACGCGATAACCATGCCCATTCAGGTCAACGGCAAACGCCGCAGCGAAATCACTGTGCCTGCCGATGCGAGTAAAGACGATGTCGAGGCGCTAGCCATGGCAGACGAGGCCTTGCAACGCGCCATTGACGGGTTGACCGTACGCAAAGTCATTGTTGTTCCCAAGCGCATTATCAATATAGTGGCCAATTAAAGGGACAAATTTATGACGACACTGCGCGCAACGATTTTGGCTTTTATCGCCCTCACCTTAACGGCGTGCGGCTTTACGCCGATGCATGCGCCCGCAGGTTTATCAGACGCGGCGTTTAACAATGTCCGCATAGAATTGGCGGCCGGGATCCCCGTTCAAGATAAAGAGGCGGCCTTTTGGGTGCAGCAAGCCCTAAAGACGCGCCTTGGAAACGGCGATAGTGCAAAACACATCCTGCGCGTCAAACCCGAAGCCAACCGCGCAGGCATTGGTATTTCGGGCGTCGATGTCGCGACGCGTTATGATTTGGGCCTGAATGTGTCTTATGAATTAATTGATATGAAATCGGGCAAGCTATTGGATAGCGGTTCTGTCAAAGCCATTTCAACCATTGCGGCGTCGACTGACCCATATGCGTTGACGGCAGCCGAAAAAGCCACTGTCCGAAATTTAGCGTCGGACGGGGCAGACCGCGTGCTGGTCAGGCTTGCAGGCTATTACGCTAACGCGGCTCAATGAAAACAGACTCATGAAAATTACGGGGGCTAGAGCCGAGCGGTTCTTAAGCAAGCCGCCTGATGACCTGATTGGGGTTTTGCTCTTTGGGCCTGACCGCGGCCTAGTGCGTGAACGCGGCGCAGCGCTGGCCAAATTATTTATCAAAGACCCTGACGATGCGTTCGCTGTCACGCAATTAACCGCCGATGATTTGACGGGTGACGTCGCGCGGCTATCTGATGAAATGAGCGCCTTATCATTGCTGGGTGACGCGCGTCTGGTGCGACTGCGTCTAGACCACGAACGGGCTGGTGCCGCGATTTCTAAAATCATCAAAGAGCTAGACGCGAACCCAGAGCGCGCCGAGGCCAAATTAATTATTGAGGCGGGCGACATGACCACGCGGTCCGCCATTCGGAAAGCCTTTGACGCGGCGGGCAAATTTGCGGCTGTGGGGTGTTATACTGATAGCGCGGCCGATGTTGGCAATATGGTGCGGGGCACACTGAATGATTTGGGCATAAAGATAGAGCCAGACGCGCTTGCGATGTGGGTGCCACTTCTGGAAGGTGACCGAGGGCTAACCCGCGGCGAAATTGAAAAAATGGCCGTCTATAAAGGTTACGGCACGGAGGCAGGCGCAAGTGTTACGATTGAAGATATTAAATCCGTTGCAGCAGGCGGGCAAAGCGCGTCCATTGATGATATTATTAATTTCACCATGGGCGGCAAGGTCGATGACGCCGACACAATGTTTCGCCGCGCTGTTGCAGGGAAACTCAACACCGTCGTCATCCTGTTTTCCCTACAACGCCATATCTCGCGGCTTTTAGAGGCCCAAGGAAAAATGCAACGCGGGGATAGCGCGGAAAACGCTATACGGTCGTTACGCCCCCCCGTTTTTGGCATGGCGCAACGCGATTTTGTAAGACAATTGAACCTTTGGCCGAGTAGCGCGTTGCAAAGAGCATTGAGCCAAACGCTTGATGTGGAGAAAAATGTTAAAACAGCGGCGAGTCCTGCGGATGCTTTAGTCGGGCGACTCCTGCTTGCCCTATCAAGTTTTGCGGCACGCCGACATTAGCGCGGACGCCCTTTAAAGAAGAAAGACTGTCATGGAACAAATAGAAGCCTATTGGGCGCAAGCACGCGAAACATTTCCACTGCTTTTGACAGGCGCAATGACACTTAGTGCCGCCTTGGCTATTTTAATCATCGGTTGGATTGTCGCAAAAATTGCGCGCGGCATTATTCGTAAGCCAAGCTTTGGCGGACAACGCCTAGACGCAACATTACGGCCTGTTTTTGCAACGACGGTATTTTATACCATTGTGGCGATGACGCTTTATGCGTTTTTGACCAAACTTGGCGTACCGGCTCACAGCTTACTCGCCGTTTTTGGTGCCGCAGGTCTGGCGATCGCTTTTGCACTCAAAGACACATTGTCCAATATTGCGGCGGGAGTGATGATGATTGCGCTACGGCCCCTACAAGTCGGTGATTTTGTCGATACACCCAACGCTATGGGATCAGTCACAGAGATTGGTTTGTTTTCTACATCCATTAAAAATGTTGAGGGTGTTTATATTTTTGTTCCCAATAGTCAGGTCTGGGCGACACGTGTGCAAAATTTTGGCCGCCATACAGAACGTAGATTAATGGTTGATATTGGTGTTAGCTATGAAACCGATTTGAAAAAAGCGCAGGCTATATTGCTTGAAACCCTTGCCGCCCTCCCCGATGTGCAATCTCTCCCGACCCCGCCGGAATGTTACGTTATGACCTTTGGCGATAGCGCAATCACCCTGTCATCGCGCGCATGGTTACCAGCAGACAATTGGCTGGCCCGCGCATCAGACGCGCGCATTGCCTTAAAAGAAGCGCTTGATAAAGCCGGCATTGAGATACCGTTCCCGCAACGTGTCGTTACGATGAAAAAGTAATTAGGGACATTTGAAATCGGTACAACCGAACTCACCTATCGCTAGTGATGTCGCATCCAGCCTGTTAGCGAATAGCGTGAGGCGAGCACGCCAGGACGCACTTTAGATACGCGGTGCGGAACTGGCACGGCGAAAATAGATAGGGCATTAAATTGCGGGACAAATGTATCTGTGATGCTTTGGTTGGGCTCTAAAAATTCAAGATTGCCGCCCCATTTGCGTTGCCATCCCGCACACATCGACAACACATAAGCGCAGTGACGATTTTTGCCAGACACATTGTCATCATGTTCAGTTAGCATATGACCGCTGCGATAACGGGTGGCTTGAATGTCGCAATAATCAATACCTTTACCTGTCACCTCGCGCATATAGGTGATGAAAGTCTCGTGCGATAAGGCGGTGAATATTTCACTCAGGATTTTTGGAACAGGCAGTTTTTGTTGTACCCGGTCATAGAGTGGGTAGTTTTCATAAAGATAAGAAAATTGTGACAAAGCCCGTTTCTGTGCTTGCGTCTTTAGCTGCCGTATTGCCTTTGCCCCAAGGCGTTTTTGCTCAGACGGTGAAATATCGACATGCCGACCATGGGCATCATTCATGACAAGTCGCCAATCAAGCACCTTTAATGCCGTGAGTAGCTCCATCGAAACATTATCGTGAAGCACATTGTCTATGCGAATACGTCCTGCCGCCGCAAAGCGACCCGTCAGAGATTTTTGCTGCGCCGATAGCGCAGCAAAATTTATAATATCCGTCACATCACGCGACACAAACTTACCTATTCTTCGGGAACAGGAAAGCCGCGGTCACGCAGTAGCGCACTGATATCCGCGTCACGCCCCTTAAACAGGCGAAAGGCTTCTGCAGGGTCAATGGCATTACGCGGCGCAAATAGATATTTGACGAGCTTATCGGCGACCTCTTTATCGTAAAACCCACCCGGCGCCTGCGCAAAGCTTTCTGCTGCGTCAGATGTTAGAACATCAGCCCACATATAACCGTAATAACCGGCGCTATAGCCCTCGCCGCTAAAGATATGCCCAAAATGCGGACTACGGTGACGCATCACAATTTCGTCGGGCATATTAAGGTCAGCCAGCGTTTCACGCTCAAAGGCATCAGGGTCAATACCGGTCGGATCAGTTGTATGGTAGCGCATGTCCACCAAAGCAGACGCCAAATATTCTGTTGTCGCGAAACCTTGGTTAAAGGTCGCGGCGTCTTTAATTTTCTGGCGCAAATCAGCGGGCATAGGCTCGCCTGTTTTATAATGCACTAAATAATTATTCACGACTTCATCTGTCGATAACCAGCGCTCCAGGAGTTGCGACTGGAACTCTGTGTAATCTCGCACACCGCCATTCAACGTTGGATAGGCCACATTCGATGATAGAAAATGCAGCGCATGGCCCATTTCGTGGAAGAACGTATTAGCGTCATCCCAAGAAATAAGAACAGGCTCGCCTTCCGCCCCTTTTACAAAATTAGAATTATTCGACGACAGCACATTTTTTGGCCCGTCAAATGTTGTATGAGACCGGTAGCTTGTCGCCCAAGCGCCAGAACGTTTGCCTTGGCGGGCAAAGGGGTCAAGATACCAGAGGCCAATATGGTCGCCGCTATCCTTATCTGTCACGTCCCAAACTTTAACGTCTGGATGAAACACAGGAACAGAGCCTTCGGGAACAGGTGTAAATTCAAAATTAAACAGCTCGCCCGCGGTGAAGAACATCGCTTCTGTGAGTTTACCAAGCTGGAGATATTGCTTCACCTCATCACTATCCAGATCATATTTATCGCGGCGTACTTTTTCAGCATAGAAGCGGTAATCCCACGGCTGGATTGTGATGTCGGCCCCCTCGGCGTCCGCGACCGCTTGCATATCGGCAACCTCTTCGGCGACTCGCGCAATCGCGGCAGGCCAGACGGCTTCCATCAGCTCGATCGCGCGTTCAGGCGTGCCAGCCATACGGTCAGCGAGGCGCCACTGGGCGTAATTATCATAACCCAGCAGACCCACACGTTCATCGCGCAGCTGCAAAATTTCGGCTATGATAGCGTTGTTATCCGTCGCGTCACCGTTATCGCCGCGCGAGTAATAGGTGCGCCAGACTTTTTCGCGCAAGTCACGCTCAGTTGAATAAGTCAAAAACGGCGACATGGACGACCGGGTGTTGGTCACAATATATCCGTCCATATCACGGGCTTTGGCAGCAGCCGCAGCGGCTTTAATATAGCTATCAGATAGGCCGCCGAGCTGATCTTGAGTGAGCGGCGTAACATAGCCCTCTTCATCAGCCAGCACATTGTTACTGAACGTCGTGTGGAGCGTCGCAAGACGTTGATTAATTTCGGCATAGCGCGCTTTGTCAGTCTCATTCAGGGTTGCGCCGTTACGGGCAAAGCCATCATAGACCAATTTGACTAGTCGCTGCTGATCAGGGCGCAGAGAGTCCACAGCGTCGCTATCGTGCACCGCTTTCACGCGCTCAAATAGGGCTTCATTTTGGGTAATCTTGGAACTAAAGGCGGATAAGATTGGGGCCATTTCCCCCTGGACAGCACGAAACTCTGGGCTGCTCATATTAGAGGCCCAAATCCCCCAATAGGTATAGATGCGGTCAAGGTCAGATCCTGTGCGCTCTAATGCGACAATGGTGTTCTCAAAGGTCGGCGCATCAGGGTTTGCCGTTATCATATCAATCTCGGCAAGGCTGCGTTCCATACCGTATTCAAGGGCAGGCTTTAGGTCTTCAAGCTTCACCGTCTCAAAAGCAGGCACACCGCCATAAGGACCCGTCCAATCCGCCAAAACAGTGTTAGATTTTAACGCATCAGGAAGCGCAACGTCGGGAAAGGTAAAGCTTGCCTCTGTTTGGGTTCTCATCGCGGGCTCTTTCGGCGCACTATCGCCGCCGCAAGCCGCGAGGCCAAAGCCCAGAACAAGCGCAGAAGCGCCCAGTAAAATATTTGTTTTTAAAATCTTGCGCATAATCATCTCCATTTTGACCATATGTGGGACCAAAAGCTCGTAATGACAAGAGGGCGCGCGCGGGTTAGACTGAGGCATGACCACAATGAACAAAGACCAAATTGACCAGGCCGAGGCCCAAGGCATTATCACAGCAAAGCAAGCGGCCGCCATGCGAAAACTGGTAGAGCGAGACGGAGCCGTCACCCCGCCAAGCGCTAACGCGGCTGTCATTGGCGATGAAGACAATATGCGCTTTGTGCGCGGATTTTCCGATGTCTTTATCGCCATCGGGATTGGGCTGCTCGCGCTGGGCCTTTGGGGGTTAGCTGGATTATTTGGCGGCGGCACGACCTATCTTTTGGCGGCAGGGGCTATGGCGCTAATGGCCGCCTATTTTGGGCGCAAAACACGACAGCATTTACCCACGCTGATTACGGCTTTGGCATTTTTGCTATTCACCCACAAAGGGCTAGGCGGAATGGTTGGCGAGAGCAGCCCGGTTACCGCGTCCATGATTACAATTGTCGCTATGCTAGCTTATTACTATTTTATCCGCCTTCCGTTTTGCATCGCGCTAATTGCTATATCGATGATTGTTCTTGTTTTCACATTAGCGGAGCAAATGGTGCCTGACGTCTTGGCAGGTAACCGCAGTTGGTTTTTTGTGGCCTGTGGGTTCATCACATTAGGGGCGGCCATTTTTTACGACATGAAAGACACGCAGCGCCTCACGCGATTTGCCGATAATGCCTTTTGGCTCCACCTCACGGCGGCCCCTCTGATTGTTCACGGCCTTGCCTTTCGCGCAGCCGTGGCCAAATCAGACACACTGTTTGACCTTGTGCCTGTCATAGAAGTGACCCGAGGCGATGCCGCCGGTTTGTTGATCATAGTGCTTTTAATTGGGGTATTGGGACTAGCCCTTAATCGACGCGCTTTGTTGGTCTCCTCGCTTGGTTATGCAGGCTTTGCGATTGTGTTTTTATTTTCTGGCGCGGGCGTAAATTTTGGTATGAGCCTAATTTTAGCCTTACTATTGCTGGGTGCGGCGGTCGTCTTTTTAGGCGCAGGCTGGCACAGCGCGCGAAATACTTTGATTAAAGTCCTGCCAAAGTGGACAATCTTTCCGCCAAAATATGAACCTCAAACCAAGGTGTGAGACATAAAGGCGTGAGAAATAAAACAGGCGCCTGTCTTGAACGGCCCCATCTGGCGCTTATCTATCACTCATGACAGATTTTACCCCTCGCGAAATAGTTTCAGAACTCGACAGTCACATTGTGGCCCAAGCCGACGCCAAGCGCGCCGTCGCCATTGCGCTGCGTAATCGCTGGCGCCGCCGCCGCGTTGGCGACAGTTTGCGCAATGAAGTCACGCCGAAAAATATCCTGATGATTGGCCCAACAGGTGTCGGTAAAACCGAAATATCACGCCGCCTGGCGACGCTGGCCCAAGCGCCCTTTATCAAAATTGAAGCCACAAAATTTACCGAAGTTGGCTATGTCGGCCGCGATGTTGAACAAATCATCCGTGACCTTATTGAGGCGTCAATCACACTCATGCGCGACCTTAAACGCGCGGACGTGACCGCCCAAGCAGAGCTAGCCGCAGAAAACCGTATCCTAGATGCTTTTATTGGTAAAGATAGCGGCGAAGCCACGCGCAGAAAGTTTCGCGAACAACTGATTAAAGGCGAACTTGACGACAAAGAGGTCGAGCTTGAGTTCGCCGATACCGCGAGCCCGTTTCAGGGCATTGATATTCCGGGACAGCCAGGCGCATCGATGGGGATGCTTGATCTGGGCTCTATATTTGGCAAGGGCATGGGCAAGACCAAAACCCGCACCATGAAAATTCGCGACGCCCACGCGCCACTACTGGCCGAAGAGGCCGATAAACTGCTTGATGATGAGAGCATTATTCGTGACGCGGTCGAGCGCGCCGAGAATGACGGTATCGTGTTCTTAGATGAAATTGACAAAATCACGGCACGGTCAGGCGCACGGAGCGGCGGCGAAGTGTCCCGCGAAGGTGTGCAGCGCGATTTGCTGCCCTTAATAGAAGGCACGACAGTGTCGACAAAATACGGGCCTGTGAAAACAGATCATATATTATTTATTGCGTCCGGTGCGTTTCATGTCGCCAAGCCGTCCGATATGCTGCCTGAATTGCAAGGCCGATTACCGATCCGCGTGGAGCTTCGCGCACTAACCGAGGCTGATTTTGTCCGCATACTGACAGAACCCAAAGCGAGCCTGATTAAGCAATATAAAGCGCTAATGGAAACCGAAGGCGTGACATTGGATTTCACTGATGACGGCGTAGCAGAAATTGCGCGGGTTGCGGCAGAGGTCAATGCCAAGGTTGAGAACATTGGCGCGCGGCGTTTGCAAACCGTGCTGGAGCGTTTGCTTGATGACATCAGCTTTAGCGCGACAGAGCGGTCTGGCGAGACCGTCACAATTGACGGAGATTACGTCAAGAAAAACGTATCAGAGCTAGCCAAAGACCAAGACTTGTCCAAGTTTATTTTATAGATTTCATCTGACGCGTGATGGTTGGGTAATATAGCCCAAGTGTCAGCGCGCGGGCGACGTAATAGATTAGGAACGCCGTCCATAATCCGTGTGGCCCAAAGCGGGGCTGTAATATGTGGTGCACGCCCAAATAAATTAGCACAGCCATAATACCCGCGTTTCGCATCGCGCGTGTCTGGGTCGTGCCAATAAAAATACCGTCCATCTGATAGGCCGCGAAACCTAAAACAGGGACGAGCGCGCAATAGGGCAAATATGTCATCGCCGTATCCACCACCGCAGGGTCTTTGGTCAGGACCGCAATGACGTAAGGCCCAAGCCCCATTATTAGCAAGGCAGACAGCACAGCAAAGGCGGCAGAAAATTCTGTTGTCAATCTTACAGCGCGGTCAAAGCGGGCTTTGTTTTTGGCTCCAAACGCCGCACCCGTCACCGCTTCTGCCGTATGGGCGAAAGCATCCAGCACAAGGGCGATCATGGTGATAAATTGCATCAAGATGTGATTAGAGGCGAGAAACACTTCACCCTCTGACGCAGCCGCATTACCAAAAAAGGTAAAGCCCACCGTCAATGTCATCGTGCGGATAAAAATATTGCTATTGGATATGCCGAGCTTCTTGAGCGCCGATACATCTAATAACCGCTTGCGTGACAAGGCCCCGTCTCTCAAGCCGCCGCGTTTTTTAATCTCGGCCCAGGCAAGGCTTAGCCCGGCCGCAAGGCCAACCCATTCGGCAATAGCCGACGCGATGCCAACGCCGTATAAGCCCCATCCAAGCGCAATCACAAATAAGGGCGATAGAATAATATTCACGATGTTCAGCACAATCTGCATCGATAGTGCGCGACCCGCCCGTGAAATACCAACAAACCAACCCATCAAAGCAATCGAGCCGAGCGTGGCGGGTAAGCCCCAAAGGCGCGCGCGAATATAACTCGCTGCGCTGTCCTCAATCGTTGGGCTCGCCGTGAAAACCTTAAACGCGACGGCGAGTAGTATTGTTTGCAGGGCAAACACCAAAAGCCCGATAAAAAATCCTAGCGGCACAGCGCGAAAGAGATGGGCTTGCACTTCGATCTGGTCATTGGCCCCGTCACTTTGCGCGGCCAATCCAGCGGTGCTCATCCTCAGGAACCCAAAACCCCAATAGGCGATACCGTAGATGACTGCGCCCAATCCGATACCCGCAAGCGCAGTTGTGCTTGTATAGCGTCCGATGACCAATGTATCGACAATGCCCACAACTGGGGCCAAAGCATTGGCAAGCATAATAGGCCAGCTTTGCGCAAAGACAGCACGGCGCGTAAGCGGCTGATGGATCGGGACGGCGTCAGCCAAATTACCCGTCCGACGGGATAAGGAAATTGCCGTGCAGCGCCGCTATCGGGTTATCGTAATCTTCTTGCCACGCCCGAACACGCACATTGACAACCCGCGACCCACGTTTGAAAACAGCGGCGCGCGCATAGGTGTCCACGGGTCGTCCGCGGCGTAAATAATCGATGTTAATGCCAATGGGTTTTGGAAGATTGGAGAGGTCTTCCTCTGATGCACTATGGATAAGCTCCGCGATAGCAGCCAGTTCCATAAACCCGCCAATAGCCCCGCCGTGCAGAGCGGGCAGCACAGGGTTGCCGATATTATCGGCTGAATAAGGAAGTATGAGCGTTAGTTCTTCGCCAATGAAAATGGGTTTTGCCCCCAGGGTCTGCGCGTAAGGAACGGCTTCTAGCGCACGTGTTATGAGTGTGTCAGAGGTCATGACGACGCCTCTTTTGGCTTAGACTTTGAGCCTGAGGACATCGCTGTCGCCATAAAGCTGGCTTGGGCCATAGCAATTGGCTCATCCTCATTTTCATTCTCAAAAGCGACAGCGCGTACAAAGGCGACATGACGCGTGGCTTTGTAACAATGGGCGCGGGCCATAATTGTCTGGCCCGGTGTGGCGGCGCGCATATAATCAATTGATAGGTTCAGCGTCGCTGTCGCGGTTATACGTTCAAAGCCCGCCAACGCCGCAAGACCGCAAGCTTGGTCCAGCAAGGTCGTCACAGCCCCGCCGTGAATAACACGTGTGCGCGGGTCGCCAATAGCGGCTTTATTATAAGGCAGCGAAAGTGTTGCGCGCCCCAAGGCCACCGAGACAAATTTCATCCCAAGTTTCGCCGCATGAGGCGTACCTTCAACCATCATCGGGGCCATGGCCCATAATCTTTGTAAATGGGCCTCTGGATCAAATTCATCCATGCTTTTAATCTTTCAAATCAAGCGCCATATAGCGCGAACACCCCATAGGGTTGTCATAATAACGGTCTATGTCTTTAAAGCCCAAAGCTTCATAAATTTTATTAGCGTGAGTAAGACCCGCGTCTGTATCTAGAAACATCTGGCTGTACCCTAACGTTTTGGCTTGGCTTATAGCCCGTTCTGTCAAACGTTGGCCTAGCCTATGCCCCCGTCCAGCAGGACGGCAATAAAGACGCTTTAATTCGCATATCCCTGGTTTGAACGGCTTTATGCCGCAAGCCGCCACAGCCTCGCCGTCCAGCCGTACAAGCAAAAGCGCGTCATATATGTCGGGAAATGTCGCAAATTCTGCATCCGTGCCTTGAAAGCATAAAGACTGCCCCAGATAATCCTCTATAAAGGCCATATAATCAATGAATACGGCCTTCACAGCCGCAATGTCATCTTTGGTTTTGGCGTTAATTATGGAAATTTGGCTCATAATCATGGCTTAAGACGCGAGGCACGCATTGACAAGCAATCACTCGCGCAATGTATGGCGGGGGTAAGCTTAAGTGCCTGCCGCAAGTTCAAGACGGTCGATCAAGCCTGCGTTTACACGCCCTGTTTCGGGTAAGCCGTTCGCGCGTTCAAAGCTGATAATTGCAGAGCGCGTTTTTGGACCAATAGCGCCATCAGGCGCACCGACATCATAACCGAGGTCAGACAGCAGGGTTTGGGTCTTTGCGATAGTTTGCTTCGCATCAACAGAGGCATTAGATGACGTCTTGGCTGTTTCACCCCACGGCATATTTTTGAATATGCCGTTGGCGAGCGCATCAATTTGACGAGGTTTAAAGGCCGCCACTTTACTTGTTGCCTCTGATACGATCGCTTCTGGCAGCTCCGTTTTCAAAATCGCAACACGCGCAGCGGCCGTTTGGTCGCCCTGCCCCGCAGCAACACTATACCAATAAAAAGCTTGCTTTGGATCGACGGGCACACCTTGACCCGATTCAAATAATACGCCCAAATTAAATTGGCTGTCCACGACACCGCGTTGGGCGGCTTCTTGGAACCAATAGGCGGCAGCCGTCATATCCATCTTTGCGCCGCCGCGGCCTTCAGCAGAATAAAGTGCCAAGTCATGCATAGCGATGCGGTTTCCGCCTTTGGCGGCACGTTCAGTTAACGTGCGCGCAATGTCTAAATCCGTCCCAACGCCTTGGCCTGCCTCATAGAGTTTTGCAAGGCGGTAAAGCGCAGCGGGCTGGTCTTGATTGGCTGCCAAGCGAATAAGCGCTACTGCCTCTTCGGTTTCGCCCATTTCTAATTTTGACAAGCCAAGCTGTAATTGCGCAATTGCGTCCCCGCTTTGGGCGGCGCGTTCTAATGCGGTACCCGCCGCTGCGTTATTATCCAGCGCAGGCGCTTTATTATCAGCATAATCCCCGATGGACGGAACCGTTTGCAAATTACCATCCACGCTTAGTGTTTGAGAGCCGTCATTATTACTATTTTCCGCAATAGGGAGCGGCGCGCCAAAGGGGTCTTGTAGGGTCGGATCATTCGCCGGTTTAAAAACGGTTTGCGAGGCGACTAAACTCATGACACCCACAGCAGCGACCATGGCACCGAGACGTTTGTTCCGCGGCGTCAATAAAGTTGACGCACCGTTAGATGATTTTGCCGCTTTAGGGGTTTTTACCTTTTTAGCTTTCTTGCCTTTTTTAGATTTGAACACACCAGGACGAGCCGATTCCATAGATTCGACGTTACCATTAGCGTGGCTTTCTGCATAAGCAGGGTCAGCATAAGGCAAAGGTGTCTCGTCCAACGGCAACATATCCGCTGGCGTCGTATAAGCTTGAGTTGGATAGGCTTGGTCCTGATAGGTTTGTTCGGGATAAGCCTGTTCTGGGTAAGGTGGCGCCGCATCATTGGGATAGGCTTGGGCCTCTTGGCCATAAGTCGCTATGGCTGGATTATTATAGGGAGCGGATGGGGGCGCGTAAGGATTATGACCTGTCTCCTCATAGGTTGGCTCCAGATTATGCGGAACCGCAGGAGACGGAGTTGCGTAATGGGCAGGGTCATAAGGCACAGCTTCGCTGCTCGTGGCCTGTTCTGTTAAGGCCATTGGCTGCGGAGCGGCGTAATCTTGTGACTGATAAGGTGTGGCCGTGGCTGCAGGCCTTGTATCAAGCGTTGTATCAACGGCAAGATGAGGCGGGGCAATCGGTTCAGCCTGCGGCGTCGGCCTATCAGGACTAAAGGCGTCCTCTGAATAGGCGTGATGGACAGGACGTTCTTGAGGTGAGCCGCCCTCAGGACGTCCATCTTGCGGCGCCGTTATACTCGGCTGAGCCAGCGGCAACGCCTCCGCATCTGTTGCTAGGTAAGGGACAGCTGTGTCAGAGCGCGGAGTTTCAACCAAGCTAGGCGCAGTTGGGTAATGCGAATTTTCCGCCAAGGACGATACTGGCGCACTGGTCAGGCCGTATTCAAGCCCCTCAATACGCGATGTAAGAGAATTAACAGACCGGTTCAGATGGCTATCGGTTGTATGGATTTGATCTTCAAGAGCATCTAGGCGGCGTTGTAAATTAGCCTTAAAGCTATCCAGTTCGGCTTGGGTACTAAGCGCGATCTCATTGACGCGATCTTTGATCATGGCCTCGCCGTCTTCGGCGCGCTCATTTAAATCTTCCGCTAACGCGACAACTTTATCACCCATTTGGGTCATGGCTTTGGCGTTTTCAGCCTCGAGTTCTGAGAGGCGCAGCATCATACGCTCGTCAGTTTCCATAATAGCGCGAGAGAGCCTCGTTTCTGTGCTATCTTGGGCTTTTTTCATCGCAGCCATAGCTGCCATACGTGTTTTTTCCTCATGGCTCAACCGAGCATCAACAGCCAAGGCAAGGTCAGAAATATTACGGTTTATGGACGCAATAGCGTCACGTTGAACGATCTCACTCTGGTCAAGGCGCGCATTCGCGTCATCAATAGCGCGAGCGAGATTTTCCAGAGTTGGATTTGAGAGCGCTTGCGCCAATCCCTCTGTGACGGCGCGTTGATTGGCAGCCATTTGGGATTGAAGCTTTTGTGTCAAGGCAGTGACATGATCTGTCAGCGCGGCGCGACTATCAGCATTATGACTATGGGTGGCATTGGCAAGGCGGTCAAAGTCATCAGTCAAAGCTTTGACTTGACGTTGTGTCTTGCTTTCAGCTTTTTTCAGACGGGCCTCAATTGCACTTAAATCATCATTAAGTGCTTTTAAGGTCAGACGGCCAGAGGCTTTAACCGCAGAGGCTTTGCTCTGAGTTTTAGGCTTCTTCGGCGTTTTCGGCGGTGTCGCCATGGACCAGTCCTTGAATGATGCGTCTGGCTGTCACAGATAAAGTCAGACGCAATGATGCAAGATATGTGTCCACCGATTGTGGTTAATCACTGGTTAATGCCGTTAACCTTTTTATGTAAAAAGACTGTTTTATGGCTGTATTGGCGGGAAAAAGCCTGGTGCACCAGCAATCAGCTTGCTCTCGGCCCGATCAAACGGCTCTGTCATAGAGCGCGGGGCATCAGCAAAGGCACGCAAAGCATCTGACATATCCCAGCTTTCAATAAAGGCCCCTCTTGCAGCATAAATCTGCGCGAGGCCTTGATAGGCGGCATAATCATAAGGGTCTTTGGCAATCGCTTGATTTAAAAGCGTCTCAGGGTCTAAATCGCTTAGCCCCGCTGTCACGATTTGATTGCGTTTCATCTTTGCAAGACCCAACGCTGTTACGCGCAGAACAACGCTTGGAGCGTCTGGATCCGCCACAGCTTCTTGCAAGGTCATAAGAGCCGCTGTCCGTGTTCTAGCTGTCGCTACCCCGTCAAAAGCCTTAATTAAATCCGCGATATCAGGTTCTTCAACGGCAAGACTGCGCGCACGCCTTAGCATATCACAGAGACCGTCCAACGCTTCACACCCACCCAACCTGTCGGCCATAGCTCTGGCGGATAACCAAACGGCCAAAACGTCACCTATATCTAAACGCACGCCCATAGCTGCGAGCGTCGCTTCGGGGTCTGGCGGGCCGCCCAAAGCCCGACCATAAAGCGCCTCATTCATCACAAAAGCAAGCGGACTAACCGCCTCCATTTCTGTTACTGACAAAGCCGTTTGAGGCAGTGGAAAAGGAACGTCATCAGCGACCACATCAGTCAAGGTCCAAGTCTCGAACTGTCCGGCGGGCGCATTAGGCGTCTCTGTGTAGAGTTTTAAATATGTCGGCGCGGATTTTATATCGGTCAGTGTGGACAGGATTTCGGGATGAATTGCTAGGCTATGATAAAGCCACGACACAAGGCTATAGCCTTGGGAGGGTGTATCAAAACTGGGGCCGTTGAACTTACCCGTAAAGACAGTTTTATTATCAAACGTCCCTGTTTTAGTCGTGTCGTCTTTCTTTATAATCAAGCTGCCCTTTGGCAAGGCGCTCGCAGCAAATCCCAGCGAGGCTTCAAGATAAAACGCATTTAAGCCTTTCGCTTTGTCCGCAGTAGGAAGCGATAGACCATTGCGTTTAGGGCTTGGTCCAATGTCTAAATGACGGAGTGTGCCGCCGCGTGTCATACGCCGCACAGTATCGATATTTTTATAACGCGCCGCATAGAGCGACACATTGGTAAAATGTTCTGGCGCATCAGCGTGAAGCGTTAAAAGGCGGTGCGTCTTGAAATCAATAATTTGCATCGGGCCGTCACCGCGTGCACTCGCCGCATAATCTGGCCCAATTAAAACACTCACCATATCGGAAGGGCTTTCAATGCCCGTCATACCGTCGGCTTTGACAACTTTATAACGCAGTTTTAATTGCGGAGAGGTGCCATTTCCGCGCGCTGTCAGATAAGCATCCGCTGTTTGGAAAAAGCCGTATTGCCCTGGCGCGGGTTCAAAAGTGATTGTCTCTACAGGCTCAGGACGTGACACAACAGGCAGGGGTATATCACTCATCATCTGGCGGTTGGATGAGCTGTCCTGTGCAGTGGCGTCTTCGTCAATACTCTTGTCGTCGTCAGTGTCGCTAATGTCACTGATAACTTGCGGTTGTTTGGCAGCTTGGGTCGGTGCGACAATTAAAGACATGACGACCCTATCACGCGGCGTCAGCATAGCCGGTGAGTTATCAGCGGTTTGCGCCAAGGTTGGCATTGCAGAGGCACCAACACCAACAGCAGCCATGAAGATAAGCTTTAACCGCGCCTTCATATGAGTCCGCAATTTGGGCCATATTCTGGGGTGTGCGTTGTACAATGATACCATGCGACCACTTTTCACGAAGTACGCGATGGGTCAAGGCTTTGCCCCAGTTGAGCGAAAATCATCAAGCCCGTTGTTTTATCAAGGTCAAACTCCGTTATGCATGATGTTGCATATTACGTTGACGTTAACGTCACCGTTATGTTATGAGGCCGTATGAGCAGACAAGACTTCATCCCCCGCGACAGTATTGCGCAAGACACACAGTCTTTGCCGCATGTGCCCGACGCTGGCTTTTGGGGCATCAAAGACTTTGCCAAATTATTCAGTGTGACGCCGCGCACCATCCGTTTTTATGAGGATAAAGGCCTGATCACGCCCAGTCGCGAAGCAGGCTCGCGTGTGTTTACACCCCGTGATTATGTGCGTGTTGAACGTATCCTGCGCGGTAAACGTCTCGGCTTTTCATTGGACGATATTCGAGAAGTTTTTGAAGTGGCTGATGGCCACGTCACAAGCCGTATCGAGCTGATGCGCCGTAAAGACAATTTTCGTAAAGTCGTTAAATCGCTGGAACGTCGTCGCCATGACATTAAACAGGTGACGATGGAAATGGACATGATGTGCCAGGATATCGAAAGTTTTATACAAACAACCCCTGATGATGAGGCAGGCGCTGTCTTTAAACATGCCGCCGCCTATGCCGCAGCCTTTGCGCAAACATTTTCCGATGATGAATACCCTTTAGGCTATCCCGCCACCGCTCAGATGAGCTCTTAATTATTTCAACCCTTAAAAGGATGTCTTATGCCCAGTTATAACGCCCCCATTCGCGATATGCAGTTTGTTATTCACGAAATGCTCAACGCAACAGAAACGCTGACGAAATACGCTAAGTTTGAAGATGCGGAACGCGACCTATTTGATGCCATTATGGAAGAAGGCGCTAAGTTTACCTCAGAGGTGCTAACCCCGCTAAACGCGGTCGGTGATCACGAAGGCTGCGTGCGTCACGAAGACGGCTCTGTCACAACACCAACAGGGTTCAAAGAAGCCTTTAAGACAATGGTTGAAAATGGCTGGTTGTCCTTGGCACAAGACCCTGAATACGGCGGTCAAGGCTTGCCGGGCCTCCTGCATATTGCGTCTGGTGAAATGCAATCAGCGGCCAATATGGCCTTCGCCATGTATCCGGGCCTGACCAACGGCGCGATTAAAGCCATTGAGATTGGCGGCAGCGACGAACAGAAGCGTTCATATCTTCCCAAAATGATCCAAGGTGAATGGACGGGAACAATGAATTTGACCGAGCCGCATTGCGGGACTGACTTAGGCATGTTGAAAACCAAAGCGGTGCCCCAAGCAGACGGCAGCTATAAAATCTCAGGTCAAAAAATCTTTATCTCGGCTGGCGAACACGACATGTCTGATAACATTGTCCACCTTGTGCTCGCCCGTATCGAAGGCGCGCCCGAAGGCGTGAAAGGGATCTCCCTTTTCATCGTGCCCAAGTTCACATTGGACCCAGACGGGAACCCAGCGGATCGCAACACGGTGACTTGCGGCTCTATTGAAGAGAAAATGGGCATCCACGGCAATTCAACCTGCGTTATGAATTACGATGACGCTGAAGGTTACCTCATCGGGGAAGAAAACAAAGGCCTAAAGGTTATGTTCGTCATGATGAACCGCGCCCGCCTTGATGTCGGTATGCAAGGTCTAGCCCAATCTGAAGTGGCCTATCAAAACGCCGCGGCCTATGCCAAAGACCGTACACAAGGCCGGGCTTTGACGGGCCCTGTTAATGATAACGGTCCAGCCGACCCCATCATTGTCCACCCTGATGTGCGCCGCATGTTAATGGAAACAAAGGCCTTTAACGAAGGCGCGCGCGCGCTAATTTATTGGGCAACAATGCTGGAAGATATGGAAGGTGTTCACGAGGACGAAAAGTTCCGCGAAAAAGCGGACGATTATCTTGGTCTTTTGACGCCCGTCATCAAAGGTTACCTCACCGATATGGCCATGCGCACGACAATTGATTGTCAGCAAATCTTTGGGGGTCACGGCTTTATCGAAGAATGGGGCATGAGCCAATTTGTCCGCGATACCCGTATCGCGCTTATCTATGAAGGCGCAAACGGCGTGCAGGCGTTGGATTTGGTCGGCCGTAAGCTAGCCCGCAAAGGCGGTCGCGCCCTTATGAGCCTAAACGCTGAAATTGACGGCTTTATTGCGGAGAATGAGTCCAATGAAAATATTTCAGAATTCACCACAGGCCTGAAATCAGCCAAAGCCAAATTGCAAGACGCCACTATGTGGTTGATGCAAAATGGTATGACCAACCCGAACAATGCGGGTGCAGGGTCTGTTGATTATATGCACATGATGGGCCTGACGACTCTGGCTTATATGTGGGGCAAGATGGCCGTCACAGCACAAGCGGCAATTGATAATGGCTCTAATGAAGATTTCTATCCGAACAAGCTTATCACGGGTCGTTTCTTTATGGCGCGTATGTTGCCGCAAATTGATGCGCATCTCGCAAAGCTTAAGACAGGCGCAGAGCCTGTCATGGCCCTTGATGCGGCGGCATTTTAATGACCATGCGCTCAGCTAAAACCCTCACTATTGCCGCTCTGTTGACAGGGTCCCTTTTGGGGGCCTGTCAGACAACCGCTTCCGCCCCTGTTGTGTGCGATGTGAGCGCCGCTGATATTGAAGCCGTGCAGACACAATATCGTGCACAATTTGAGACCGTAACCGAAAGTCTTGCGGCATCTGGCGTGAATGGTGATAAAGCTCCTCGCCTTAAAAAGCCTTTCAAAAAAGACATTACTGAAACTGTGTCTGTATCGGCGGATAATTCAAACGCAGCCATTGGTTACGCGTGGCGGATTGAGTTAGCGGACGGATGCGAGCTTGACGCGCGCACGGGTACGAACACACAAACCGCATCAAAAGATGCCAAGCCTTTGGATGTGAAAGCCATATCGTTTTCGGGTGAGAAGCTACCCGACGGAACGTCACGCTTTGACCCGCTTAAAATTATCATCGCCAAATAGATATACACCAATAATTAAATATAGAGGGAGGCCTTTATGGCTGCTGTCGATTTCAAAAACCCAGACTGGTATGACGAAGAAGATATCAATATTTTCCGTGAGGCCGTTAACGGATTTTACTCGCGCGAAATGGCGCCACATTCAGAATCGTTTCGTAAGAACAAAGTCGTTGATCGCAAGTATTGGAATATGGCGGGCGATATGGGCTTGCTGAACTGTTCTATGCCCGAAGAATATGGCGGTGGTGGTGGTGATTACCGTCATGAAATGATTATCATGGAAGAGCTGGTCAAAGCCAATGTCGACGGGTTTGGCCTGTCCCTTCATAACGCGATTGTTGCGCCTTATATCCTGCATTACGGCACGGAAGAGCAAAAACAAAAATGGCTCCCACGTATGGCATCTGGTGAGTTGGTTGGCGCGATTTGTATGTCAGAGCCTGGCACAGGATCGGATCTGCAATCTGTGAAAACGAATGCCAAGAAAGACGGCAACGGTTGGATTTTAAACGGCCAGAAGACATTTATCACCAATGGCGGTACGGCCAACCTCCTGGTTGTGGTGGCAGACACAGGCGGTGAAGGCAAAATGTCCAAGTCGCTTTTCGTGGTTGAAACAGACGACGCAGAAGGCTTTCGCCGTGGGCGTATCTTGGATAAGGTCGGTATGGACGCCCAAGACACAGCCGAGCTCTTCTTTGATGATTTAAAGCTACCCGCCGACAGCCTCCTCGGCCCTGAGCCGGGTCACGGCTTTATCCAATTGATGAAAGAGCTGCCCCAAGAGCGCCTTAACATCGCTGTACAAGGTGTGGCTCAAATGGAAGCGGCATTAGAAACAACGATTGAATATTGCAAAGACCGTAAAGCCTTTGGCAAATCTATTATGAGTTTCCAAAACACACAGTTTGAACTCGCCGAATGTAAAACCATCACCCATATCGCCAAGACATTTGTCTATGATTGCGCCGAAAAACACCTGCGCGGTGAGCTGGATACGGTCACGGCCTCTATGGCCAAATATTGGGTCACTGACAAAGAGTGTGAAGTCATTGACCGCTGCCTGCAACTGCACGGTGGATACGGTTTCATGAATGAGTACCGCATTGGCCGCATGTACCGCGATAGCCGCGTTCAGAAAATCTACGGCGGCACAAATGAGATCATGAAGCTTTTGATTGCGCGCTCTCTTTAAGCCAACCCCAAGGAAAGGAGCATCAGACGACGATGTATCCACCCCCTTATTATACCGATAATGCGCCCGCCTTTACGGCGGGTGTTATGCGTGAGCATAGCTTCGCTGTGATGACTATGGTGGGCGATAACGGTCTATGCGCAACACACCTTCCTTTTGTGCTGAAAGACGAAGGCACCCACGGGACACTTTACGGCCATATCGCAAAATCAAATCCAAAGGCGAAACTGCTTGATGGGCGGCGCGAGGCTATGGTCGTTTTTTCTGGCCCTAATGCCTATATCTCAGCCAGTTGGTATGATCATCCTGATAGACAAGTTCCGACATGGAATTATATTTCTGTTCAAGCGAGCGGCAGGCCTGTTGCCTTAGAGGCACAGAATTATATGTCTGAAATGGCGGTCTTAGTAGAACAATATGAAACTGAAAACGCATGGTCGATTGATGACGCACAAGATTATGCCGCCCGGATTATGGCAGGCATTGTTTATTTCAAAATGCCGATTGATACCGTTCAAGGCTTTCGCAAAATAAGCAGCAATAAACCCAAATCTGAGCGCGAGATAATCGCCGCACAGCTAGAGAATAACAACGAACATGCCATGGCTGATGCTATGCGCCAATTAAACGCCTAATAATTAGAATAGACCTTAAGGAGACCCCACCATGACTGATGCTTATATTTTTGACGCCGTGCGCACGCCGCGCGGTAAGGGTAAGAAAAACGGCAGCCTGCACGAAATTACGGCGCTATCGCTTCTCACCCAGCAGCTAGAAGCTATTCGTGATCGCAACGATTTGGATACATCCAAGGTCGACGATATTGTCATGGGCTGTGTGTCGCCCGTGGGTGAGCAGGGCGCAGATATTGCGCGCACAGCCTCTATTGCCGCAAATTACGCGCAAACAGCCGCGGGTGTAACCATCAACCGTTTTTGTGCATCAGGCCTAGAAGCCGTCAATATGGGCGCGGCCAAAGTAATGTCCGGCATGTCCGACATGGTTGTCGCCGGCGGTATCGAGTCAATGTCACGCGTGCCCATGGGCAGTGACGGCGGCGCTATGGGTGTCGACCCCAGCTTTGCCTTTGACCATTATATGGTGCCCCAAGGGATTTCAGCAGACCTAATTGCGACCAAATACGGCTTCTCCCGCGATGATTGCGATGCCTATGCCGTGGAGTCACAAAAACGGACAGCGCGTGCTTGGGATGAAGGCCGATTTAAAAAATCAATCGTGCCTGTGAAAGATCAGCTTGGCGTTACAATCCTCGCCAAAGACGAACACATGCGCCCAACAACCGACATGCAAAGCCTCGGTAGTTTAAACCCGTCCTTTGTTGGTATGGGTCAAACCATGCCTGGTTTTGATTTTGTCGCTGTGCAAAAATATCCAGAACTTGAAACGATTAAACACGTTCACCATGCGGGTAACAGTTCTGGTATTGTTGACGGTGCGGCCGCTGTGCTTATCGGCACAAAAGAAATGGGTGAGGCGCTTGGCTTAAAACCCCGCGCGCGTATCAAGGCCTTTGCCGAAATTGGCTCAGAGCCCACTATCATGTTGACTGGCCCTGAATTTGTGGCCGCCAAAGCCCTAAAGCGTGCTGGTATGTCCGTTGACGATATCGACCTTTATGAGCTGAACGAGGCGTTTGCCGCTGTGGTGCTGCGCTTTATGCAAGCCCATAATGTCAGCCATGATAAAATGAACGTGAACGGCGGCGCCATCGCGATGGGTCACCCGCTAGGTGCGACAGGGGCGATGATCCTCGGCACAATGGTGGACGAGCTTGAGCGCTCTGACAAAGAGACATCACTTATCACGCTATGTGTGGGCGGCGGCATGGGCTCTGCCACCATCATTGAACGCGTTTAATTAGATTAAGATTACAAGAGATAGAACATGAAACATTTTAAATTAGACCTAGATAGCGACGGCATTCTGCTGATCACATTTGATAGCCCCGGGCGCAGCATGAATGTGCTGTCCAATGACGTTATTGCAGAAATGCAAGAATTCACCGACAAAATTGCCACAGATGACGCCATCAAAGGGGCCGTAATTACATCAGGCAAAAAAGCCTTTTGCGCGGGCGCAGATTTGGAAGAAATGGGCGGTAATTTTGACGCCGTCAAAGAGCTGATGAAGACCGACCCAGAAGCGGCGAAAAAACAACTGTTTGAAGGCGCGTTTCAACTCAACAAAACATTTCGCGCGCTTGAGACTTGCGGAAAGCCTGTAGCGGCCGCCGTAAACGGTCTTGCGCTTGGTGGTGGTTTTGAAATTGTTCTGGCCTGTCACGCCCGTTTTGGCGCGTCTGATAATCCGTCCGTGAAATTCGGTCTACCCGAAGCCTTAATTGGCTTGTTGCCAGGTGCAGGCGGTACGCAACGTCTCCCCCGTCTTGTGGGCTTGATGGGAGCGTCAGCCGTCTTGCTGCAAGGCAAGCAGCTGTCTGTGTCTGAAGCTCAAGGTATGGGCGTATTGCAAGGCTCTGCGCCAGCCGCTGACCTTATCGATACAGCCAAACAGTGGGTAAAAGACAATCCTAAAGCCAAAGCGCCTTGGGATGCTGACCGCTTTAAATTCCCCGGTGGTGCGCCCTATACACCGCAAGGCTATCCTATGTTTGCTGGCGCGTCCGCCATGGTGCGCAAAGAAAGCTACGGCAATTACCCTGCCATGGCTAATATTCTAAAGGCCGTTTACGAGGGATCACAAGTCCCGATGGACGCCGCGCTTCGGATTGAAAGCCGTTATTTCTGTGACCTTTTAATGCGCCCTGAATCCGCCAATATGGTGCGCTCGTTATTCCTATCCAAACAAGCTTTGGAAAAAGGCGAAGCGCGTCCCAAAGGTCAAAGCAAAGGCGAGCTTAAGAAAATTGCCGTTATCGGCGCTGGTTTCATGGGCGCAGGTGTCGCCTATGTTTCAGCCCGCGCTGGCCTTGACGTTGTCCTCATCGACCGTGACCAAGAAGCCGCCGATAAAGGTAAGCAATTTACCATTGATGAGCAAAACAAGCGTCTAAAACGCGGTAAAACAACACAAGAAAAAGTCGATGCCATCGTCAACCGCATTGAGGCAACGACGGATTATTCAAAGCTAAAAGATGTCGAGCTTGTCGTTGAAGCCGTTTATGAAAACTCAGAGCTTAAAGCCAAAATCACAAAAATGGCCGAAGATGTATTGGGCGACACGGCGGTGTTTGGATCAAACACATCAACCATCCCGATTACGGATTTGGCGACGGCGTCATCGCGGCCTGATAACTTCATTGGCATCCACTTCTTTAGCCCCGTGCATAAAATGATGCTGGTGGAGATTATCAAAGGCGAAAAGACATCAGATTACGCCATTTCGCGCGCGATTGATTTCGTATCTAAGATTCGCAAAGTCCCGATTGTTGTCGAAGACACGCGTGGATTTTACGCCAATCGTTGCGTCATGCGATACATCCAAGAAGGCTATAATATGCTGTCTGAAGGTGTGAAGCCTGCGTTGATTGAAAACGGCGCGAAAATGGCGGGTATGCCCGTTGGGCCGTTATCACTACAGGACGAAGTCGCGATTGATCTCGCCTATAAGGTGATGCAGCAAACCAAACATGATTTGGGTAGCCAATATGTCGAAGGCAAAGGCGACGTCATTATTGACAAAATGCATTCATTAGAGCGGTTTGGTCGTAAAAACGGCAAAGGCTTTTATGTCTATGAAGGCCGCACAAAGCATCTCTGGCCAGAACTGGGTCAATTTGCGGTGGACGGATTGCAAGACCCGCAGCCTGATGTCAGCCAAATTAAAGACCGCCTGATGTATGCCCAAGCCATTGAGGCCGCGCGCACCATGGCCGAAGGCATTGTCCACGACCCGCGCGAAGCGGATCTGGGCTCTATCTTTGGGTGGGGCTTTGCACCGTTTACGGGTGGTGCCATCAGCTTCATCGACACCATTGGCGCGAAGCATTTTGTAAAACGCGCCGATGAGTTGCTCGAGGCTTACGGGCCGCAGTTTCAAGTCCCGCAACTGCTGCGTGATATGGCGAAATCTGGCGAGACGTTTTACGGTAAATTTGGCCGCATTGAAGACGGCGGGACTTATACCAAATCTGCGCTGAGCAAGATGTTAGAAAAAGACGTCGTCAAGCTAGCCAATGATATGGGTATTAAGGCTTCGGTTGATGATCTGAAAGCTGACACCATCGCTAAAATCCTAGAAAAGCAGGGTTAATGATGAGCGATCTTGTCAACTATACGTTAAGCGGCGGTGTTGCTACCATCGCCATGGATGACGGCAAAGCCAATGTGTTATCTACGCAAATGATTGCAGATTTGGAAACCGCCTTTGATAAGGCGGAATCAGACGATGCAATTGTGGTCCTAACGGGTCGCGAGGGTATGTTTTCTGGCGGGTTTAACCTCAAGGAAATGCAGGCTGGGCCAAAAGAAGCTATGGTTTTGACCTCGAAGGGGTCAAAGCTTGCCCGCCGTATTTTGGAATTTTCACGCCCCGTAATTTTATTGGCGACGGGACATACCATTGCCATGGGCGCGTTTTTAGCCCTGGCCTGTGATTACCGCGTGATTGTCGATGGTGATTATAAGATTGGGCTTAACGAGACATTGATTGGCATGACGATGCATAATTTTGGTATCGAGCTTGCCCGTTACCGCCTATCCAATGTTTATTTCAATCGCTGCTGTATTAATGCCGAAATTTTCAATCCCAAAGGGGCCATGCATGCGGGCTTTGTTGACCGTATTATCCCTACTGAGCAAGCCGCCATGGCAGCACCCATGATTGGTCAAATGTTTGGGCAACTTGACGCAACAGCGTTTAAGAATACCAAACGTCGGTCACGCAAAGAGATTTTCGCAATCCTCGACCAAGCCATTGCCGATGATTTAGATCCCGAGAAAATCCACGCTGTTTAAACAAACAAGACGCCACAAAAAAGGCCGCGCTTCAGTTATGAAGCGCGGCCTTTTTACGTCTATATTAGACTTTATTTTTCGAGCGCGTCTTTCGCGTCGCCAACAGCTTTTTGCACTTTGGCTTTACCTTGATCGGCAAGACCTTCGGCCTTTAGCTTTTGGTTATCTGTAGCATCGCCGACGGCTTCTTTCACTTTACCGGTCAGTTTATTGGCGGCTGATTTTACGTGTTCTGATTCCATTATCTTTTTCTCCTATGTTGTACTTAATCAACACATAAAGAGGGATAAGGTTCCGAAACCGCCTTAATTCATCCAGATAAGCGGGTGACGTAATGGAAAGTTTCGCCTGACTTCATAGACATCACTATCTGCAGCGAGGTCTTTTACCGTATCGTAATAAGAACAATCCCCTAGGGCATCACCAGCTAGTAAAAGCGACGGGTGGCGCACAGGCCAATCATCCCAATACATGACATCTTGGGCATAAGGCCATAATGATTTATCGGTGACATAGGGTTTTATAAAATCAAGGCCAAGGGACATGCTCTGCCCATTTGCTGCGCTATAGCGCCATAAATCATCTTCACGCGTCGAGGTAATCTGTGCAATGCCCGCCATAAGGTCGATCACAAACAGAGAATAGCCATAAGGTTTAGTCCGAGATAATTCTTTTGGAAATCCACCATTGGCATCCATCATATCAGCCAGATAGATATTTTTAAATTTATCTTTCACCAAAGCAGTGAGCGCCGCATCGCCCGTCAAATCAGCAAAAGCCGCAATTTGTAAAGACCATGCGATTGAATGATTGTTATGCCAATCACGTTCTTTGATGCCGTTAGGGTGGGTATTCATCCATTTTGCATAAATGTTGAACCAGGTCTTTATCGAGGCATAATCAGCAGGGTCTATCGCGCCTGCATCGCCCAACAATTTGGCCGCGCGCGCAACCTCGACTAAATGCAACGTATCAATAATGCCTATGGACCGCCCTGTATGACGGCCCTTAATCGCTTGTGCGTATAAAAGATTTGGGTTCATGCGCGTATCCGCATCAATAAACCAGGCCTTTAAATGTGTTGCGGCGGCGTCAGCATATTTTTGCTGGCCCGTGATAAGATAGGCTGATGCAAGGCTTCCTTGAATATCAGAGAACCTAATCATAGACAGGCGGTGTTTTGTGAAGTTATCAGGATTTGTTTGTCCATCGCGACGCTCATAAGGCGCATCAGGGTCACCGGGAACAGGCCACCAATAATCGCCTTCAGAATAAAAGTCATTGGGCCCGCCCGCGCTGCGGCTTGCGGTATTGGCAGTAACCGTTTCGACTTTAGCGGTCAGATAGTCATTGGCTTTGTTCAGGACGCGATCTGTGTCATCTGCGGTAATCGCACCAACATCACAGGGTGTATTTGATGCAGCCTGCCCTGTAGTTTGGGACGCATTATCTGAGCAGGCGGATATAATTAAAGCTGTACTCAGCCCTATAAACTTAATGCCCGCTTTCAGCTTCACAGAATTAATCTTGCTTGGGAATAAAACGAATAAGGCGACTGTTTTCGCCGTCGACGGCCAAAACAAGTAACGAGCCATCAAAGCCCATATCAACGTCGCGAACGCGGGCGTTAATGTCAGAGAACAATATTTCTTCACCCACAGCGATCCCATTTTCAAGGTCAACGCGCCGCACATCACGCGAGGCCAGACCACCGACAATTGCATCTCCGTTCCACTCTGGAAACATCCCGCCGCGGTAAATAATCAGGCCAGACGGGGCAATGGACGGTGTCCAAACATGCACAGGGTCAGACATGCCAGCCATTTCTGTTAATGGCGTAATTTTGGCCCCATTGTAATCAAGTCCTTGGGAGACAATCGGCCAGCCATAATTTTCACCAGGCTGTATCAAATTTAACTCATCACCCCCGCGCGGCCCGTGCTCATGCGCCCAGAGGCTATTGGTGAAAGGATCAAAAAATAGGCCCTGCACGTTACGGTGACCAATGGAAATATTTTGTGCCGGCGGGGGCGTGAGTTTTATAATTTTACCCAGATCAGATTTGCGGTCTTGCGCAGCCTCGCGAAACTCAAAGCCGTCACCCGTGGACAGTGCCACTGTCCCGCCCGGAAGAAAAGACAGGCTGCCCCCAAAATGCGCCGCGCCAGATTTCAAAGGGTTTGCTGTGAAAACCTCTGAGATATTGATAAGTTTATCCCCGTCCAGTTCGGCCACTATTACCGCCGTCCCGTTTTCAGCTTCCGTGCCGCGCGCATAGGATAAATATAGAAAATTATTTTCTACGAAATCTGCGCTCAACATAACATCAAAAAGACCGGCTTGGTTGCCGACAAATATATCGTCAGGCAGCCCTGTTATGATTGTGGTCTCACCATTTTGAACGCGCTTTAACGTTCCGCCGCGCTCTGTTATTAAAAAACCACCACCAGGTAAGCTCGCAAAAGCCCAAGGCGTATCCAAGCCTTCGGCCAATACTTCAGTGGTGTAATCCGCCATCATAGTTTTGGGTAGATCCGGTGCGACTTGTTTTTCCATACACGCGCTCAGGCCGACAGCACTCACTATGGCCAAAGTTGTAACAGATTTTAAAAGACCGCAGTAATATGAATGGAATTTAAAAAATGACACGACATTATCCTTCAAAGGCAGACTCGGGTGTTTATATTTAGCATTGCGCATAATTGCTATCAGGCGCTATCATAATACGAAATTACATATAATAGAGTTATAGACAGATGGCAGTTTTTATAAAGCGCGTTTTTGCCCTTCTCATCGCCAGTCTTGTGGCTGGTGTGACGGGATCTGTCATGTCGACCTATCGTACCATTATAGATTTGCGTGAAATCGGTGCGCCTATATCGGACGGTACCGCCTTTTCAACAGCTCTATATGACGTACAGCACTTCGCACCACTTTATACGCTATTTATCACCATCGCTTTTTTAATCGCATTCTTGGTTTCTGGCGGGCTTTACAAAACAATAAAATTTGGGCGCCCGATTATTTATATCGTCGCTGGCGCTACCGCAATTTTAGTAATGTTATATCTTATGAAACAGGTGTTTTTTGGCGTTCCGATTGTCGCGGGCGCAAGGGATAATACTGGACTGCTACTGCAAATACTCGCTGGTGGATTAGGCGGGCTGTGTTTTGCGCTCTTGTCTAAAACAAAAGCGCAAAGCAAAATTGCTTAGGTATTCATACTATCAAAGAAATCTGCATTGTTTTTAGTATCTTTTAATTTCGATATCAGAAATTCAATCGCGTCCATTGTGCCCATCGGGTTTAAGATACGGCGCAGGACATAGGTCTTTTGCAAATCAACAGGATTAATCAAAAGCTCTTCTTTTCGTGTCCCTGATTTGGTGACATCAATCGCGGGGAAAACGCGTTTATCGGCAACCTTACGGTCAAGTACAATCTCACTATTGCCCGTACCTTTGAACTCTTCGAAAATAACTTCGTCCATACGAGATCCCGTATCAATCAAGGCTGTCGCAATAATTGTAAGTGATCCACCTTCTTCGATATTCCGGGCGGCACCAAAGAAACGCTTTGGACGTTGCAGCGCATTCGCATCCACACCACCTGTTAAAACCTTACCAGAGCTTGGAACGACAGTGTTATAAGCTCGGCCAAGACGCGTGATACTATCGAGCAAAATGACAACATCTTTACCGTGTTCAGTCAGACGCTTTGCTTTTTGAATGACCATTTCCGCCACTTGTACGTGACGGGTCGCAGGTTCATCAAAAGTAGAACTGACGACCTCCCCTTTAACGCTGCGCTGCATGTCGGTCACCTCTTCGGGGCGTTCATCAATGAGCAAGACAATAACGTAACACTCAGGGTGATTGGCCTCGATAGAGTGCGCAATGTTTTGCAGCAAGACAGTTTTACCTGTACGCGGCGGCGCAACGATCAAAGCCCGCTGACCTTTACCGAGCGGGGAGACAATATCAATGATCCGGCCTGAACGGTCTTTGCGTGTTGGGTCATCAATTTCCATTTTCATCCGTTCATCAGGATAAAGTGGGGTTAAATTATCAAAATGCGCTTTATTACGGGCGCGCTCTGGCGTTTCAAAATTAAGGGAATCAACTGTAGTGAGCGCAAAATAACGCTCCGCGTCACGGGGGCTACGAATTTCACCCGACACAGTATCGCCTGTCCGCAGGCCGTATTTGCGAATTTGTTTTGGCGTAACATAGATATCATCAGGACCAGGTAGATAGTTCGCCTCTGGCGCGCGCAAGAACCCAAATCCGTCTTGTAAAACCTCTAGCACGCCAGATCCGTTAATTTGAATATCATCCTCAGCGAGGTCTTTTAGGACAGAGAAGAAAATCTCTTGCTTACGCATAGACCCTGCATTTTCAATCCCAACAGCTTCGGCAAAAGCAATCAATTCAGCGGGTTTTTTAACCTTTAAGTCTTCAAGGCTTATAGATTTAAGCGTTTCAAGGTCAGCAATGGTCACGTCTTGTGCGGGCATAATATGTCTTTAGGAAAGGGTCGTTGAGAGAAGTGATAGCGTTAGAGCAAAATTCAATAGGAATATATCACAAACAGCCGGACGGCGTATAACTGTCCCTAATCCTAAAGCATTTGGTCGTCAAGCCTGTTTAAAAAGGTTTCACAATAGCCATAACGACGATGATAATCGTTGCCACAGCGGGTATTTCGTTAATCATGCGAAAGAACTTTTCAGATTTTGGGCGCTGGCCCGCTTTGAACCGTTTTCGCATTTTGGATAAGAATCCATGATATCCCATCAAAAAGAATACCAAAACCAGCTTAATCCAGAGCCAAGCTGAATTTTTTAAGGTCTCTATATTATAACCGATTAAAACAAGACCCAGTAAAAACGCCACAATCATCGCAGGGTTCATGATAATGCGCATGAGTTTTTCTGCGGCCTCAATCATCTTGGCTTCTAATTCCCCACCGGGTTTAGACGCACTGTGATACACATATAGGCGCGGCAAATATAAGAGTCCTGCCATCCAAAAAATAACAGCACACAAATGAGCCGCTTTTACCCAAAGATAAAGATCAAACATAATCACCCTCGCCTGTTCGCAAATGATTTATAACGGCATGAACATTATCAATTTTAACATCTGGTGATACGCCGTGGCCAAGATTGAAAATATAGGGTCCGCCAGCCCGCTTTGCATCATTTAGAACTGCCTGAACGGCTCGCCGCAAAACGTCGCCGCCGATGCGTAAGGCGAGTGGGTCGAGATTGCCTTGTATGGCTCGGTCCTGGCCAACATATTTACGTAGTTCCGTGAGCGGCGTGTCAGTACCAGCAGCGACGCCTTGTGTTTTTATCGTGTCACAATAATGCGTAAGATTTAGGCCCGCCGCACGCGGAAACCCAATGATAGGAATATCAATCCCGGCATCACGCACACGGTTAATCATAATTTGTGTTGGCTTCACCACAAGCTTATCAAAAAGTGGTGCTGAAAGACCTTGCGCCCAGCTTTCAAATATTTTCAGCGCGTCAGCGCCTGCTTTTGCTTGACCAATGAGATAATCAGCAGAGCTGACCGCAATCGCATTTAATAAATCATCCATGGCTTGAGGGTGTTCATAAGCAAACCGTTTAGCGACTTCCTTATCGGGAGTCCCGCGACCCTCGAGCATATAGGTTGCTACTGTCCAAGCCCCACCACAAAAGCCGATAAGCGCTTTATCATCAGACAATTCACCACGTACGCGTGATACTGTTTCCCAAACGGAACTTATCCGTTCAGCAGCGCCGTCAATCGTTAAGCGCTTTACATCATCAACGCTCATAGGATCAAGGATAGGGCCAACGCCTTTTTCAAAGCGCACATCCCGTCCAAGACCAATCGGTATTAAAAGAATATCTGCAAAGAGTATCGCCGCATCCATATCATAGCGTTCAATGGGTTGGAGCGTTACACGTGCTGCTTTTTCAGGTGTAAAACAAAAATCAATAAACCCAGCAGTAGAGGCACGCACAGCTTTATATTCAGCAAGGTGTCGCCCTGCTTGACGCATCATCCATATAGGTGCGGGTGTTATGGTTTCACCGGATAGAACGCGAAGGATTTTAGGTGTTGCGTTTGTCATAAAACTCACAGGTCTAAGCCTCTTAAAACTCAAAAAATATTTTAAATAAAAGAGTGATAGTAATAGGGTGTGTGGCTATGTGAACAATCTTAAGACTTTGTAAAGACTGTTTAATAATATGTTAAAAAATGCGTTTATCCTTGTTTTTGGATAAGTGCAAATTGTTATCCTGACTATGGGGATAAATATGATTTTAATAGCTATCTATGAACTGCGGAGCTGTGGATAATATTGTGAGTATTATTGAACTTAATTTTATCCCCAATCTTACTCTTTTGCTCCTGTGTAAATTAACATCTGTGCTTAAACCTTCTGACGGTTGTATGTTTATGGGCATTGACCACAACAAGTTAAGGTGAGCGCCCTTATATGTGGACAAATCATGTGAAGCTGGCATAACTTTAACTATGCCGCGAAATCCAAATATATCGATTTATTTTCATGTCCATCTTGTCTCTGATTCAACAGGTGAAACGCTTGTTGGGACAATGAAAGCAACCACAGCGCAGTTTCGCAATGCCACAGCGCTAGAGCATTTACACTCGCTGGTGCGTTCAGAAGAACAAATGGAGCGCACACTAAACGATATTGAAAATCGCCCTGGTGTTGTCCTTTACACGCTTGTTAATCCTGATCGCCGGCGCATGCTCGAAGAACGTTGCGCTATGTTAAATATTCCTGCCGTGTCTATTTTAGATCCGTCTTTGGCTATGTTGGGACGCTACCTTGGTGCGCCTGTGCAACAGGCCGTCGCGGCGCAACACAACCTTGATAGCGATTATTATGACCGTATCGCAGCACTAGATTTTGCGATGGTTCATGATGATGGTCAAAATCAAATGGGGCTTAAAGATGCTGATATTATTCTCTTAGGTGTCAGTCGGACATCTAAAACACCGACAAGTATTTATCTAGCCAATCGGGGGTATAAGACCGGTAACATACCCCTTGTCCCGAATGTCCCGTGGCCTAAACATATCGAGAGTTATAAAACCCCTTTTATTGTTGGTTTATTCGCGTCACCATCCCGTATCGTACAAATTCGCCAACAGCGTCTTGAAAATCTTCAGGCAGGCACGTCAGATTATACGGATGAGCAGAGCGTGCGGGACGAGATGCAAAAAGCCAAACGCATGTTTATAAAAATGGGCTATCCTGTTGTTGACGTCACAAGGCGTTCCATCGAAGAGACGGCCGCGCAAATTATCAACTTGTACCAAGATTATAAAGACAATCAAAATGGCGCATAACATTCCAATAATATTAGCATCAGGTAGTCAAATACGAGCGGACATATTGCGGGGTGCAGGCGTTGATTTTAAGGTCGTCACAAAAGCTGTTGATGAAGCGGCTATTAAATCGGCAATGTTATCAGAAGGCGCAGCGATTGCTGATATCGCTGACGCTTTGGCGGAAGCTAAATCAATGCGTGTATCCCGCTCTACAGAAGGCCTTGTCATTGGGGCAGACCAAATCATGGAAATGGACGGGCAGCTTTTTGATAAACCCAAGGATATGGCAGAAGCCCGAGAGCGTCTTTTGCAAATGCGCGGTAAAACACATCACTTGATTGGGGCTGTCGTTATTTCTGAAAACGCGCGGCCGGTGTGGCGGCACCGAGCAAAAACGGCCTTAAGTGTGCGGGACTTTAGCGAAGCGTTTCTTGATGAATATTTGGCAGCAGAGGGCGAAACTATCTTAAAAGCTGTAGGCGCTTATAAATTTGAAGGCCGTGGATCTCAGTTATTTTCACATGTCGAGGGCGATTTTTTCTCAATTCTTGGCTTATCACTTTTACCTGTGCTCGATTATTTACGGGTTAGAGGCTGCGTTAAAACATGACTCGCCCTATCCCCAAATTAGCGGGTGTTTGTGGCTGGCCTATTCACCATTCATTATCACCGCAAATGCATAGCTTTTGGTTACGCGAAATGGGGCTTGCGGGGGCTTATGTCCATTTTGCCGTTCGCCCAGATGAAGCTGTCCGTGCCTTTCAGTCTTTGAAACAAACGTCCATTGCGGGTGTGAATGTGACCCTACCTTTAAAAGAGCTTGCCTATGAGGCGGCTGATATCGTTACAGATGATGCTAAGAAACTGGGTGTTGCCAATTGTCTCTACAAGCGAGACGGGCAGCTGATTGCTCATAATACGGATTTAGAAGGCTTTGCGACGCCGCTGATTCGTGCCCTTGGCCCGCGCACGATTGCGAATACCCCCGTGATTATCTACGGCACAGGGGGGGCTTCACGGGCGGTTATAGGTGCGCTATTGTCGTTAAATTGTCCAGAAATTCGCTTATGCGGTCGCACAGATAATCGCGCAGAAGCCGTGGTTGATGATTTCAATGTGCCAAGCCTTTACGCTGTGCCGTGGGCGATGCGTCATGACGGCATCGGGGGTGCAGGGGTTATTATTAATGCCAGTGCCGCCGGGATGAAGGGTTATCCTGCGCTGGATGTCGACCTAACGCTCGCCTCGCCTGGGGCGCTTGTTTATGATTTGATTTACACGCCAGAAGTCACGCCGTTACTCAAAGCCGCAAAAAGCCAAGGCTTACCCAGTATTGGGGGCCTTGATATGCTCATTGCGCAAGCGCGACCCAGCTTTAAGCTCTTTTTTGGGCAAACCCCACCCGAGACGCTAGACCCCACAGATTTGCTGCGCAAAACTTTAAACTCATGAGCCTAGCTGCCGCGGACAAACACAGATCAGCGCCGATAATCATTGGGCTAACGGGATCTATTGGGATGGGGAAAACAACGACGGCTGAAATGTTTGAGGACCTAGGCTGCCCGGTGTTTGACGCCGATGCCGCTGTACACCGTCTTTATGCCAAAGGCGGGCAGGCTGTGCCGCTGATACGGGCTGTTTTTCCTGACGCGGTTAACGACGGCGCCGTTGATCGGGCCATATTGGGCAAATATATGCGAGAAGACCCCTTGCAGCTCACTGTGCTAGAGAGCTTTATTCATCCCATGGTCACGGATATGCGCTCTCAGTTTTTACAGAGAGCTAAAGCATCGGCTGCGGATATTGTTGTTTTTGATATTCCGCTTTTATTTGAAACCGGTGGTGACGTCCTTGTTGACAAAGTTGTTGTTGTAACGGCCCCTGCGCATGTGCAGCGAGAGCGCGTGATGGCGCGGGAGGGGATGACCGAAGACTTATTTAAGATGATATTGTCGCGTCAATTGCCAGATGCGCAGAAACGTATCCGCGCAGATTATACAATTTTTACGCACCGCGGACTAGAAGAAGCGCGCGAACAGGTGCAGGATATACTCACTGATTTAAGACAGAATGGAATAAATCGTGAACCATCCTGATACTATGAAGCGCGCGGAAAATGGCCACCGGGAAATTGTCTTTGATACAGAGACAACGGGGTTTGACGCGCGCGGCGATGACCGCATCACTGAAATCGGCTGTATTGAGATTATTGACTTTTTACCGACGGGTCGCAGCTTTCATGCCTATTGCAATCCCCAACGCGAAGTCCCTGAGAAAGTTGTCGAGATTACAGGCCTGACAACCGAGTTTTTGCGTGACAAACCTTTGTTTAAATCCGTCGCGCAGGACTTTATTGACTTTCTGGGCGATAGCCCGCTGATTGCGCATAATGCGGATTTTGATAAAGGCTTTATCAATGCAGAGCTTGATCGCGCGGGCTTTCCCATGCTGCCAGATAAGCGCTTTATCGATACGCTGCGTATGGCGCGGGCTCAATTTCCAGGGAGTCCCGCGACGCTAGATGCCTTGTGTAAGCGTTTTGATATATCGCTTAGCGCGCGGGATAAGCACGGCGCCATCATTGATAGTGAGCTTTTGGCGGCGGTGTATTTAGAACTAAACGGGGGTCGGGAACGCCGCTTTGGGTTTAAAGACGCGCGTGCAACTGTAGACTCTGTCGTCGTGCCGATTGCCAGACCAAGACCAACGCCTTTGGCCCCGCTGTCTAGTCAAGATGAGCGCGCGTCCCACGCAGCGTTTATCAAAAGCCTCGGCGATGACATGGTATGGGAAACGCGTTATTGGTCTAAGAGCCGGGGGTAATGAGCTCAGTTCTCGTTCAAAACGGCGTCCACCCATTGAGGAACAATTTTACTGGCGGGGCCGAGCTGACTATCATCAAAATAATGCGATCCTTGAGAGCGCTCTAAATTTAGCTCTAGCGTCTGGGCGCCATATGCCGTGGCCATTTGGACAAAACCTGCCGCCGGATAAACGGCTCCGCTGGTTCCGATAGAAACAAATAAATCACAAGATGACAGCGCCGCCTCAATCCTATCCATATGATAAGGCATTTCACCAAACCAGACGATATCTGGCCGCGTTGTATCACTAGTCTTGCAGGTGATGCAAATCTGTCCCGTCTTAATATCTTGCGCGTGGTTCCACCGATGATTGCACGCGGTGCAAAACACTGACGTTAGCTGTCCGTGCATATGGATAACATCTGTTGATCCGCCGCGCTCATGCAAGTCATCGACGTTTTGTGTCACTAAGGTCACCGAGCCATCTTGCCTCAATAGCCTGTGCTCTAGTTTTGCAAGTGCGATATGGGCTGCATTGGGTTTTACGGTTTTTAGGGCTGCGCGACGCAGGTTATAAAACCGCTGCACAAGGTCTGGATCGCGGGCGTAGCCCTCGGGTGTGGCCACGTCTTCTATACGGTGGTTTTCCCAAAGGCCCCCTGCGTCCCTAAAGGTCTCAATGCCACTTTCTGCCGATATTCCGGCGCCCGTTAAGATAACAATGTTCATAGTGTATGATACCGAATTTAAAGCCAAATAAAAAGCCGTCCAATTGGACGGCTTAATATAATTATATTTGGTTTTAATTCTTTGTTTCCGATGCTGCGCGGCGCATAAGCTCTTCGCGGAACATAGCTGCGAAATCCGGCGGCTCCAACATGATGGGCGGATAGCCTCCGTTTTGCGTCATTTGCGCCATAATCTGACGGGCAAAGGGGAACAACAGACGCGGACATTCAATTAGGATAAGAGGCTGGATTTCATCAACGTTGACGTTTTGGAAGGCAAAAAGCCCTGCATATTCCAGCTCTGCGATAAAGGCGACTTGTTCACCGCGCCGTGCATCCGCCCGCAGCATCAGGACAACTTCGACGGTGTCATCGGCCAGCATTTGGCGACCAATTTCAATATTAATTGAAATTTCTGGTGCAGCCATACCTGTACGCAGGCTTTCAGGGGCGTTGGGGTTCTCAAAGCTTTGGTCTTTTGTGTATTGTGCCAAAACGGACAACATTGGACCACCTTGTTGCGCCTCTACCGCTTCGGTTTCAGGCGCGGCGGCGGGGGCTTTATCAGCTGGAGCTTTGTCCTCTTTTTTGTCTTTAGGTTTTTTGGCCATGCCTCATCCTTTAATATATGCGTTATAGTTTCACAGCCAAACGACTGACTATCTGCATATAGGGAAAGCGACCTATATATACCACCCGCCCGCTCGTTTTTCTTGTAATCGGGCGTAAGGGCTTGATTAACGTCTAAACAGAGCGCTAATGCGTAGGGATTTCATGTCGCAAGCCATTGCGAAGCTTGCAATAAACCCTAAGTTAAGGGTCGGTGGACTATCCCATCCAATACCCGTTTTATGGACTAATTATGTTTGAAGTTATCTTATATGCTGCGATTGCGACAATTGTTTGCGTTATGCTTTACACCGTTTTGGGTAAATCAGTCGGCCACGGCGAAGATAACCCTGTCGATATTTTCAATGATGATCAGCCAGATGCCCCTAAAATTATAGAGCCCGTCATTGAAACATCTTCGGTTGATGGTATGGGCGCCGTGATTGCCTTGGATAAGGGGTTTCGCCAAAAAGAGTTTGTTGAAGGGGCAAAGACGGCCTACGTCATGATTTTAGAGGCGTTTGCTGACGGGGACAAAGAGACACTTAAATCGCTGCTGGTTGATGATGTTTATAATGTCTATGCAAATGCCATAGAGGCTCGCGAAGATTTAGGTCATCGTCAGGTCACAGATTTGGGCCGCTTAATTGGCGCGAAAATTGTTCAGGGTGAAACGGATGGGAAATGGATGCGTGTATCCGTTGAATATGAAGCAGAATTAGCGTCCTCCATTGTGGACGCAGAGGGGGAGCTTGTCGAAGGTGACCCTGACGTGTTGGCGAATGTTTCAGAGATTTGGACTTACACACGCAAAGCTGGCTCATCTGACCCTAACTGGCTTTTAGCGGATGTTGCGCCCTCGACTGGCGATGAGCTGGAAGCTGACCCAACGCCTGATACATCGGCCTAAACCTTGAGGTTTCGCGGGATTATTATTGGCTTTGCCATTATAAGTCTGGCGGCCTGCGCTACGGTTCCGGGTGTTGATGCGCCGCCGACCGAACCCGCAGCGGATACAACGGGTGTTATTGTTGCCGAACCAGAGGCATCGCCAAAGTCTGCGCCTGCCGTCACGTCCCCTGTTCCTGCTGCGCCTGAACCACCGAAAGACGCGCCGCCGCCTGTTGCTGACATTCGTGTTTATGAATCACCGCTCACGGACCTTGCCCATTGGCGTGCGGCGGACCACCGTCCCGCCCTGTCGTCGTTTCGGCGCAGTTGTCAGCGTTGGGAAAAAACAGAGAACAATAAACCTTTAAATAGTTACTTACCTGAATACGGAACATATGGAGATTGGTCGGGAGCGTGCGAGCTCGCGATGCTTGTGGGTGATAGCTCTAAAGACGCGCGCGTCTTTTTTGAAAACCAATTCGCCCCTGTGCCCTTATCAGCGCAGAACGGCGAGCGTGGTTTGTTGACGGGTTATTATCAGCCAGAGCTAGAGGTAAGGCGCGTCCCTACACCAGAGTTTTCTGAACCCATTTTAGCCGTACCGACAAAGGACCGCTTTAAGACATTACCACGCTCTAAAATTACGCCGCGCACGTCACGCGTGATTGCTTATGGTCGTCCGCTCGAAGTCTTTTTTATGCAAATCCAAGGATCGGGCCATATTCGTTTTGAAGATGGCCGTAAAATTCGCGCGGCTTATGCGGGTAATAACGGCTTTGATTATACGTCTATTGGCGGTGTGCTTATTCGGCGCGGCGATACGACTAAAGACCGGTCTGCCAAACGGGACATAGAAGCATGGATGCGAAAGGCTGGGCCGAAAGCCGCCCGCGATTTGATGAATGAAAACAAGCGCTATATTTTCTTTACAGAGCAAAAGATTGAAGAGGGCGAAGGCCCAATGGGCGGGATGCGTGTTCCCTTGACGGATATGGGGTCAATGGCCGTTGATCCGCGCTATCATCCTTATGGCGCGCTGATTTGGTTGCAGGTCAAAATTCCACAAGAGGCCGGGGATTACCGCGGCACAGAACAGGGCCTTTTATTATCCGCGCAAGATACGGGCAAAGCGATTGTCGGCGCTTTGCGCGGTGATATTTATTTTGGATCTGGCGATGCGGCGGGGGCCAAAGCGGGCGTTATGAAACATAATGGGCAATGGACATTATTATTGCCACGGGCTCTGGCGGAGCGGTTATTGGCGCAGCAGCGTCAGAGCTAATTATGTCCTTGCGACCCGAGGATAAAAAAATTTGGCAAAAGGTGGCACGTACAGTTGCCCCCCGTCGTCGTGATAAAGGGAAGGGGTCTGCGAAGCCCGATCCGACCCGCGAAGACTTTGCTAGCCTCTTGCGCCTACCCCCATCAGAGAAGCCAAGCGCAAAGCCGCTTCCCAAAAGCCTTGATGTTAATAACGACAAACGGGTGCGGCGGGGACGGGTCGACATTGATGCGACAATTGATTTGCATGACCTCACCCAAAGCCAAGCCCGCCCGGCTTTGGTGAAAGCTGTCATTCGGTCTTATAACCAGAACTTCACAACGCTTTTGGTCATCACGGGAAAAGGTATAAGGGGTGAAGGCGTATTGCGCCAAAATTTTCCCGAATGGATTTCGCAAGTCCCCATCCGTCCGTTAATCGCAACCTATGCGCCCGCTCATATTAAACATGGCGGCGGTGGGGCGTGGTATGTTTTTTTGAAATCTCGGTAGTCCTATAAGGGGCGGGACCCTGTATTTTAAAGCGCTTATGACTGCGTCCTCTCACAGTTTCCTAACCATAGGAATGGCGCTGTTTTTATTTGTAATTAAGAACGATTTGCACTTGCAAATATAGTGTGGCCTGTTATCAGCCCCGTAATGCGAACCATTCGCAACAATAAAATTACGGATATATGATGTTTAGCTTACGCCGCGCCTCAATTGGCTCTGTCGCTCTCCCCGCCTTTTTGATCATAACGTCATCGGGGTCTGCATTTGCACAGGATACCCAAAACGCCTCGGGAAATAATGTTTATAACGGTCTTGATGTTATCACGGTGACGGGTGCGCGCCAGTCGCCCGATGATATTTCGGGATCTGTGACGTTTATTGGCCCCGAAGAACTTGCCTTGCAAAGCTACTCAGATCTAAGCCGCGTATTGCGCTTGGCTCCGGGTGTGAATATTCAAGAAGAAGACGGCTATGGCCTGCGGCCTAATATTGGTTTGCGCGGATCGGGGTCGGACCGGTCGTCTAAGGTTCTTTTGATGGAAGACGGCGTGTTAATGGCACCCGCACCCTATTCTGCGCCAGCCGCTTATTACGTCCCCATGACAGGCCGCATGAACGCCGTGGAAGTGACCAAAGGCCCCGCGACGGTAAAATACGGCCCCAATACAACGGCAGGGGCCATCGCCTTTTTCTCGACCCCAATTCCAACGGAGCCGCGTGCCTTTGCCGATATTTTGGTGTCTGATCAAGGCCGTCAAAAAATACACGCTTATGCGGGCAATGAAATTCAACTCAACGGTTTTAAACTTGGCGGTCTTGTTGAAACTTACCAAGATCACGCTGACGGGTTTAAAGAAATTGCGCGCGGTGATACGGGCTTTGCGATTGAGGATTATGTTGTCAAATTAGGACTGCGGTCTGATGATGACCGCCATAGCCTCCAATTAAAATATCAATATAAAGACGAGGTCTCGGACGAGACCTATCTTGGCCTGACGCAATCTGACTTTGACGCTAATCCTTATCAGCGCTATGCAGCAAGCCAGCTTGACGAAATGGTCAATGATCATACGACCTATCAACTCACCCATAATTTTACGATTAATCGTGATTGGACGCTGACAACGATCGGCTACCGCACAGAGTTTGCGCGCAATTGGCGAAAGCTTGACCGCTTTGATAATTCAAGCTTATCGGGCCAAAGCGTCTGTCAAAGCTTAGATAGTATTTTATCTAATGAAGCTTTATGTGGTGCAGAGCTTGCGGTGCTGCGCGGTGATGCGGGTCTTGTGAGCGCGGATGATGTGTTGCAATTACGTGCAAACAACCGCGAATATTACGCCCAAGGTATTCAGTCCGCGATTGGCGGCACATTTATTACGGGCGAGCTTACACATAATCTTGTTGCGTCTGTGCGCTATCATGAGGATGGCGTTGACCGTTTCCAAGACCAAGATGGATACCGAATTGATAATGGCGCGATGGTTCTGACCACTGATAATGCACCCGGCACTCAAGCCAACCGCATTTCCGATGCGACGGCGTTGTCGCTTTATATTGAAGATAGCATAACGGCGGGTCCGTGGACGGTAACAGCGGGTGTGCGGTATGAAGATGTCCGCTCGCAACAAGAGCGCTGGGATACGCCTGATCGAAACCTCACCCCGTCATCCGTGCGTGAAAACAATTACACAGAGTTTTTACCGGCCCTATCAGCAAGCTATGCGCTCAATGACGCTTTGACCGTCTTGGGCGGTATTCACCGCGGTTTTGCAGCGGCCCCTGTGTCCTCGCGTGTTGGTACAGACCCCGAAGAAAGCACAGTCTATGAAGCGGGCTTTCGTTTGCGCGGTGACAGCCTTGGTTATTCTGGATTTAAGATCGACGCGATTGGGTTTTTTAATGATTACTCTAACTTGCTCGGCGAATGCACAAATTCCACGGGCGGTAGTCAATGCGATATTGGCGATGCCTTTAACGGCGGCGCCGTTGATGTCAAAGGGTTGGAGTTAACGGCGTCCAACACTTACGACATAGGCGGAACTTTAACTCTGCCGCTATCGCTGAGCTATACTTATACAGATACTGAGTTCCTCACGACATTTTCAGATAGTTTTTGGGGAAGTGTCGCGGCGGGTGATGCCCTGCCCTATGTCCCAAGCCACCAATTCACGGTGAGTGTCGGGCTTGAGGGCGAGCGGTTTGGTCTTAACGGTGTTCTCAACACAGTATCAGACACACGCAATGTCGCGGGGCAAGGCTCTATTAATAACAACGACTTAATCGGTGGTCGGACTTTGGTTGATTTATCAGGGCATTATGACCTGACAGAGCGTGTGGCTTTGCGGGTTAAGGTCGAGAACCTGTTTGATAAGGCCTATGTCGCTGCGCGCCGTCCTTATGGTCTTCGGCCTGGCAAGCCGCGCGAGATTTTTGTCGGGGCTACATTTGATTTTTAGGCGGGTCGCCTAAAAGCATAAAAAAATACCAGTCAGGCCTTTAAACACAGGCCTGTTTGTGTTTTAACGCGCCTGTATTACCACAAAGATGAGGATCACATGTCAGGGTTACCCGGCCACAGTTTTAATGACCGTTTGAAAGAACAAAAAGCCGCTAAGTTGGAAATGCTTAAGCGCGCGAAAAGTAAACAACTCAGCGAGGAAGAGCTTGCTAAAAAGCTCGCTGAACGCGCTAAAATCAACGAAGCCCGTGCTAAGCGTGAAGCTGAAAAAGAAGTCAAACGCGCGAAAGAGCGAGCTGAGAAAGAAGCGCTCGAAGCAGAGGAATTGCGCAAGAAAGAACTGGCAGCAGCGGCGAAGAAAAAAGCCCAAGAAGAACTTGTTGCCGCACAAAAAGCGCGTCGGGATGCACGTTATGCCGCCCGTAAGCGTCGCTAAGATTATATATTAATCATAGAAAAAGCCCCGCGTCGTCGGGGCTTTTTTGTGTCTCATGATGTAAAGCTTTAGCCGTTTACCAGTGACCCGTATTTGGCATAGAGGCCCACGGTTCTGCGGGGGATAGGTGTTCGCCTTTTTGTAAAAGCTCAATAGAGATGTTATCGGGACTGCGAACAAAGGCCATATGGCCGTCGCGCGGCGGCCGATTAATGCTCACACCCATATCCATCAGGCGCTGACAGACATCATAGACATTATCAACGCGGTAAGCCAGATGACCAAAATTGCGGCCTTCGTCATATCCGGCCTCGTCCCAATTATGGGTCAGCTCGATCATCGGTAGGCCTGCTGGCAATGGGCGCTCATCACCTTTTAATCCTGAGCGCGCTAAGTCATCGGGTGAGGCCAGAAAAACAAGCGTAAAGCGACCCTTTTCGCTATCTTTGCGGTTGACCTCTTTTAGGCCGAGACCGTCGCAGAAAAAATTGAGCGACGCATCAATATCACTGACGCGGATCATAGTGTGCAGATATTCCATTAGTTTAACTCTCCTGTTTCGCGCGCCATTTCATCATCAAAATTAACGGCTGCATGTTTGTGATAATGCCGCGCTGTGACATAGGCAATTAAAGCCCAGAAGGCGATGGTCAGAAACATCATCAGTAGCGCGTGAACCAAAAAACCGGGTGTGAAGGCTTCGTCGCGCCCCCCCATTTCCCACATCAAAATAGTGATACCGTTTAAGACACCCATGGCGGGCAGGGTGAAAATGGCCATAATTCCAGTCGCGACAGCAATGTGTAAATGACCCCGTGGATTGTGAAACCGTTTATAGGCGCGGACATAGCCGTCCTCAGACAGCGTTGGGCGCACCATGCCGTTCTCTTTTTTATAGTGGTAATCAGACACAGCATCCGCTGCGACAGTTTTATAACCAAAATAAGCCCGCACAGCATAGATAAGGGAGATAACAAATATCATGCCCATGACCCAATTAAGAGAGCTTGCGGCGAAACGGTCCATTAAAATATCCATTATTTTCAAATGGGACGATAAGGGACTAAGTTCAAGTCTTGATTTCGCGGTCAATCTGTCACAACCGACTGACGATGTTGTGATGGCGCGCGGTAATTGCCCCCTAGAGATATGGGCTGCATTGTTTTAACGTATATCCAGTCAATCTTTTAACCTGTTTGGATTACGGTTTTGCTATGACATTCTTGACCCGCCTTGCTGCGCTTATTTGCGCTCTAATAATCACAGCTAGCCAGCCCGTTTTTGCGGCTGAGTCTGAAAATGTTGATACAGGCAAAGTCTTGGCCCAGCTCGTCAGTAGCCACGATACCGCCTTGCCTGGTGCAACGATTGATGTGGCCCTTCGGACTGTGTTGGATGATAAATGGCATACTTATTGGCGAAACCCCGGCGATAGCGGGGAGCCCGTGCAATTGACATGGTCTTTGCCAGAGGGCGCGAGCGCGGGTGACATTGTTTGGCCCTTGCCTATGGCTATCGCGACGGGCCCGATTGTAAATTACGGTTTTGAAGGGGCACCCTTATTTCCTGTGCCGATTACCCTGCCCGAAGATGCCGTGATAGGCAGCTTTGTGACGATTGAAGCTGATGCCTATTATTTGGTTTGCTATGATATTTGTATTCCTGAACAGGCGACATTGAGCCTTGAGGTTTTTATTGGTGAGCCAGCGCTTGATGAGCGGTGGAATAATTTAATCACCCTTGCGAAAACTCGCGCACCCAAGCCAGGAAATATAAGCGGCGACATTTATCAGCAAGACAAAAACGTCCTAATTGATTTGCAAAACTTGCCGGAGGGTGATTTTCGCGAAGCTTTTTTCTTTAGCTATGACCAAGGCATTGTTCTACCCGCCGCTCCGCAAGAGCTGGATAAGACGGATACGGGCATCACCTTGGAAACAACAGGTGATTTTTGGTGGGACGCTCCCAAAAGCGAGACGCTGGACGGCGTATTGCGGTTTGAGCAAAATGGTCGTGCTGTGGGTGAAGTCGTGCGTTTAAATCTTGCCCAAGGTTTCCCCGCGCGTGTTGATAACATAAAGCCCGCCCAGCCCTTGAACATGGTCGCTTTACTGGGTGCGATGGGGGGGGCCCTCCTCGGCGGTTTAATCTTGAACCTGATGCCGTGTGTCTTTCCCGTGATATCGATTAAAGCGCTAAGCCTTACTAAGACCGCTCATGATAACCCAAAGACTGTGCGGGCTCAGGGTTGGTTTTATACGGCGGGGGTTATGGTGACCTTTATGGTTTTGACCGTCATATTGCTGATAATTAAAGCGGCAGGACAAGAGATTGGGTGGGGGTTTCAGCTTCAATCGCCGATTATCGTTGGCGCTTTGGCGTTGTTATTATTTGCGATTGGTCTGAATTTACTCGGTATATTTGAAATTGGAACGGGCCTTCAAAACGCGGGGTCTGGTGTGGCATCTATGGGCGGTGCGTCGGGCGCGTTTTTCACAGGCGCGTTGGCCGTCGTGGTGGCGACGCCTTGCACGGCGCCCTTAATGGCGGGGGCGATTGGTTATGCGCTGGCGCAAAATGCGCTTGTAACGATTGTGATTTTTGTAGCGCTCGCGATTGGCTTTGCGCTGCCGTTTTTGCTTTTGTCTTACGCACCGAAATTGTTGACTCGCCTTCCAAAACCGGGGCCGTGGATGGTACGATTTAAAGAGTTTCTGGCCTTTCCAATGTTGCTCGCCGCTGTGTGGCTTGTCTGGGTGCTAAGCTTGCAAGCGGGTGATTTGGGTGTTGGTAAAATTCTGATCGCGATGGTGCTGCTGGCCTTTGGTATCTGGGCGTTGAAAGGCTCTCGGCGTTTCACAAAGGCCGTCGCCACATTATCGATTTTTGGCGCGCTTATTGTTCCTTTCACCTTGAGCACAACAGCGACGAGTATGCCAATCGCGCAAAGCGACACTATTGAGGCATGGTCCCCTGCCCGTATTACTGAGCTAAACGCCCAAGGTAAAAATGTCTTTGTTGATTTTACGGCCGCCTGGTGTGTGACGTGTAAAGTCAATGAACGCCTTGTGCTCGACACTCAGGCGACCAAGGATCTGTTTGCTGACACTAACACCGTCAAAATGATTGCTGATTGGACCAATAAAAATGACGCAATCGCACAAGAACTCGCGCGGCACGGACGGTCGGGCGTGCCGCTATATTTGGTCTACCGTGCTGATAACAATGCTGTGAACCCGCAAATTTTACCGCAAGTGCTAAGCCAATCTGTGTTAAGAGACGCCTTGATGGGGAATTAAATCCAACGGTCGCCCCTGATGCGTAGCCTCTATAGCGACCCATTTAATCAGGAGTTTTTATGACAGTCTCTAAGTTAAAAATTATCACAACCACGGCCTTGGCCCTAAGCGTTAGCGCTTTTGCTATGCCGGCCGCCGCGAAAATTGCGACGGGTTCTACCGTCTCTGATATGCAGGTTATGGACAGCAACGGCATGACCCATAATCTGGCTGATTTTGCGGGAAAGACAGTTGTTCTCGAGTGGACCAACCACGGCTGCCCCTATGTTAAAAAGCATTATAATACGGGTAATATGCAGCAGCTTCAAAAAGATGCGACGCTTGACGGTGAAACAGTTTGGCTATCCGTGATTTCATCTGCGCCTGGCAAACAAGGCTATGTGTCTGGCACAGAGGCCAATGAGCTAACGCGTAGCCGCAACGCTGAACCCACAGCTGTTATTCTTGATCCTGAAGGCGACATGGGTAAAACCTTTAGCGCGAAAACGACCCCACATATGTATGTCATCGATCTAGCACAAACGCTTGTCTATCAAGGCGCAATTGACGACAACCGCAGTGCAAGCGAAGCGTCTGTTGAAGGTGCGCGCAATTATGTCCGCGAAGCGTTAACAGCGGTAAAGGCGGGTGAAGCTGTCGAAATGGCAGAGACGAAGGCTTACGGTTGTAACGTAAAATACAAAAGCTAGTTACAAAAGGCTTATCAAGTTTATTGCCGCAGGATCGTTTATTCGGCCCTGCGGTTTTTTATTGCCTTTATCCGTCTGTCTTGTGGGCTAAGCAAGATTCGTACGCCGCTTGGCTTTGGGGTGTCAGCCCAATGATACCCGGATAATCCCCTTCGGCTTTATCAGACAGAGCGTAGCTACTGACAACGACGCTGGCTGTTTTGGCATATTTTGGCAGGTCACGACGCCCCATCGCCAAAACGGGGAAGCCTTTGCTATTGAGCATGGTCTCAATCGCGAGATCATCGGACACAGTCCCGACCCATCCTGCGATATTTTCACGCTTAACGCCGCGCGCAATAAGGTCTGCCACATCATCATTTTCGCGGATCGACGCTGATATCATCATTTCCGGTGCGAGGCTGGCGAGCTTTTGCGCTTGGTCGGCTGTATAGGCGATGAGGATAACGTGTTCTGCCATATCTGCGGCCCGCACGGCATCAATCACGGTCTCGTATTTTGCGCTACTTTTGAAATCAAGCTCTAGGTAGAGACGGCCTTTGGCAAATTCCAAGACCTCATCAAGACGCCCTGGCACCATAGAGGTGAGCTTACCTTGGTTATCACGGAGCAAATATGTTGACGCTTCGTCCCATGTGCTGGCGGCCACGGCACCTGTGCCTGTTGTATCCTCTTCCCAAACACCGTCATGAAACAAAATATGGACGCCCTCTTTTAAACCTGCGACGTCCATTTCAACCATCATAATGCCGCCTTCATACAGAGCCTTGATGCTGGGGAGGGCGTTCTCGGCCATATTCATGTCTTTAGAGGTCGCGCGGTGGGCCGCAATGACGGCAGAATCGCTCGGAAGGCAAGCAAAAAACGTGCTCAGAGGTGGCAGAGACTGTGCAGGAGCCTCACTTTTTTTCGTTTGCTCGACCTGACAGCCCATAAATAGGGGTAGAAAAGCAGATAAAAGGGCAATTTTACGATATGACATCTGATACTTCCTCATTTCAAAGCCGCGTGTTATGGCGCAAGCCTCGGGTTTATGCGGTTTAACGCCATCATCTGCCGTATAAACGGCTCTTTGCCAAGGTCATATATGTCAAACATATCGTCACACCAAAACTCTGATGGAGTGGATACAATCTTTGCGCTGGCAACGGCGGCCGGTCGCGCGGGTGTGGCCGTGTTTCGAGTGAGTGGGCCCAAGGCGGTGGATGTAGCATGCCATATGACCGACATAGAGGTGCCAAAGCCGCGCCATGCAGCCTACCGCACCTTTTACTCGCAACACAGCGAAGCCATTGATGACGGCCTTCTTATCATTATGCCGGGCCCCGCGAGCTTTACCGGTGAAAATTGTGTTGAATTTCAAACACATGGCAGCCCTGCCGTGGTCGAGGCGATGGCCAAAGCCATAATGCAGGCGGGAGCGCGACAAGCGGAGGCGGGTGAGTTTACACGGCGTGCGTTTCAAAATGGACGCATGGATTTGACTGAGGCCGAGGGCCTTGCAGACCTGATCGATGCAGAGTCAGACGCGCAACGAAAACAAGCGCTTCGACAGATGCAAGGGGGGTTGAAAACCCGTTATGCAGGCTGGAAAGACGCCGTGTTAGATGCGCTCGCCCAGATTGAAGGCGAGATCGATTTCCCCGATGAGGCCGACATTCCTGATGATTTGGCCCATAATGCAGATGCGCCTTTGACGGCGCTGATTGAGGATATGGATAAGGCGCTGGATAATGCCGCGATTGGAGAGCGCGTGAGAGAGGGGCTAACGATTGCGATTGTTGGTGCGCCTAATGCTGGTAAATCGAGTGTAATCAATAGGTTAGCAGGACGTGATGCGGCTATTGTCACGGATCAGGCTGGCACAACGCGCGATATTATTGATGTGCATATGAATATTGCAGGCTTTGCCGTGCGCCTGTCTGATACGGCGGGACTGCGAGAGAGCGGTGACGCTATAGAAGCTGAAGGTATCCGTCGTGCGGTGGAGCGCGCAAAGGAAAGCGATATTCGCATTTTAGTACATGATAGCACAGAGGCGGACTTTGACCCGCAAAGCCTCGATTTGCTTGAGGATGAGGATATTGTTCTCTTTAATAAATCTGACCTTAATCGACCTAAGTCATTGAGTTCATTTAATAATTTTGATGTCAGTGCTATTACGGGTCAAGGATTTGAAGTGTTTCAACTGGCGCTTGATGATATTGTAAAAAGGCGCTTTAGCCCCGCCTCAGAGGCAGGCTTAACGCGGGCGCGACATCGCGATTGCGTGTCGCGGGCGCGCGCTTCATTGGCGGCGGCGCGTAAAGCGCTTAAATTCGCACCAGAGCTTGCGGGTGATGATTTGCGGTCCGCTTTGCAGGCCCTGAAAGAATTGGCGGGCGAAACGGACATTGAGGCTGTTTTTGACAGAATATTTTCCCGATTTTGTGTTGGAAAATAGAAACTCATGCCCCAATGCATAATGTTCCACGTGAAACATTGTGGGGTCAGTCGGCGTTAAATCGTTTTCAAGTCAGGATGTTTCACGTGAAACAGTGATTGCCGTGTGGGGCTGCCGTCGCTGTCGCAATATCTCGACAGCCTTGATGCTATCGTCTATAGGCGGGCGAGTTTAGCAATGTAGTTGATGGAGTGAGCCATGTCCCAAAGTTGGGATGTTATTGTCATTGGTGGTGGGCATGCTGGTTGCGATGCGGCGGCGGCCTCTGCGCGCGTTGGCGCGAGGACCCTTCTTTTGACCCACAAGACAGACACGATTGGCGAGATGTCCTGTAACCCTGCGATTGGGGGTTTGGGTAAAGGCCATTTGGTCAGAGAGATTGACGCGCTTGACGGATTGATGGGGCGTGTATCCGATGTATCAGGCATTCAATTTCGTCTGCTTAACCGGTCCAAAGGCCCGGCCGTACGCGGTCCCCGCACGCAAAGTGACCGCTGGCTTTATAAGCAGGCAATGCAGGAACATATCTTCAACTATCCAAATTTGACGGTGCTGGCTAACGCCGTTGAAGATTTGATTCTCAAAGACGGTAAAGTTGTCGGTGTAGAGACAGCCAGTGGTGAGGTTTACAAGACTGAACGGGTGGTCCTGACAACGGGGACGTTCCTGAAAGGTGTTATTCATATTGGTGATGAGCGAACGCCCGCTGGTCGGCACGGTGAAGCGCCAGCCATTGGGCTGTCTGATCGCCTTTACGGGCTTGGCTTTGATATGGGGCGCCTCAAGACAGGCACCCCTGCCCGTTTGAGAAAAAGCTCTATCGATTGGGATGCCTTAGAACAGCAAGAAGCTGACGCGCAGCCCGTGCCATTTTCCTTTATGACGGATAGCATCAAGGTCCCGCAGATTAGCTGTGGTATTACCCACACGAATGCCGAGACCCACGCTGTTATTGAGCAGAATATCAAGCAAAGCGCGGTTTACAGCGGCTCTATTTCTGGCCGTGGGCCGCGCTATTGTCCGTCCATTGAGGATAAAGTCGTCCGCTTTGCAGACCGCAACAAGCACCAAATATTTCTTGAACCCGAAGGCCTGCCAGATAATCCTGATTGGGATGTGATTTATCCCAACGGGATTTCAACGTCCCTGCCCCGCCCTGTGCAAGACGCCTTTCTGCGCACAATTGCCGGGTTAGAAAGCTGTGAGGTTCTGCGCTATGGCTACGCTATTGAATATGACTATGTTGACCCGCGCGATTTGCGCGCGACGCTAGAGACAAAGCGCTTGCCGGGCCTATATTTGGCGGGACAGATCAACGGTACGACGGGCTATGAAGAGGCGGCGGCGCAAGGCGTCATCGCGGGCTTTAATGCGGCTCTGGCGGCGGCTGGGTCTTCGCCCTTTATCCTCGACCGCTCCCAGGCCTATATGGGCGTGATGATTGATGATTTGATCACCAAAGGCGTTACAGAGCCTTACCGCATGTTCACAAGTCGCGCGGAATACAGACTTTTGTTGCGGGCTGATAATGCGGATCAGCGCTTAACGCCATTAGGCGACGCCATTGGTGCGATTAGTTCCGTTCGAAAAGTGGCCTTTACAGATAAAATGGCCACAATCGCAAAGGCCGAAGCCGACGCGTCCCTTCTGGTGAAAACGCCAAATGAGCTGCACAAATTTGGCCTTAAGATAAATAATGATGGTGTGCGGCGGTCTGTTATGGACCTGCTGGCTTATCCCGATATTGATTTTGATGACATCATACGTGTCTGGCCCGCGCTATCTGCCCTGCCCCATTATGCTCGCGAGCATTTAGAGACAGAAGCCCTTTATAGCGGGTATATTGAGCGCCAAGCTCGCGATATTGCAGCGTTTAGGCGGGATGAAGGTCTGCGCCTGCCAGAGGGCCTTGATTATAGCGCCATTGGCGGCATTTCGAATGAGGTCCGCGATAAGCTGGTTGCGACCAAACCTGCGACTTTGGGCCAAGCCGCGCGTATTGAAGGCGTGACGCCAGGCGCGTTGACGGCTGTCTTGGCCTATGTGCGAAGGGCAGGGTAATGAGCGAGGCAGCAAACAATTTTGATCCTTTGGCCTATACGGCACAGGATTTCGCCAATGAGCTTGATGTTTCACGTGAAACATATGAAGCATTTGCGGCCTGGGAAGCATTATTGGTGAAATGGAACCGCACGATTAATCTGGTCTCACCGTCGGCGCTTAGTGGCTTTTGGCTCCGTCATGCCTTAGATAGCTGGCAGGTCGCGGCGCTTTTGCCATCTGCCGAGGATGCGCCAAATGTAAGCTGTCTCGACCTTGGCTCTGGGGCCGGGTTTCCGGGGCTTGCTGTTGCCATTGCCTGTAAGGCGCGCGGGGCCGGGCAGGTGACCTTGGTTGAAAGTGCGGGCAAGAAGGCGAATTTCCTGCGCACTGTTATTCGTGAGCTTGACCTTCCTGCAACAGTTTGGGCCGATAGAGCCGAGAAACTTACGCCTAAACCTTATGATATTATCACCGCGCGGGCCTTTGCGCGCATGCCGAGACTTTTGACTTATGCACAACCCTTTTGGGGCAAGGGGACAAAAGCGGTGCTTTTAAAGGGTCAAAACATGCAGGCGGAATTGACCGAAGCGCAAAAATGCTGGAGTTTTGAGCATGATAACCGACAAAGCCGCAGTGATCCGCAGGGCGCGGTTGTTGTGATAACGGGCCTAAAGGCGACGAGACCTGCGCGCTAATGGGTGAATAAATGACACGCTTAGAGACGGCCCTGAACGATATGAAAACACCACACACAATCGCGATCGTTAATCAAAAGGGCGGTGTTGGCAAAACGACGACGACGATTAATTTAGCTGCGGCTCTTTCTATGCGCGGTAAAAAAGTGCTGCTTGTGGATATTGACCCGCAGGGTAATGCGTCAACAGGCTTGGGTATTCCGCGTGCTGGCCGCGAAAGCTCTATTTACGATATATTGGTCGATGGTGCGAATTTGATGGATGTCGCGATTAAAACCGATGTGCCAGGATTAATGCTTGTGCCCTCTGATATAGATTTGGCGGCAGCTGAATTGGAAATTGGTAATGCTGCAGGACGCACAACACGTTTGCGCGAAGCATTGACACAAGCGCAGACAGGGGAAGGGACGGCGACCGATACAGGGCGCTGGGACTATATATTGATCGATTGCCCCCCTTCGCTAAGCATACTGACAGTGAACGCTTTGGCTGCATCGGATAGTGTTATTGTGCCGCTGCAATGCGAGTTTTATGCGCTGGAGGGGTTGTCGCAACTCTTGCAAACCGTGGAAATGGCGAAGGCCAATATTAATCCCAATCTCATTATTGAAGGTGTTATGCTGACGATGTTTGATGGCCGTAACCGTTTGTCGGGACAAGTCGCAGCGGATGTGCGTAAACATTTGGGTCGTGCGGTCTTTGATACGGTTATACCGCGCAATGTCCGCATTGCTGAGGCCCCGTCCTTTGCCAAACCCGTTATGATGTATGATCCCGATTGTGCGGGGTCGCTGGCCTATATGGCGTTGGCTGATGAATTACTGGCGCGCCATTCTAGGCGTAAATCGGCGCATTGATTTAGGGTCGCAGTGACCGTTTAACCCTAACTATAGAGGTTCTTATGACTCAGAAAAAAACACCCAAAAAAGTCGCGTCTAAAAAATCATCTGCAAATCAGAAAAAATCTGCTAACGTTTCGTCGGGCGCCAAAACGACAGAAGCCACAACTGCTGAAGTCAAGACGGCAGGGCAAGGGGATAAGACTGTGTTTGGTAAAAAGGATCGGGGATTGGGACGTGGATTATCAGCCTTAATGGCGGATGTTAATTTGTTAGTGCCAGAAGCTGACCAAAAGACAGATGAAAAAAAGACGTCGGACGTTGGTCCGGAAAACAACTCAGTCGCTGATAATAAAGTCGACAGCCCTTTAACAGCGCAGACTGATGCGGCTTTGGCACAGACAGAACGACAGAAAATATCACGTGGTATTAGTGTTGTTGCAATTGACCAATTAGTGCGCAACCCCGATCAACCGCGCAAATATTTTGATACGACGGCTTTGGCTGAGCTAACGGCATCAATTAAAGACAAGGGCGTCTTACAGCCGATTTTGGTACGGCCTATTCCTGACCGCGCGCGGATCGAGACCAAGGGCGCTTCACCGTCCAAGGCGCTTTACCAAATTGTTGCAGGCGAACGCCGTTGGCAGGCGTCTTTAAAAGCTGGGCTTTCCTCTTTGCCGGCCTTGGTGCGGGATTTATCAGACCAAGAAGTTCTTGAGATTGGTGTCATTGAAAATGTTCAACGCGCAGATTTAAATCCGATGGAGGAGGCCCAAGCTTACCGGGCTCTTATTGATCAATTTGGCCGCACCCAACAAGACGTCTCTGACGCGATCGGGAAAAGCCGCCCGCATATCGCTAATATGTTGCGGCTTTTGACATTGCCTGCGCGCGCGCAAGAGGCCTTAAAAACCGGGGAGATTTCAACGGGTCACGCTCGGGCCATAGTGGCCGCACCCGACCCAGACGCTTTGGTAGAGCATATCATTGAAAAGCGCCTATCCGTACGTGACGCAGAGGATTGGGTGCGGCGTTTGAAAAAACAGGCTGCTAAAGCCGATGAGCAAGCTTTGGGATCCGTCGCTCCGCCGTCACGTAGTGAGAAATCGCCTGACATTCGCGCCGTAGAGGCTGAACTTCGTGACGCTTTGGGATTAGTCGTTGATTTGCGGCACAGCGGCCCCAACGGTGAATTACGCTTAAAGTACCGTACAGATGACCAATTAGCTGAACTTTTGACCCGTTTAAAGCGGGGCTAGACCCTTACAAACGCGTAATTTACTCTGAAATATGGGTCATTTACGCGCATTTTACAGCCCATCATGAAACTGTGATTGGATTTTTCAATCAGAGTGTGTATCGGTGGAGCAAAGGTTTATTGTGGTAAACCGACATATTACAAAAATAGGGATGACTATGCTTGATTATTACAATGGATTTTTGGGACCTCAAGGCGATGAAGACCGGGGTAATCATAGTGATACAGATGCGGCTGCGGGCTGTTGCGGGTGCACAGGTTGTAATAGTGACAAGCTAGCGCTGCTTGATCCTGATGGAACTGGAATTCTTATTCCACGTGAATATTTAGACGGCGATGCGGATGGCCTTTACGTGATGGACACACCGTCTGATGGGCCTGGCGTTATCACAGCCCCTGTCCTGGGTGGTTTTGGCAATGGCGGCACGTTTTCTACGGCGCCTGGCACGTCGGCTGTCTTTATGGACGGTGATGTTGCTGGTGATACGACGACGACCGCTACCATTGACGTGAACGGTTCAGTGTCATCAAGCATCGAGTTTACAGACCCGCAAAATCCAGAACAAGATTGGTTCGCGATAGAACTTGAAGCTGGCGTTACTTATACATTCTTCCAAATTCGTGACGGCGACCAACCGCTAACCGACCCTTGGCTCTATCTATATGATGGTACTGGCGTAGAGCTGGCCAATAATGATGATATTTTGGATGCAGAGGGCGAATTTGTATCGCAATTATCGCGTATTATGTTCACAGCTGACGCATCAGGCACATATTATCTTGGGGCCTCAGCCTTCGGTGCAGGATTTGGTGACTACACAGTTTATGCCAATGAAGGCAATTTCCGTCCTGATGTATCGCTCGACACGTTCGCAAATTTCCTAACGGATGGTTTTGGTCGTCGCGCCGCATGGGGCGTTGACACAATTATTTATAATACAAGTGCTCTCTCTGCTGAAGGCGCGGCTTTTGCTGTGGCAGCAATGCAGTTATGGGCTGAAGTCACGCCCTTAAACTTTGTTGAAGTTCAGGACGGCCAGGTTGCCAATCTCACCTTTATTAATGACGAAGAAGGGGCTTTTGCCCGCACATCTTCTGGTAATGGGGTTATCACGTCATCCACTGTCAATATTTCAACAGACTGGCTAGAGACTTACGGGACAGAGTTTAACAGCTATTCTTTCCAAACATACATCCACGAAGTTGGCCATGCACTGGGTCTTGGTCACGGTGGGCCTTATAACGGCTCGGCAGATTACGGCATTGATAATATCTTTGCCAATGACCTTTGGAACTACTCGGTCATGTCATATAATGACCAAGGTGAGGGCGAAGGAAATAACTTTGGTACGCCGCGTCTGGTCCTCGGCCTTAACATGGTTGATATTCTTGCCATTCAAGATCTTTACGGTGTGAATGAAAACGGCACGCGTGAGGGCGCGACTGTTTACGGATTTAATTCAACCGTCGGCGGTGCGTATGATTTCCAAGCCTTCTTTGACCAAGGTATTCGTCCACCTTCTGTGGCGATTTACGACACGGGCGGCGAAGACATTCTGGATCTGCGTAACTTTACATCAGACCAAGTTATTTCATTGCTCCCCGGTTCGTTCTCATCGATTGGTGATAACACTAATCTAAATGACGGCACGCCGCTTTATGATTTGCTGTCTATTGACCGCAACACGATTATTGAATTTGCGATTGGCGGTTTTGGTAATGACAATATTATCGGCAATGATGCGAATAACACGCTTGCGGGTCGCGAAGGAAATGACGCCATTCTCGGTAATGGTGGTGATGATACCATCTTTACCGATGACGGCGATGATGTTGTGTCTGGCGGTGACGGCAATGATACAATCATTGGTGACGCGGGTAACGATATTCTGTCAGGTGACGGCGGCGATGATATTCTGAACGGCGGCGACGGTGATGACAATGTCAACGGCAATGACGGTAATGATCAGCTAACGGGCGGCGATGGTAATGACAGCGTCAACGGCGGTGAAGGCAATGATGAAGTCTTCGGTGGCCTTGGCAATGACACGGTCTCTGGCAATAATGGCGACGATATTGTTGCGGGCCAGCAAGGCAATGACACCATTAACGGCGATGCTGGTAATGATCAACTTGGCGGTGACGAGGGTGATGATATCCTTAATGGCGGCGACGGTGATGACGGCCTAAATGGCGGTATCGGTAATGATACGCTAAACGGCGAAGGCGGATCTGACTCTATCTTCGGCGGTGACGGCAATGACCGTATCCTCGGGGGCGACGGCAAAGACTTTGTCTACGGCGAAGACGGCGATGACGACGTCATTGGTGGTGCTGGTAACGACCTTGTCTTTGGCGGTGCTGGTAATGACACTGTTGTTGGCGGTACGGGTGGCGATCAGCTATTTGGCGGCGAAGGTAACGATATCCTATCCGGCGAAGAAGAACGCGACGTTCTTAACGGTAACGAAGGCGATGACCGGGCCTTTGGTGGCGATGGTAATGATGATGTCTACGGCGGCGACGGCAATGATATTGTCTCAGGCGATGCTGGCGATGACCTTATTGACGGCGGCGCAGGTAACGATTTGATTGTTGGCGGCACGGGCACAAATACAATTATCACAGGCTCTGGCATTGATACGCTGATTACTGATACGTCGGGTATGACAGATACGGTGACAGATTTTGATGTCGCCAGTGACATCATCCGCGTGCGCAACGATGCAGCCTTTGATAGCTTTGCCGAAATGCAGTCCATTATCGCGCAATCTGGAGCCAACACAGTGATCACCTTCACCAGTGGTGCGACCATCACACTTGAAGGCGTTACAGCAAGCAGCCTCACAGCGTCCAATTTCGAATTTGTTGTCACGGGCGGTCAAGACAAAGCCGATGTTAGCGAGGCGTCAAATACGACGCTGGATGACGTTATAGCGCCCGATAGCTTTGATTTTGATACAGATGAAACCGCCGTGGCCAGTGATGAGGTCCTTTATGACGCGGCAACTTTTGGTATCTTGGATACAGGCGTTGATACCGTGACATTTGAAGAAAAAGTTTCGCTCTTTATGGCTGACAACCCATTCTTTGATGGCCCGATGGATGAAGCCATGGCGTCAATCGATCTGTTTGATTTCACAGCAATTTAACGTCACCTATAATGACGAACAAACCGGGCTTAGGCCCGGTTTATTTTTGCCTGCCGTTTACAGTCAATCATCTAGCGGTCGTCGGTAATCCGCGGCGCTATTTGTGGCTCTGGCAGAGCCTTGGTAGGTGACGGCGCACCGCGTAGCTTATTAATAACCCCGCGCAAACCCCGTGTCATGCGCCAACTGCTGGAACTAAGCACAGCGTGCAGGTTTTCCTGAACCGCATGTAGCTCGTGATAAGCCGCTGATAAGGCCGCCTCTTTATCAGATACGGTTTTTTCCAAATCTGAAATAACGGCATCAAACTCATTTTGCATAAAGGCGCGCTCAGATTGGAGCGTGTTAATTTGAGTTTCATGCTCTGATTTTTGCGTGTCGAATTGGGCTTGAAACTCTGATTTTTGTCTATCAATTTGAGCTGTCATGTCTGTGCGCATTGCTTGAAATTTTGCTTCCGCTACGTCTTTTTCTTTATGGTAGCGCGCTTCAAATTCATCGCTGAGGGTTTTTATCTGTTGGTCCGTCTTGATTTTTTCCATCGCCCAAGCCGCCTCATGCTCTTTGGCAAGTTTGACTAAGGCATCGCCACTGTCTGCCAAGTCGTTATCTTTTTTCGCCAATTTCTCCGTGAAATCGTGCTGAATGAGCCGTATCATATCAATCGCAGGATAATAGGCTGACCGTATGCGGTCCAATGTCGCCAAAGTGGTCTTGGATTTTGGTGTTGTTGTCAGGACTAAAAAGGCTTGATAACACTCTGCTATCCATGTCTTCGCAATCGGGTGCTGATTGACATCGTCAAGCTTAGCGGCGGCTCTTTTTAGGTCCGGATTGACGAAATCTATAATCTGTTTTTCGACAGCCTTTACTGTATGGGGCGTGTTAAAAGGCATGTCCTTAACTAAGTGCTTTGTTTCCTTAATGGGGTCGTCCAGAAAATCAGCGTAATCGACAAAGCTCCGCGATACATTACGGCTGTCATGCTCGGCTTCCAACATATGGGTGAGCCATAAAAACAGCGCAGACTGCTCATCCATACCGTCACGCGACTTAAGCGATTTCATCACTTCTAATGGATTGCGGCTAGGGATAATGACGTGCACTTTTGCCCCAACAGACGCAATTGCGTCTAGATATAGGGACGTAAACCGACAAATGCGCGGTTCTTTAATCGCGACGGTCTCTGACGCGCCGTACTCCGCCTCAATCATATCCGCCATAGCGTCGATTAACGCCTTTCTCTTCCGCGTTCCAATGGCGTCTTTTAAGGTCCGGAAATCGCGCCAATCAGACCCAAGCTCTGTGAGCATGGCGTCATGGGCATCAATTATTTTTTGGCTTTCCCAATGGCCGCGCGCATTGCCTTCATTCGCCCCCAGCAATGTCTTAGGCAGGCTCGCCCCCAACAAGTTCATAACCCGCGTCAGGGCCGATGTGCCGCTACGGTGCATACCCAAAATTAGAATGACGTTTTTAATCATAATTTTGCTTAACCCATTGCGCCCTGAATATATAGGCTGTTTTTATCGGGGACCCTTGAAAATAGCGTCCTTATCAGCAGCGCTCACCGCGTCTAAATCATTGACTTTGGGCGCAATATACGGTGTTTTGCGTCGTCATTTCATCGGTCACCTACGGCCTGGATTTTAAAAGGAGGCAGCCCCGTGAGCGTTACATCATCGCTGCAATCCCTTTTAGATTTATTGAACAAAAACCCATCGGCACAGGCCTTATCACCAGCTGAGCGGCTACAGATTGAACAGGGCTTGCGCACCGCTCTCGCGCAAAGCCAGTCCTTACAGGACCAGTCTGCACGTCTTGAGGCCGAACTGGCTCAGATGAAACGTAGCCGCTCTTGGCGCGTGACCGCACCCCTTAGAGCGTTTCGCCGTGGCTCACAGGTGAGGGCCACAGCCAGTTCCGAAGCGCCGCCGCGCGATATGTCTCCAATCGCTCCGCACTATGTGTCGCCGACTATGCGGGATGTGCCAAACAGTTTGGCCGCTAGCCTTTATGCCTTTTACCTCCCCCAATTTCATGCCATTGCAGAGAATGATAAATGGTGGGGCGAGGGGTTTACGGAATGGACAAATGTCCGCCCCGCTAAGGCCCAATTTAGCGGCCATGACCAACCGCATATACCTGACGACGCTGCGGGCCTGGGCTATTACGATCTCACGGATAAGTCGGTTATGGCCCGTCAGATAGAGATGGCCAAAGCGCACGGTGTTGAAGGGTTCTGTTTTTACTTTTATTGGTTCGCGGGCCATAGATTGTTGGAACAACCGCTTTTAAATCTACTTGATGACCCCACACTCGATGTGCCGTTTATGCTGTGCTGGGCGAATGAAAATTGGTCGCGGCGTTGGGATGGGCGTGATGATGATGTCCTTATGGCGCAAGACCATAGCGCGGAAGATGATATTGCTTTTATCAGCTATGTCTCCAAATATTTAAAAGATCCGCGCTATCGCCGTATTGATGGAAAGCCTGTGCTGCTGGTTTACCGTCCGATTGAACTGCCCGATGCCAAAGCAACAGCTGCGCGGTGGCGGGATTGGTGCCGTGATAATGGGGTCGGCGATATTTATCTCGCCTATACCCAAAGCTTTGAAAATAATGACCCGCGCGATTACGGCTTTGACGGCGCGGTGGAATTTCCGCCCAACAATTCAAATCCGCCCGATGTGACCGACCACATTATGGATGTCGCGGATGATTTCATAGGCAAGATTTACGATTGGGATATTTTCCCTACGCGGTCTGATAATTATAGGACCAAGGATTATCCGCTGTTCCGTTCTGTCTGTCCGGGATGGGATAATACGGCGCGGCGCAAAAAAAACGGGACTGTGTTTATCAATAATACGCCCGCGCGTTACAGCCATTGGCTGCGCAATGCTGTGATCGATAGCGCGCAAAATCACGCGGCAGGCAATAGGTTAGTTTTCATTAATGCGTGGAACGAATGGGCGGAAGGTGCGCATTTGGAACCGGATGCCTCTAACGGCTTTGCTTATTTGACCGCCACACGCGACACGCTTCTCGCGCTTGACGAAGACACGCTAGAGCGCGCGGTGGATGCGGTCATTACGAAGTCCCAAAAAAGAATTGTTATCGTGACCCATGACGCCCATCCAATGGGCGCGCAGATATTGTCGCTTAACTTGCGCAAAACACTACAAGAGGATTATGGCTATGGCGTGGATTTCGTTACGCTCGGCGATGGTCCGATGATGGATGATTACCGCGCGCTAGATAATTTCCATGATTTATCAGGCCATGCCCCCGATAGCCCAGCGGCGCGCGATGTCGCGCAGACGCTGAAAGCGAACGCCGATATCGCCATATGCAACACCACAGTCTCAGGCCTCTATGCCGCGATCTTGAAAAAGGCCGGGTTTAAAGTCGTCTCGCTCGTACATGAGCTGGAAAAGATCATACGCGATAATAATCTGGACAATCACGCCGACGCTATTGCAGCCCATGTCGACACGGTCGTCTTTCCCGCTCCTCTGGTACAGACATCGTTTCAAAAGTTTACGGGGCCGCTTGGCGATAAAGCAGTCATCTGTCCACAAGGCGCCTATAAACGCAACCGCTTTACGACTGAGGCCATGCGCGCAAAGGCGGGCAATGACCTGCGTGACAGTCTCGGGCTACCGCGCTCATCCCGCATAATTTTAGGGGTTGGTTATGCTGATCACCGCAAAGGGTATGATTTATTCCTCCAAGCCGCAGAGGCGCTGGCGGTCAATCAGGCTCACATTGTATTTGTTTGGATGGGCCATCATGACCCTGATACCCAAGCCCGTTATAAACCGCGCGTTGGTGCCCTAATCAAAGCTGGGAACCTTGTGCTTCCCGGGCGCGTGGATGACACGGATATGTATTATGCGGGGGCGGATGTTTATTTACTGACCTCGCGCGAAGATCCCTATCCCTCCACAGTGTTAGAGGCGCTTGATGTGGGATTGCCCGTGATTGGCTTTGACGGTGCAACGGGCACAGTTGATTTAATCCATGCGCACCGCGGGCATATCGTGCCAGCCTTTGATGTGGCGGCTCTTGTCGCTGCAGCCAAGCGTATGCTTATTACGGCTGGGCCAAATATGCGCAATGATATCGCGGCCCGGTTTCATGCCCGCGATGATGTGTCGTTTACGGGTTATGTCGGCAAACTATTGGGTCTTCTGGGGGAGGCTGTGACAGCGCCACAAACACCGTCTGTTTCTGTTGTCATCCCCAATTATAATTACGCGCATTATCTGCCTGCGCGGGTGCAATCCGTTACGGACCAAACAGTGCCTGTGACGGAATTAATCCTACTTGATGATTGCTCCACCGATAACAGCCGCGCGGTAATGGATGACATTCAGCTTGATTTAAATATTCCCGTAACGCGCCTTGATAATGAAAAGAATAGCGGCTCAGTCTTTGCGCAGTGGCGTCGCGGCGTCGCAGCAGCAAGCGGTGATTTCGTCTGGATTGCAGAGGCCGATGATTTGGCAGAGCCAGAGTTTCTTGCAAAATTATTACCGCTGATGCGAAAAAAAAATGTTGTTATGGCCTATTGCCAATCTAAACAAATCGACAAGGATGGGCGTGTGACAGCCGCTGATTATCATGGCTATACCGACGCAATTCATCCCACGCAGTGGCGATCGGATTACACTCGTTCAGGGAACGACGAAATTACCGAGGGTTTATCGGTCAAAAACACTATTCCCAATGTGAGTGGTGTCCTCATGCGCCGCGATACTTTGCTCACGATACTGAACGCGCATTTTGACCATATTAAACAATTCCGTGTCGCCGGCGATTGGGCGCTCTATGTGCATATGTTGGGGCTTGGGGATATTGCCTTTGTGTCCGATGCGCTAAACCTACATCGTCGTCATGATGACAGCGTCACCCTGTCTCGTTTTGGCCGTGCAGAGTTAGAGGCGATAAAATCGATGCAAGATTATGTCGCTGCTCATTACGATGTGCCAAAGCCGATGCGCGGTAAAGCGAAAGCCTATATCGCAGAGCTGTCTGCCCAATTTAGCGTGGACGCGTCATGAGCCGAGATAAGCAAAAAGCGACCAAAGGCCAATACCGCGTGATTATCCCGCAATTAATTAGGCGTGAAATATCGGAACGTTACCGCGGCTCTGTGCTAGGGATTTTATGGTCGCTGATCACGCCGCTTATCTTGCTTGCGGTTTACACATTTGTCTTTGGCATATTGTTTGAGGCGCGCTGGGAAGACGCCTTGCCGGGCGCGTCCAATTTGCAATTTGCGATGATATTATTCGCAGGTCTAACCGTGTTTCAATTATTTGCTGACGTGCTCACCCGCGCGCCGACCTTGATTTTATCGCATAGTAATTATGTCAAAAAAGTCGTCTTTCCGCTGGAGGTTCTCGTGCCGGTCTCACTGGGCTCGGCGCTGTTTCATGCGATGATTAGCTTTATTATTTTACTGGTGCTGGTTATCACACTCACTGGCCGTATTCCGCTAACCGCGCTTTTATTCCCTGTTGTGTTAATCCCCTTTTGTGTGATGATTGTGGGTCTTGCGTGGGGTCTTGCGGCTATTGGGGTTTACTTACGCGATATTGGTCAGATTATCGGCACGTTCGTTACGGCGATGATGTTCCTCGCCCCTATATTTTACCCGCCGTCTGTCATCCCCGATTGGGCTAGTCCTTATGTGGCGATGAACCCCATTGTTGTGCCCGTCAACGCGATCCGCGATATTCTTGTTTTTGGCCGTATGCCCGATTGGTCGGCGCTCGGTATTTACAGTGCGGTGTCAGTTATCATGTGTATTGGCGGATTATATATCTTCCAAAAAACGCGCAAAGGATTTGCCGATGTCCTTTGATGACACGATTATAAAAACGACGGGCCTGACGAAACATTACCTGATGTTCAAACGGCCCGAAGACCGCTTAAAGCAAATGATTGTGCCGCGCTTAAAACGGCTCGTGACGAAAACGCCTGATAATTATTACCGCGTTTTTGAAGCAGTGCGCGACGTTAATTTGGATATTAAGCGCGGGCAGACTGTGGGCATTATTGGCCGCAACGGCTCTGGTAAATCGACAATGTTGCAAATGATATGCGGCACTTTGCAACCCACATCGGGTAATCTGTCTGTAGGCGGGCGGATTGCGGCATTACTAGAGCTTGGCGCCGGCTTTGATCCTGATTTTACGGGACGGGAAAACGTTTATATGAACGGCGCGATTATTGGCCTGTCTAAGGCCGAGATTGACGCACGCTTTGATACGATTGCTGCCTTTGCCGATATTGGCGATTTCATTGACCAGCCTGCGAAAACATATAGCTCTGGCATGTATGTGCGTCTGGCTTTTGCGGTGGCGATTAATTCTGATCCTGATATTTTGGTTGTCGACGAGGCGCTATCCGTCGGGGATGAAGCGTTTCAACGAAAGTGCTTTGCTCGCATTGAAGAGATACAAGCCAAAGGCGCGACGATTTTATTTGTCTCCCATAGCGCCCAATCCATTGTGAAGCTTTGTGACCGCGCAGTTTTAATGGACGGCGGGGAAGCGATATTACAAGGCAACCCCAAAGTCGTCGTCGGGCAGTATCAACGCTTGATTAATCTGTCAGGCGAAGCCGCCGTGCCCGTGCGCGCGCAGATTAAAGCAATGGATAATGACGCCGTTACAGTGGAAATCGACGCAGTCGATAGCCACAATAATGACGGTGATACCGTACCAGATATCAACGCGGCGACAGCCGATATAATGGACCCGTCATGGTTTGATCCAGGCCTTATCTCTCAATCCACCGTGTCTTATGAGAGTAAAGGCGCGACAATATCAGGGGCCGAGATATTGAACGCGGCGGGGCAGCGCGTGAACAATCTGGCCGTCGGGCGGCGTTACGCGCTGCATTATGATTTACATTTCACAAAGTCACAGAAAAATTTCGTCGTTGGCATGATGATAAAAACCAAAGAAGGCGTAGACCTTGCAGGCAGTCATAACCGCCGCATGAAAGCGCAAAAGGGCCTGACCGATCCGCGCATTATTGCTTCCGTGAAAGCGGGGGAGACCATTAAAATCAGCTTTGATTTTCGGTGCGTCTTTCGCCCTGGTCCCTATTTTATGACTTCTGGCGTGATGAGCGCGGGCGAAGTGGATTTTCTGCATAGGCTTGTAGATATGCTCGCCTTTCGCGTGATGGACGGCACTGACCCGTCTGATTGCGATGCGGGCCTGATTGCTATGGATAGTACGCTGCGCATGAGCCACGACTGATTAGCGGCAGAATTGATTGGCCCCAGAATGGATTGGTGAATGGATTGGTGACGGAATTGACTCACTGCGAGCTAGGGGCATCTTTCGCTTGACCCGATTGGGGGGGCTGACTATCCAAAGCCATGCAATTTAAAGCGCTCGATATCCCCGATGTTTACCTCATCACGCCGCGACAATTCGGCGATGACCGCGGCTATTTTATGGAAAGCTTTCGCGCCAATGTCTTTGCCGATGCCACAGGGGTGACCACGCCTTTTGTGCAAGACAATCAAAGCTATTCTTCGCAAGCCAATACGGTCCGCGGCCTACATTATCAAAGCCCGCCGCATGCCCAAGGCAAGCTCGTGCGCTGTCCTCAAGGGGCCGTGATGGATGTCGCTGTTGATATTCGCACAGGCTCAAAGACATTCGGACAATGGGTAGGGGCGTTATTGACGGCGGATAATTGTCATCAGCTTTTCGTGCCAGCGGGATTTTTGCACGGTTTTGCGACGCTCACGCCAGAGACTTATGTGCATTATAAATGCACGGATTATTACGCGGCAGAGTGTGACGGCAATGTGGCTTGGAACGATCCAGATTTGGCTATTGATTGGGGCAGGGTCCACGGCTTTGACGCATCCCAAGTCGTTTTATCAACCAAAGACGCCCGCGCGCCTTTGATGAAAGACTGGAATAATCCCTTCACATAAGTCTTTTAAACACGGCCCATGCGCGTTAGTTTGACGGTCAAATAAGACAAAGATAATCGCATGAAAATTCTTATCACAGGTGGGGCGGGTTTCATTGGCTCAGCCGTTGTGCGCCAAGCCGTGGCCTTGGGGCATAGCGTCGTGAATGTCGATGTTTTGACCTATGCGGCCAATTTGGCCAATGTGAAATCGGTTGATCAAAGCCCGCATTACGCTTTTGCGCAAATTGATATTTGCGACCTTGCGGCTCTGCGCGCGGTGTTTGATACGCACCAACCGGATGCGGTGATGCACTTGGCCGCCGAAAGCCATGTTGATCGTTCGATTGACGGACCAGGGGCGTTTATTCAAACCAATGTCATTGGCACGTTTAATATGTTGCAAGCGGCGCGCGCCTATTGGGACGGCCTGACGGGGACAAAGAAAGACAGCTTTCGCTTTCACCATGTCAGCACAGACGAAGTTTACGGCGATCTTTCGCTCGACGACCCCGCCTTTAGCGAAACCACCTCCTATGACCCCAGCTCGCCTTATTCCGCATCCAAAGCGGCATCTGATCACATCGTTCGGGCTTGGGCGCGCACTTACGGATTTCCCGTGGTGATAACCAATTGTTCTAACAATTACGGGCCGTATCAATTCCCTGAAAAGCTTATTCCTGTTGTCATTCTAAAGGCGCTACATCGACAGCCTATTCCTGTTTACGGGACAGGCGATAATATTCGCGACTGGCTTTATGTGGATGATCATGCAGACGCGCTTTTAACAGTATTATCGCGCGGAAAATTGGGCGAGACTTATAATATTGGCGGTAATAATGAACGCACGAATCTAGAGCTCGTGCATACGATTTGCGCACTGGTGGATGATTACCGAGATGATGGGTTTGACCATAAATCCCTTATTGGATTTGTCGACGACCGTCCGGGTCATGATCGCCGCTATGCGATTAACGCAGATAAAATTAAAAATGAATTGGGATGGACGCCGTCGGTTGCGTGGAATGACGGATTTAAGGCGACGCTAGATTGGTATTTGAATAATGAGACTTGGTGGCGACCGCTGGTCAAGGCAGGACAATTTGGTGATCGCATTGGGCTAAAAACATAATGCGTCTCGCGGTTATTGGAAAGACGGGTCAGCTTGCCAAAGCGATGGCCGCCCGCGCGCCAGATGCGGAATATTATGGCCGTGATGCGCTGGATTTGACTTGGAACACTCACGCGATCGAAAATTTTATCCTTAACTTGGATGTTGACGCGGTGATAATCGCAGCGGCCTATACGGCGGTAGATGCGGCGGAGACAGATAGCGATACAGCCTTTGCCGTCAATGCTGTCGCGCCGGGCATTATCGCCAAAGCTTGCGCTGATAAGAACATCGCGCTTATCCATATCTCCACGGATTATGTGTTTAACGGGCAGGGAACAACACCCTATTCCGTTGACGCGCCCACAGATCCACTGGGCGTTTACGGGGCCAGTAAATTACAGGGCGAGCAGGCGGTAACAGCCGCTTATCCCCAAGCTGCCATTGTGCGAACCAGTTGGGTTTATGACGGCACAGGCGCCAATTTTTTTAATACAATGCTGCGACTAGGCGGCACGCGCGACATGCTTTCTGTGGTGCATGACCAAATTGGCAGACCAACGTTTTCCGGCCATCTTGCGCGTGCGGTTCTAGATATGGTGCCAGCCGTGATGCGAGGTGATGTGGGCGGCGTTTTTCATGTGTCAAACACAGGCGCGCCGATCAGCTGGGCCGATTTTGCGCGCGCAATTTTTGACATTACGGCCCGTCACCGCGACCACAGCGTGACGGTGAATAATATCCCAAGCCGCGATTATCCGACCCCTGCGGCCCGTCCTGCCTATTCCGTGCTAGAGACAACCAAATTTGAGTCCCAGTTCGGCGCTTTACCCGATTGGCAGAGCGGGTTAAAAGACGCTTATAAAGAGTGGGTGACAGCACGCGCATAGGGCGCGATCAAGCCCCGCCAAACGCAGGGACATATGATGAAACGCAAAGGGATCATCCTCGCAGGGGGGAGCGGTACACGCCTTCACCCTAGCACTATTTCTGTCTCTAAACAGTTGATGCCTGTCTATGACAAGCCGATGATTTACTACCCGCTTTGCGTCCTGATGGAAGCAGGGATGCGCGACATTCTGATTATCACCACGCCCCATGACAAGCCTGCCTTTGAAAACCTGCTCCAAGACGGTACGCGCTGGGGGCTGAATATTGACTATGCTGTGCAGCCAAGCCCCGATGGTTTGGCCCAGGCGCTAATCATTGCAGAACCCTTTTTGGATGGTGCGCCCAGCGCGCTTATTCTAGGGGATAATTTATTTTTTGGCGCGGCTTTTAACAAATCTATTCGCAAAGCCAGTCAGCGCGATAATGGCGCGAGTGTCTTTGGCTACCGCGTGAAAAACCCGTCTGATTACGGGGTCGTCGGGTTTGATGACGATATGAATGTAGTCTCTCTGGTCGAAAAGCCCAAAGACCCTGATAGCCAATATGCCGTCACGGGGCTTTATTTTTACGATAACAAGGCCTCTGACTATGCTAAGCGCCTAACGCCGTCCGCGCGGGGGGAGCTTGAGATCACAGCGCTCAACCAAGTCTATCTGGATCACGGTGATTTGCGCGTCGAGATTTTAGGCGACGGAACAACATGGCTCGATACGGGCACGCACAGATCTTTGCTGCAAGCCGCGCAATTTGTCTCTGTGATTGAAGAACGCCAAGGCCAACGGATTTGTTGCCCAGAGGTCACCGCCTTTCGCAATGATTGGATTGATCGTGACCAATTAGCGGCGCTGGCTAAACCGCTCAAGAAAAGCGGTTACGGCGTTTATTTGCAAAAGGTTCTGGACGGCAAAGCCTAGCCTTTGCGAAGCACAACGCGGAAAACCCAAGTTGTGAATTTCTGCCACGGCGTTTTAGGATGGGCGTGATTAAAACGCCGCCAAATGGCCGTCTTCGCGCCGTGCCAACTGCCCGCACGCCGCATATCGTCCACCACCTCTTTGGTCTTGCCGATATCGGGCAAGATTTGTTCGCGCGGGGCATGTTCGGGCAGGGCGAGATAAGACAGATCAATAATATCCAGCCAAAAAGGCGGCTCTGACTTTGGCTTTATGTCAGCCGCCGCCATCCGCGCGCTCACGTCATTAAGACCCGCTTGCGCGCCCAAATCTTGCCGAGCGGTTTCGCGGTACTGCCATAGACCTTTAACGCTTTGATCCGTCCAATTAAATGGATGAGCGATGGGCCTGTCCAAAGTCGTGCCTGTCTTAAGGGCCTCAAGATAGTCAAAACCGTAAATATGATCGGGTTCCAAATGCGCGCCTTCGGCCCATTCATTCCAAGCATTGACAAATATAAATGGGGCCTTGGGATCACCATGTTGTACGGTCCAATCCGACAGCGCCCTGACCCAATGGGTGAATAATGCGGGGCTTGAGCCAGCAAAAACGGTCGCCGATGTGCCGCGCCGCGCGGTATTATCCCATGACGGAAAACACGACCGAAACAAAGGGTAGTCTGGTTTGGGCCGTTCCAAGGCATTGGCATAGGCCTCAAAGGCATCAAAGATACGGCCATCAAAATCATTTGCCGCTTTGCGGGCCTCTGGCGGTTTGGCGCGTGCGCTTTCCTCGGACTTTGCGTCGCGCAGATAATACATACGCGCTGCCACGCCGTGGGGCGGAAATTCTACCGCGCCGTCCATGCCAGATTTGCGCGGGTCATTAAAATGTCCAGGCTGGATAAAGGTTTCGGCCCCGACAACCATCGCGTCTTTATGACCACAGGCTTTGGCTTTGGCTTTAATGGCCTGCACCAATTTTGGTAGCTCTGGGATTTCGTCAGGACGGTAAATCAGAAACAGCGCCTTACCGCCCGCCGTGATATAACGTGGATCGGATAAATAGGGCGTAAGGTCACGGGCAAATTCATCATACCGGTCAGGATCATAATCTTGCGCAATTAAGACATGGCTTTCTTGCCCGTCCCAACGCCGCGACCAATTTTCATTCGCCCAACACAGGCAAAAGGGCATATCCAAATCAGGATTGGCGAGCATGAGGTCTGTGGGTTTTTCAAGCACACGCTCGCCGCCAAACCAGTAATAATAATGACAAAAGCCGTAAACGCCGTAGCGCTTGGCTAGATCGATTTGTGCGCGTAATGTCGCTAGCTCTGTTTGATTATATGTGTCCAAATAACCGTTATTTTTGGCGGGTAAATGGGGTTGATAATGCCCGTCAAACAGGGGCTTGGCCGGGACGACATTGCTCCATTCGGTAAAGCCTTCGCCCCACCATTCATTATTATACGGCGTTTCGTAAAATTGCGGCAAGTAAAACGCGATGGGCTTAATCAGTGACATAGCCCGCCTTACGGTTTCTGGCCGCGATTATCAATGGGCGGATAGCTGAAAGTCAGACTCGTTTTTCTGGCCGCATTGGGCTAGCGTGTAAGCATGGGATTTTATCAAAAACACGTGCTGCCCTTTTGCCTCAATAAGGCCTGCGGGGTGAAACCGATTTCCAAACAGCGCCAAAAGATTGTCCCACTGGCAAGCGGGCGTGTGCTGGAAATTGGGATTGGGTCTGGATTGAACTTGCCCCATTATAATGCTGAAAATGTGACAGAAATTATCGGCGTTGACCCTGATGACCACATCTGGAAACGGTCTAAAACAATGCGCGAAGCCTGCCCCATTCCCGTGCGGCGCATTGGCCTGTCGGGCGAGCAGATTCCGATGGATGATAATACGGTGGACAGTGTCGTGGTGACCTATGCGCTTTGCACAATCCCCGATCCCGTGCGGGCGTTGCGTGAAATGGCGCGTATCTTAAAGCCGGGTGGGGCGATTTATTTTTCTGAACACGGTATGGCTCCTGATGTTTCTGTTCAAAAATGGCAAGGCCGTATCGATCCGCTGTGGAAAAAGCTGGCGGGCGGCTGCCATAGTGGGCGTGATATTCCCGACTTGTTTCAAGCGGCTGGGATTGGATTTGAGCAATTAGAGCAGATGTATATCCCTGGCCCGAAAGTGCTTTCTTATAATTATTGGGGCATTGCGCGGCCGTAAGGTTATTCCCAAACCTCTAAGTGGTCTTTGCGGGTCACGCGGTATTTGGCCGTTGATATTAGCAAGCCTTCTAAGCCGTAAGGCGAGAGATAATCGCGTGCTTTTGATTGCTCAGTGTCTGACAATGTGGCGTAAAAATCACTGACGCGTTGGCTCATATAAAACATCATTGGCGTGACAGCGGAGGTTATCGAAACATCACCATGATTAAAACTGGCCATACCAAGGACGAAAAACTTGGGATGGAGTGAGGCGCGTGTGCCAGATATGGGGACGGGCAAGGCGTTTAAAATTTCTACATTGGCCTGATATTGTGGCATGAAATATTGCCCAATATAGCTAAGGATTGGCCCCAAGGTTTCTGGTCTAGTCTCACTGGGCGAATAATAAGGCATGTCGGATAAATCATCATGAGGCAGGTTCATCCGTTCCGTCCAACGGTACATATTGGGCGCGTGATTTTTCATCAAGCCAGCCGGAACAGGGTCGCGCCCTAAATGGGCATAAAGCGAACACATCATGCTGTAATCCGCCATGGTCGGACGCGGGCTCAAAAAATAGGGATGCCGCACGAAATGCGGATCAAGGAGGCTAAGCAGCTCTAAATAACTGCGCTCTACCTCTGGAATTGTTTCCGCGGTGACCCCTAACATCGGCAGAAAACCAGAGAACTTTTTTATAGCCTTATCAACGCCCGCGCGCTGCTGCTCTGAAGCGTCAGGGCCAAGCCCTGCGCTAAAGCCGTGAGTGATGAAACCGTTGGTCTGGTCTGGAAAGCTCCAGCGGTAATGCATGGCGGGGCGGGTGAGACCCAAATCGCCAAAAACTTCAAATATAAGCGCAAGTAAGTGGGTGAGGGCGTCATCCGGATAGGCGCTGACGCGCGGCGACACATGCGCTTCAAAATAATCAATAATATCGGTTGTATCTTGGACAATCGTGCCGTCTGCCGTTTCAATGACGGGGATAATATTGCGCCCGATTTTGGGCACAATATGGTTTACGAAATGCGGGTCAGAGACGGCGGCCTCTTCAAAGGGGATGTGGTTTTTGATCAGATAAGATCTAACCTTACCCGTGAACATCGAAATTTTCGCCCCATAAAGGCGGATGGGGCGGTCGCTCACGACTATGCGCTCTTGATGGGCGGCAGGTCTTCAAACTTCCCGTCACGTTTTTGCGCTTTGGCTTGCATGGCTTCCATCATTTCAGACGGGATTAACATCGACATATTCCACACGGCAATATTATCCAGCGCGTCCGATGTGTCGTGGTCACGCGAATAGGTAATGGCGCGTTTACAGCCGTAGACCGCCAGCGGTGGCTTTGCGGCGATGTCGCGCGCCATATCCATAACGGCGGTCATCATCGCCTCTTTATCTTTATAGACCGCGTTGAAAAGTCCGCGGTCCTTACATTCATTCGCCATCATTTTTCGGCCCGTATAGGCCAGCTCTCGCACGATGCCCTCGGGCATATGATTTAAGATACGCGGGAACGTCCCGACATCGGCAGTCATACCGACGATAATCTCGTAAATCGTGATGAAGCTGTCCTTTGTGCCGTAACGCATGTCGCACGCCGTGATAAGATCAACACCGCCGCCGTAACATCCGCCTTGAATAGCGGCTAGCACGGGGACGCGGCATTGCTCTATCGCGGTGAAACTGTCTTGGAGGCGCTTCACATTAGAGTAAAACCCAGCGCCGTATTGCGGATGGTTTTTATCCGTTGGGCCCGCAATATCGGTGAACATGCCAATATCAATACCCGCAGAAAAAACAGGCCCGTCTGCGGATAGGACAATCACGCGGGCTTTGGCGTTTTCATCAATATCACGGATAATCGCGGGCAGTTCTTCCCAAAACGCCGTAATCATAGCGTTGCGCTTTTCAGGGCGGCTCATCACGATGTGGGCGATATTGTCTTTAATATCAACGGTGAAACATTGGTAGCTCATGACGGCTCCTATAGGGAAAAGAGGGTGGATTTGGACGGGTCAACAACCCCGTTCAGCAGGTCTTTATAGGTCGACAAAACCGCCTCTATGCCCTTGCCATGCTCAACAGATAGCCAGTCACTCGCGCTATCGCAAAACGGCATCCAGCGTTCACCAAGTTTCTGTGCAAAGCCGTCTGCGCCCCAATCGGCAAAGCGTTGCTTGGCTTGGTCGGGGGCAAAAAACATGACGGCTGGTGCGCCTTTTGTGACTTTGGGCGGTTTTACACCCTGCCAATGGGATTTTCCGACCATGCAATTATAGACGATATTCTCGCCGAAATGGGCGTAGACGCTGGCCATAACTTCGCCGTTCCCCGCCATATCAACCACAGCCGTTTTCACAGACGGGTCAAGCGAGGCGATATCGTCATAAGCGATGACATCATCATAAAACCCTGTACCCGCGACAAAATCTTTATTCCCCGCACCGGTCAATCCCGCGACATTAATATTGCTGCGTTGTTTTAAACAAAAGGCCGTGCCGAGCGCGGTCTTGGAGCTCGCGGATAGAAGCAAGACTTGCTGCGCGCCAAAGAAATTCTCTCGTGCAAGAAAATCATCGATGAGAAAGCTGGTTGTAAATAAGGGCCGCAAGATGGGCTGCAAATCCTGATGCGCGCCAAAGCTGGGGTCCGCTTTGGTGAAGCTATAGCTATTATAAACACTATGGAGTTGCGTGCGGTGATCCGCGCCGTCTTGAAATCCGCGTGGGGATAGTTTGACGGGCTTCAAATCCATCGCCCCCGCAACAGGGAAAAATCCGTAAATCTGCGTGCCTACTGTGATGTTATCAACACGGCTTTCGGTGACTGTGCCGTAGCCCCAAATCGGCATACGGCCCCAGCGCACGTCATCACTTTCTTCGATCATCAGGTCGTAATGGGCGGGGTCAAAATAATGCCAATATCCGATTTGATCGCCCGTTACCATATAGGTCACATTATTGGCGGTCAGCGCCCAAGGGCCAATTTTAAGCCGAATATGATCAGGCTCAAGCGCGCCAAGATCGCTATCGACCAGGGCGACTTCAGCAAAATCTTTGCGGTTCACCAGCAGGGTTTGTGTTTCCAAGGTTTGTGTCTCCAAGGTTTGTGTCTCGAGGCTCATTTAAAATACTCCGCTATTATCACATGAAATCAACAGTTGCCCCGCAAGGCCTGCGCGTCTGTGTTTATGAATTTTACGGTAGGCGTCACTGCTGACCGTATCAAACATGGTCTGGGCGTCGGGATATTCAAAGATGGCCACCGCGTCCCATTCATCCCCCGTCCCGATTAACATCGCATTGGCCGCGCCGCCAAACACAGCGCCGCCGTCAATGCTGCTGTCTTTGACCATTTGCGCGAAAGCGCTGGCATAGCGGTTATAGGCCTCGCGGCCCGATATATCGTTGTCAGGATTGCTTTGGCCGTCTTTATACGTCGCGCGGTCTTTGAACTTTAAAAGGTTCAGCATAAACACTGGTTGCCCCGCTTTGGCGTGACCCAGAAAGGCCTTGATCTGCTCAGGCGTTGGATCGAGCTCGTTCAGTGTTGCCATTATTTATAGCCCGGATGCTGCATGACATTGGATTTTGATTTCTTGAGCCACGCATCTGGCACAAAGAAATCCGCCGCCAACGGCCCGTCATAACCCGGCTGATTATATTGTTTGAAATCTGTTGTGCCCGTATCGGCCAGAATAAATTCATCAATGACAAATTGGCCTGTGTAATCGGCGCTGGGCTGTGTCACAACGTGATAGGCGGCATCGGCCATAATCTCTGGCGTGCGGCTCATTTTGGCCATGCTGTCCCCGCCCAGTACATTGCGCACGGCGGCCGTATCAATCGACGTCATCGGCCAAAGCGAATTAACCGCAATACCGTCGCTTCTAAATTCTTCGGCCATCCCTAAGGTGCATAGGCTCATGCCGTATTTTGCCATTGTATAGGCCGTGTGATGCTTGAACCATTTGGCCGACATATCCAGCGGCGGCGCAATATTAAGGATATGGGCGTTGTTGGATTTCTTTAAATGGGGATGACATTTTTGCGAAAGCATAAAGGTGCCGCGTGCATTCACGCCGTTCATGAGGTCATAGCGTTTCATCGGCGTGGCCGTGGTCGGGGTCAAAGAAATCGCACTGGCATTATTAATACAAATATCAACCCCGCCAAATTTATCCACACACTCACCCACAGCCTTATCCACATTGGCTTCGTCGCGAATATCGCAAATCACAGGCAAGGCTTTCACGCTGTGGGCTTTGCCTGCCTCTTCAATCTCGGCGGCGGCGGTGTAAATCGTGCCGGGTAGCTTTGGATGCGGTTCTGCCGTCTTGGCGGCAATACAGACATTCGCCCCATGGGCGGCCAGCTTTTTCGCCATCGCCAAACCAATGCCGCGCGACCCGCCCGACATAAACACTGTTTTTCCCTGTAAAGTCATGCTTTTTCCTTTATGGTTTTACCTATTGATATGCATATATGTGCATAAGGACAAGGGCGGCGATGAAAAACTCGCGCGCGCATTCTGGTGGGAGGACATTATCATGGCGTTATCCGAGGCAATCTTAGTCTGTCTGACAGAACGCCCGATGAGCGGTTATGATTTGGCGAAAAACTTCGATGCCTCAATCGGCTTTTTCTGGCGGGCCAGCCACCAACAAATCTACCGTGAATTAGGCAAGTTGCGTGAACGTGGCTTGGTCGAGAGCCAAGAGATTTCACAAAGCGGAAAACCCAACCGTATTGTGCACACAATAACCGATGCGGGGCGAGAGTCCTTACGCAGCTGGTCGGTCAAACCTGCGCGCCAGCCTTCGATAAAAGATGAACTACTGGTCAAATTTTACGCGCTTGATGGCGTTGATATACCCGCCTTCATTGAACAATTATCGATGCGGTTGGAACAACACCAGACAAAGCTAGTGAAATATCACCGCATTAAAACCCGTCATTTCGACGGTAAAAACCTATCGCTAAACCAAAAGGGCAAATTAATTGCGCTAGAGCTTGGGATTGATCAAGAACATCATCATATCTTGCGCCTCCAAGAAGCGATGGAAAAAGTCCGCGCGCTTTAATGCCAACTTAGCCTCATTGCTAAATTGGCACGAAACTTGAACCTGTGACCGTTATATGACTGTCCAAATCTGGATTGTCCCATGACGCAACACAGGGGTTCCCATGCGTATTATCCTACTCACAAGCTGTGCTTTGGCACTATCGGCCTGCACATCATCTGATCTATTTTCACCCCAAAGCTGGAATCAGAACGCGCAATCTTACAACACACATTCACAGAGCGCCCAACACGGAACCTATAACGGTTATAACCAAGCGCATCACGGCGCACAAAACAGCTATGTTTATCCCGGTCACCAAACGGCCTTTGGTGCGCCTGTCTATGTTAATCCGCAGGGTTACGCCGTGCCTCATTACGGGCAAGCCGCGCATCACGGGGCCTATCATGGCCGCCCGGGCGTGCCAGCGTTACGGGGGCGATCTCAGCCTCGCGTTTACGGCAATTTGGGCTTTATCCATTATGACGTAGACGGTGAAACCGACGGCGCAATCGCGCGGCTCGGTGTGCAAAATGGCTATCTGGGTGCAGAAATTGAAGCGTCGTCCAGTATTTCTGACGAGCGCGATGTCGATGTTGATTATTCCGTCGCAGCCTTCGGCGTATTGCGCGCACCGGTGTCGCCTCGCTTAAATCTATTGGCTCGCGCAGGTTACGGCACGGCAGAGATTAACAATAGCATTGATGCAGACGGCTTTGCCTATGGTGCAGGCGCGGAATATAATTTCGACGCCCATAACGGCTTGCGTTTGGATTACACGCGATATGAACTTGATCAAGGTTTAGAAGGCGCGGATAGCGTATCAGCCACATTCGTGCGCCGTTTCTAAATCCCTATTATCATGCGTCTACGGGCTCTGACTGCTGCTCCCACAGCTGCGCATAGAGCCCGTTTTTCGCGAGCAACGCATCATGTGTGCCCTGTTCTACAACGCGGCCATTATCTAGCACGATAATCTTATCAGCGCCCGTAATTGTCGTCAGCCTATGTGCGATAATCAGCGTGGTACGACCCTTGGACGCCGTATCAAGCGCGTCTTGTATGTCGCGTTCCGTCGTATTATCCAGCGCCGATGTGGCCTCGTCTAAGAATAGGATGGGCGGATTTTTCAATAGCGTTCGAGCAATCGCGACGCGTTGCTTCTCACCGCCTGATAATTTTAGACCGCGTTCCCCGACCATAGTGTCATAGCCTTTGGGAAGGCCTTCGATAAAATCATGGATTTGCGCTGCGCGCGCCGCGTCTTCAATCTGGGCTCGCGTGGCCCCGTCTTTGGCATAGGCGATATTATAGCCAATGGTGTCATTAAACAAAACCGTGTCTTGGGGCACAATACCAATTGCGCGGCGCACAGAAGCTTGGGTCAGGGTCGACAGCTTTTGTCCGTCAATTGTGACTGACCCTTTGCTGATATCGTAAAAGCGAAATAAAATCCGCGATATAGTGGACTTGCCTGCACCCGTTGGCCCGACCAGGGCAACCTTCTCGCCCGGCGCAATGGAAAAGGACACATCGTGCAAAATGGGCCGGTTTTCATCATAGTGAAAATCAACGTGATTAAACTCTATCGCCCCTTTGACACCCGTTAAATTCACGGCATCAGGCGCGTCTATAATCTCTGGCGTTAAATCTAGCAGAGAAAACATCTTCTCCATATCGGTCAGCGCTTGTTTAATCTCGCGGTAAGCAAAACCAAGGATATTCAGCGGGCGGTAAATTTGCATCATGACAAGGACAACGGTGGTAATCTCACCAATCGTCATCTCGCCTTTAAAAATCCCGCGCGCCGCCAAAAGCACAACAAGGATAAGGCCAAGGTTCATCAAAAAAGATTGACCAATATTAACGGTCGCCAGCGATGTGCGCGATTTTATCGCCGCCTTTTGATAGCCCTCCATGGCAACATCATAACGCCCCTTTTCCATATCTTCGGCGCTGAAATATTTCACTGTTTCATAATTCAAAAGACTATCGATCGCGCGGGCATTGGCCTCGGTATCTTTTTTGTTCATATCGCGGCGAAAGCGTAGCCGCCATTCTGTCGTCATAACCGTAAACGCAATATAGCTGAGCGTGACGACGACAGCGACCACCGCAAATTCCCAACTAAACGCCGCCCAAAAGGCAACGGCAACAATGACAAGCTCGAGCAGTGTTGGCCCAATGTTAAAGAGCAAAAACCGAAACAGAAAATCAATCGACCGAATACCGCGCTCTATGACGCGCGACAGACCGCCGGTGCGTTTTTCAAGATGATAGCGCAACGATAATTTATGCAAATGCGCAAAGGTGGCCGTGGCGACTTCGCGTTGCGCGCGCTGCCCAACGGGGGCGAAAATATATTCACGTCCCTCTGAAATCATCACAGAAAATAACCGAAATCCGCCGTAGCCTAGCACCAATGCGATAATGCCAATCCACATGACATCGGTCACAGAGGCGCTGTCATTCGCCGCGCTAATCGCGTCCACGGTCTTACCAAGGAAAAACGGCGCGGCGACAGAAATAAATTTACCACCGACAGTCAGGATAATAGCCAGAATAATCCGAACTTTGGATCCCACACTATCTTTGCGCCACAGATAAGGCCACAGTCGCCCAAAACTGCGCAATTGATAAAGCAGCGATTGCTCGGTTTCTTTATCAACGGGTGTAGTGGATGGGGGCGACATTAGACCTAGATGGGGGCGGGGGGCGTGATTGTCTAGGGCTTTGATGAAAGCGTTTTAGAGATAGCGCGAAGCCCTGCTTTGTAATCGCCGTATTGGGGCGACCAATTTAAATCACGGCGGGCGCGGCTAATGTCCACGCGTTTTGTCTCAGAATAAAAACTGCGGGCCATATTTGAAATCTCTGGATCGTCAATTGTGGTCTCTGGCGCGCGTGGGACACCGAGCAAGTCCGCGGCAAAATGCAAGACATCTTGGGGCGGGGCGGGGTGTCCGTCGGCGATATTATAAATGGTCATGGGGTTGGGTGCATCAATGCTGGCCATCACTGCGCTCGCGATGTCGTTCACATGAATGCGGTTAACGATGTGGTCGGGCTTTATCACCGCGCGGGCAGACCCTGCGCGTAGCTTGTCAAAGGGATGACGCGACGTGCCGTATATGTCTGGCCCGTAAATGCCGGCTAGACGAAAAATATGTACAGGCCAGTCGGTCTCAAGCCATGCAAGCTCGGCTTCGACCCGCGCCCGTCCGCGCTTAGTCGTGGGATATAATAATTCATCTTCAAACACCCATTGCCCCTGCCTATCGCCATACACGGATGTCGCCGAAAGATAGCCAACCCATAGGGGCCGTGCAGACAGGGCAGCGTTGCCCAACAGCGAGGCAAAGGGGTCTATGCCGTTTTTGGGCGGAATAGAGGATAGAATATGAGAGGCTGACCTGACCGTGCTCGACAGTTCATCTGTCATGGCGCCGTCAAAAAATACGGGGGTGATACCCAGCGCAATCAGTTGTGCTTTTTGCGCGTCACGGCGATATGTTGCGTTGATAGAAAAACCGGCAGCCTTTAACGGGTCCAACACCGCTTTCGCGCAATAGCCAAACCCCAGCAGCAGCATATGTTTATCTGACGGCAATTTAATGCAGCTTCGTATTGTCGGCGGCAGGGCGTCTTGATAGGAGGGGCACATGAAACATACCCCTTTCTTAGTCGCCCTTGTCGCGCCCGTCATGGTCTTTTTTGCGCCCGCTGCATTTGCCGCAGAGGATAGTGAGAGCACCGTGCGCCATGACCTGTTCGATTTAAAGCATAAGAAATGCCTAGAGCGTATCACAGAAGACCCGGACACAGCCTTTGAAGAGGCGATGATGTGGCGCGCAGACGGCGGCGGTCGCCGCGCGAAACATTGCGAGGCCATGGCATTGTTTGCGGTGGGCCATAAAGAAGAAGCGGCTTTCCGTCTTGATAAGCTGGCGGCCTCCCAACAAGGCGGGACGAAAGATATGCGCGCGGATTATTATTCCGAGGCCGCGAATTTGTGGCTGGTGGCCAACCTCCCCAAAGAAGCTTACCGCTCCGCGACCAATGGTTTAGAGCTGCGCCAAAGCCATATCCCGCTGCGTATTGCACGGGCGCGGGCCTATGCGCTTTTAGGGAAATATGATTTTGCGGAGACAGATTTGACGTCTGCTTTGGTGTTTGACGGCGATAATGCCGAAGCCCTGCGCTTTCGTGCTGATGCGCGCCGCAATCAAGGACAGCTAGACGCCGCAAAGCGCGATATTGACGCGGCCTTGACGTCTGATCCGACGTCTGTTGAAACCGCCCTTGTGCGGGGTGAAATTATAGAGGCCCTGCGCAAACGCGCGATGGGTGAGGGTGTGGTGACACCCTAGCGCCTTTCTCAATGTCACGCTTGCTATAATGCGCCGCCGCGCTAGATTATTCAAAACAACGATGACGGCGGAACCATGACATTTGCTTTTTCTTTTACGCGTAAAACCCTACTGGCCTCTAGCGTGGCTGTTTTGGCCTTGGCGGCGTGTCAGCCTCAAAACACGATGCAGGCGACGAATGATACGCATACGCAAAGCTATATCGTTACTGATCCTGGCCCCGGTAAATTAACGCCAGAGCGGATTAACGCCTCGCCGTCACTCGCGGGCTCTACCTTGCGCCGCGCAGCGATTTCGCCAGACGGCACAATAGTCAGCGTCCTGCAAGGGCGCGCGGATGACGCCAATCAACAAGACCTCTGGGCCTATGATTTGGAAACGGGTGAAGGGCGTCTTCTTGTCAGCTCAACTGATTTGTTGGCTGGACCCGAAGAGCTATCAGAAGAAGAAAAGAACCGTCGCGAACGGATGCGTGAATACGGCAGCGGGATTGTGTCTTATAGCTGGGTCAATAAAGACTTGTTATTGTTCCCCTTGGGCGGTGACCTTTACACTTATGATTTGTCCACAAAACAATCTCGCCAAATCACGGCGACAAAGGGATTTGAAACTGATCCCAAAGTCTCGACCAAAGGCGGCTTTGTTGCCTATGTGCGCGGGAACGAATTATACCTCACAGAGTTGGCCACAGGGCTAGAGCGGCAATTATCGGACGGCGCAACCGACCTTATCCGCAACGCCACAGCCAGCTTTGTTGTCCAAGAAGAATTGGGCCGCCGCACAGGATATTGGATTGACCCAACGGCCACGCGAATTGCCTATACACAAATTGATGAAAGCCCCGTCGCCATTGAAAACCGTATCGAGTTTGGCGCAGACGGTGTGGGTAATATCAGCCAGCGTTACCCCTTTGCAGGCACAGATAATGCGACTGTCAAACTCGGTGTTGTCTCCACGAAAGGTGGGGCGACGACATGGGTTGATATTGGTGATAACCCCGATATTTACCTGACCCGCGCCGCTTGGTCTGTGGACGGCAAAACGCTTTATGCTGGGATATTATCGCGCGATAACAAAACCCACACCATTTTGAAAATTAATCCCGTCACGGGTGCCTCATCGACCTTGTTTGAAGAAACATCTCCGACTTGGCTTAATATCGATAGTAATCTGATGCCGCAAAAAGACGGCTCTTTGCTGTGGATGTCAGAAAAGTCAGATAAGCGGCAACTTTTTCGCGTCTCAAAAGACGGCGATATGACGGCACTGACCCCAGAGGGGTTTTTGGTGAACGGTCTTAATTGTGTGAACCAGGACAGCCAGACGGCTTATGTTTCGGGGTGGCGCGATAGTTCGCTTGAAAGCCATCTGTTCAAAGTGGATATGGGATCTGGGGACCTCACCCAAATTACGCAAGGCGACGGCATGCATAGCGCGCGTTTTGACCGGGGGTGTACGCGTTATATTGGCGGCTTTTCAAATCCTGATACGCCGCCCCAAACACGCGCGTTCACCGCGGACGGGACGCCGCTTGCATGGCTGAATGAAAATGCGCTGGATGATAACCATCCTTACGCCCCCTACTTGGACGCGCATATCACGCCCGAATTTGGCCGCATCCCGGCCGAAGACGGCACAATGCTGGATTATATGCTTTATAAACCGCTGGACTTACAGCCCGGGGAAAAACGCCCTAGCGTCACCATTGTTTACGGCGGTCCGGGTGTGCAGCGGGTCAATAAATCATGGCATCGTCGCGAATTGGCGCGCATGCTCGCCCATCACGGCTTTGTGGTGTTCCAAATTGATGGACGCGGGGCGACCAATCGCGGCAAAGCCTTTGAAGATGTGCTCTACCGCGCGATGGGCCGGGCCGAAGTCGTTGATCAACGCGTAGGGGCCGACTGGCTAAAATCCCAAGACTTTATCGACCCCGACAAAATGGGTGTTTATGGCTGGTCATATGGTGGTTACATGTCCCTGCATATGTTGGGGCAAACTGATATTTACAAATCCGGCGTATCGGGCGCGCCTGTGACGGATTGGGCGCTTTATGATACCGCCTATACAGAACGCTATTTGGGCGACCCGCGCAAAGACCACCCGAATTATACGGGCGGGGCCTATGAAAATGGGTCGGTTTTTCCTTATCTTGACGGGCTCACGGAACCGGTGCTTCTTATCCACGGCATGGCCGATGACAATGTCGTCTTTCGCCACTCGATAAAGCTGATGGACGAAATGCAAAAGCGCAACGCCCATAATATGCGGGTCATGACCTATCCTGGTGAAAAGCACGGCTTTCGGTCAGAGGCGAACCGCGTTCACCGCGACCGTCAGATTTTAGAGTTCTTTACCGAGACTTTAGGCGACGATTAGCGGTTTAGCCGACCGCATTGATAAGCGACGGCAACACATAACCCTTTGCCCATTGGATAAGCAGTAGCACAACAATGGGTGATAAATCCATGCCGCCAATGGGCGGTATGATACGCTGAAAGGGGGCCATGATCGGCGTCAAAATGCGGTTAATGCCTTGATAAATTTGCGCGACCATCGGATTGCGTAAATTAATCAGGCCAAAGCCAACAAGCCAGCTCATAATGACCCAAGCAAAGATAAGAAACACGAGCAAGCTGAGCGCGGGTCCGACAAAATAGACCAAGATAGACTGTAATAAATTCATGAGGGTAACCCGTGTTAATTCTGCGCTCTATTTAGGAGGGGTGGGGCAAAGACACAAGCGCTATTGCGAACACCAGACAATACGCGCGACCCATTGCACATCTTTGCGCCTTAGCTCTCGGTCATCATAATCGGGGTTGAGCGATATCAGCTCTATTTTATGGGCCGTGATACGGTGAAGTTCCTTAGCCATAATTTCGCCGTCCATCGTTTTAACGACAACGCGGTCGCCGCGGCGCGGCGTCTGGCTGGGATCAACAAGGACTTTGTCGCCTGCGCGAAAAACGGGCGCCATACTATCGCCTGCGATTTGTAGGGCATAAACACCGTCAAATCCCGTGCCCGGTACCCGCACTTCTTCCCAACCGCTGCCGACGGGAAAGCCGCTATCATCAAAATATCCGTTTTCGCCCGCTTGGGCCAAGCCAATCAACGGAACGGCCGCGCCTTGGGCATGTGTGCCTTGGGCTAATGTAGCAAAATCTTCAAAGCTGACACCAACAACGGACAGGATTTTTGACACGCTTTCGGTGGACGGCCAGCGGTCTTTGCCTGATCCTGATACGCGCTTGGACCGATTAAAGGATGTCGCGTCAAGGCCAGCTTCTACGGCCAACCCTGATGGGCTGCGGCCTGTTTTTTCTGCCAAGCGGTCAATCGCAAACCAAATTTCGCTATGCGTAATCATATAATTTTGTCACTACCAATTTTATATGTGTTTAGGGAAATATTCCTATGTCGTCAAGGCACGAAAAACCCCGCCAAACGTCAGTCTGGCGGGGGAATTAATTCAGCGCAAGCTGGCGCTTAGCCGTTATAGGCGTTCTCGCCGTGGAGGCTGGTATCCAGTCCGACATATTCCTCTTCTTGCGTCACCCGAAGGCCCAATGTGACCTTTAGAAGGCCGAGGATAATAACGCTGGCAATGGCTGACCATGCCACAACAGCGGCCGTGCCGAGGAGCTGTGTTGTGAAATTACCGTCGCCTGTCCCGCCTAGGGCCGTGGCCGATAAAAACGGGAGCAGTAATATGCCCACAATGCCGCCAACGCCGTGCACGGCAAACACGTCAAGGCTGTCATCAATCGACAGCTTTACGCGGATCAGGTGAACCATATAGTAACACGCGAAGCCCCCTGCGAGACCCATAAGGATGGCCCCGCCCGGGCCAAGCACGCCCGCCGCAGGCGTCACTGTGGCAAGGCCTGCGATTGTGCCTGTCGCCGCGCCGACCAAAGTCGGTTTACGGTTGGCCATAGCTTCTAATCCAATCCAGACAAGGGTCGCGGTAGAGGCGGCAATATGCGTCACAAGAAGCGCCATACCCGCCCCACCATCCGCGGCAAGTTGCGAGCCGCCGTTAAACCCAAACCAGCCGACCCATAACATAGACGCGCCAATCATGACGATACCGGGGCGATGCGGCGGGGAAAGCTCATGCGGGAAGCCTGCGCGCTTGCCGAGCATAAAGACGTAAACGAGCGCTGAAATCCCTGCCGTCGCGTGCACGACCAAGCCACCCGCAAAATCAATCACGCCGCGATCCGCGAGCCAGCCGCCGCCCCAAACCCAATGGGTGACAGGCGCATAGACGACAAGCAACCAAAGTGCGGTAAATATCATAACGGGTAGGAATTTTACGCGCTCAACAAAGGCGCCAACAATTAAGCCCGGTGTGATAACGGCAAAGGTCATTTGAAAGGCCAGAAAAACTGATTCTGGGATTGTGCCGCTGACGCTGTCACGCGTGAGGTTTTTTAGAAATAAATTATCAAGCCCGCCCCACAACGCACCGCCTTCGCCAAAGGCTATTGAATAACCCGCTACAACCCAAATAATGGAGGCCAGTGCGGCGATGGCGTAAACTTTCATTAAGACAGAGAGATAATTTTTCGCGCGGACCAAGCCGCCGTAAAATAATGCCAAGCCGGGTAAAGACATAAACAGGACTAAGGCTGTGGCGGTCAATATCCATGCCGTGTCACCTGCGGAAACAGCATTTGCGTCTTGCGCGTTGGCCAGTGACGATAGGCAAACAGCCCCAAGGCTTAGGCTAAAGCCCTTGATTAAAAATTTCATCATAATTTCCCCTTTAGACCTTTATTTTTAAGATTGCAGCTAGGGGATAATCTTTGTGCGTCTGTAGCGCTTTCTGTGGAGCACCGCTGTTTCACAGCTTCGCGCCTAAAAATTAAACAAAAAAAGCCCGACTCTGCACAGATGAAGTGCGGTCGGGCTCAGTATCGTTAAGGCGCCCCACGGCAATGACCGTGAGGTGCTGGGTTATTTGTTCCTAGCTGTTCACAAATTCAGGGTAGGCCGGGATACCAACTTCGGCTTGATCTAGTCCGATATATTCGTCTTCTTCTGAGACGCGGATACCGATAGTGACTTTCATAATGAACCAGATAACCAAGCTGGCTAGCGTGATGAAGGCACCGATAGAGACCACACCGATGAACTGTGTGAGGTAGCTGGCGTCTGAATTGGAGAACGGAACAATCATCGTGCCAAAGATACCCGCAAAAAGGTGAACCGGAATGGCCCCGACAACATCGTCAATCTTAAGCTTGTCGAGCATAGGCACGGCCAGCACAACAATTAGGCCACCGATACCGCCGATGATAATCGCTGAAAACGCGCTCGGGGCGAGGGGTTCTGCCGTAATCGCGACAAGGCCTGCAAGCGCACCGTTGAGTGCCATGGTCACATCAATCTTCTTGTAAAGGATCTGTGTCAGGGCGACGGCAACAATCACGCCACCACAAGCGGCAAGGTTTGTATTGGCGAAAATCTTGGACACATCAGAGGCATCAGCAATGGTACCAAAAGCAAGCTGTGACGCGCCGTTAAAACCAAACCACCCCATCCACAAAATAAATGTACCCAGTGTGGCAAGCGGAATAGAGCTGGCCAGCATAGGCGTGACTTTACCGTCAGCGCCGTATTTGCCTTTACGCGCCCCTAGCAGAATTGCACCTGCGAGAGCGGCCCAGCCGCCGACAGAGTGAACCAGTGTAGAGCCTGCAAAATCAGAGAAGCCGCGTGCGTCTAACCAGCCTGTGCCCCATTCCCACGACCCTGTAATCGGGTAAAGGATACCCGTCAGAATGGCGACAAAGATAATGAAGGGCCAGAATTTGATACGTTCAGCGAGTGTACCAGAGACAATCGATGCTGTGGTCGCGCAGAACACCATTTGGAAGAACCAATCAGAGGCCACAGAGTAGCTGCCGTCTTCTATGCTGCCTTCGCCAGCACCGGGCCAGCTATACGGACCAAAGCTGCCAAAATAGCCGCCGTCAACGCCTGTATACATAAGGTTATAACCGACAACCCAATACATAATACCTGCAACAGAATAGAGCATGATATTCTTTAGGCACTGCATGGACACGTTTTTCGTGCGCACAAGGCCCGCCTCTAGCATTGCGAACCCTGCCGCCATCCACATGACGAGGACGCCACCGAGTAGGAATAACAAAGTGGTAAAGATGAAATCATCATTGGCGGCATTGGCTGCGACTTGCGCAGCGAGGTCGCTGTCTTGGGCAAAAGCGACCCCAGCGACAGCCATTAAGAGGGCGCTAACCCCCGTGGCCTTTACGGCCTTGTTATTGAATAGTTCTAAGTTTCGCATGACAGTCCCTCCATCATAATGACGTTATTTATGAAAACGTCTTGGCGGTGATTGCGAAACGCGACGAGTCCAATTAAGGTGGAAATAACTGACGCAAACCCTGCGTCCTAATTCTGTGCGCAGTTCAGGCTGAATTGCGCAAGTTTTGTGCGAAAGCCGATTATGAGTGATGATACCCTTACCGAGGCGCCTTCCCCGGATGCCTATCCCTATATTTATAAAATCCTGCGCATGTCTGAATGGTCGATCATGAAAGCCATGGGCGAATATATTGGCAGCGTCGATGATAAGCGTGACGGCTATATCCATCTGTCCACGGCTGAACACGTTAAATCCACATTGGATAAATATTACACCACGGCGGTGACACGCGGGCAGGCTGTTATATTGGTTAAAATTAAAACCGACGGGCTAGAGGATAAGCTCGTCTATGAGCTGGCCCGTGGGGATATCTATTTCCCGCATTATTACGCCCCGCTCCCCATGAGCCATGTGGTGGATGATGTGCGTTTGTCGGCGGGTCCTGACGGTCTTTATGACCCGACTGAGTTTTTGGCCAAAGACGCATCTTAGATGGCACTGCTGTATAAGATTGGTACAGCGGCCATGCGTAAGCTGCCCGCCGAGACCGCCCATAATGCCACGATAAAAGCGTTGCAATCGGGCCTTGGCCCGATTGCGCGGGACGTTATCGCGCCAGACCTTGCCGTTACAGTTGGCGGGCTGTCTTTGCCCAACCCTGTTGGACTAGCGGCAGGGTTTGATAAAAACGCGCAAGTGCCAGATGCGATGTTGGCGGCGGGTTTTGGTTTTGTTGAGTGCGGAACAGTCACCCCGCGCCCGCAGACGGGTAACCCTAAACCCCGCCTTTTTCGCCTGACCGAAGATAAGGCCGTTATCAACCGAATGGGGTTTAATAACGGCGGGCTTGATGCCTTTCGGATGCGGCTGGTGCGGCGTAAAAATAAAGGCGGCATTGTCGGGGCAAACCTTGGCGCGAATAAAGACAGTGATGACCGTATTGGCGATTACGTTGCGGGGCTGTCGGCGCTTTGGGGATTACCGGATTACTTTACGATTAATATCTCTAGTCCCAACACGCCGGGCCTACGCGGCCTGCAAGAGGCGGGCGCGATGGACGATTTGCTGGGACGTATTTCCGAAGCCCGCGCTGAGCTGACCGGCGACGCGCCGTCTGTGCCGATATTCCTAAAAGTCGCCCCCGATCTGGATAGCGTACAAATCGAACGTATCGTTGAACAAGCGCGCAATTACGGCATGAACGCGATCATCGTATCCAACACGACAATCGCGCGCCCTGATGATCTCCAAAGCCCTCATAAAGGGGAGGGGGGCGGTCTATCGGGTGCGCCGTTATTTGAGCCCTCGACAGAAATCTTGCGCGAGTTTTCCGATGCGGCCAATGGGTCTATTGATTTAATCGGTGTTGGCGGCATCAGCAGCGGGGCGCAGGCCTATGCTAAAATTCGTGCAGGCGCCAAAGCTGTGCAGCTCTACTCCGCGCTGGTGTACCACGGCCCAGGCCTAGTCATGGATATTCGCCGTGATTTATCGTCCCGCCTAAAAGCGGACGGCTTTAGCAATATTGCCGAGGCCGTCGGGCAAGACTAATAAGCAAAGGCCTTTAGGCCCGTCTGCGATCATCCTCTATGCGGACATTTGGCGAAGACTGACGCCCTGTGCGTAGCGCGCGGCGTAGTGCTTGGCGACGGACAAAGCGGATGGCGTCATATAGCTCTGTAGCGATGATGGGCTTGGTCAGGAATATATCCGCGCCTGCTGCCATACACTGCGCGTTGTTCTCCGCTGTGGCGTCGGCGGTTAATGCAATAATGGGTACATGGGCGTTCAAACCACCGCGTTCCCGAATGGCTTTGGTCGCCTCTATGCCGTTCATTTCTGGCATGCGAATATCCATAAGAATAACATCAAATTCCTGTGTGTTGGCGGCATCGACAGCCACAGCACCATTTTCAGCGCCCATAACAAGGCAGCCCTGCGGTTCTAGGAAAATCTTCATAACGTCGTGGTTAGAGGGAACATCCTCTACGATTAAAACCCGTAAGCCTTGTAAGCTGTCAATATTTGCTTCGTCCAAAGTTTGAACTTGTGACGCGCGTTGTGCGGGCTCACGCGATACAGCGACTTGCGCATTGCGGGCTGGCGGCTGGATGGCGATGTCATGTGTGGCGTCATGTTGATCCTGTGCGGGAGCCGGGCTCGTGTCCATGATTAAATCATAGTCTGCGTTTCTGCTAAGCGGGCCTGCGCTATGATCAAGACCTGGTGCCGTGTGGGACGTTGCGTTTACATCACTATATTTGGCCGCGACTAAACCCTCGGGGAAGACGCCTAAAATATCGTCCATCTCTGCGTCAATTTGGGCATCATATGGGGCGGGCTCCGACGGCGCGGTGCTCCCGTCTCTGTCTGCCGCAAAATCCAAAGCCTGCGCAGCATTCGGAGCGTGGGCCGTTGCGGCCACATGTATCTGAGTGTTCTGTGTAACGTCCGTTTGCGCCCCGTCAATGTCTTGGAAAACGGCGTCGACAGAGTTTAAAATTTCAGCATCGTAAATGGCAAGCATCTCTAAGCTTAGGGTAAATTCAGTCCCCGCATCTTTGCGGCTCACCACGCTAACATCACCGTCCATCATGCGAGCGAGGCTCCGCGTAATCGCAAGACCAAGTCCAGAGCCCCCATATTGGCGTGTGATAGAGCTATCGGCTTGAACGAAGGGTTTGAACAAATTCCCCATCACAGTGTCGGTCATCCCGATACCTGTATCCGCGACAACGACTTTCAACTTAATGGCGTCCCTACCGTCAATAGGGTCGGCGGTGATATGCATATGCACACGGCCTTCGCTGGTGAATTTTGCAGCGTTAGAAATCAGATTATTAATACATTGGCGCAGGCGCAGCGGATCAACTTTAATGCGGCTGGGCACAGATCCGTCCAAATGGGTCGTAAAGGCGACACCTTTGGCTTCAATCGTCGGACGCCATAACGCGTCTAGGCTCTCGACCATTGTGTTGATCGAGGTATATTCTGGAAAAATTTCCATTTCATTGGCATCAATTCTCGACATATCTAGCACTTGTTCCACTAATTGTAACAAATCGTGACCCGATTTATTCACGATTCCAATTTTATGACGCAGATCTTCAGTCGGCGCTGTTTTTGATAATAAATCAGCAATTCCTATAATCCCGTTAAGAGGCGTGCGTAATTCGTGACTGACAAGGGCGAGGAATTGCGATTTTGCTTTTTCGCCCGAAAGGGCCGCTTCGGCCGCAATCGCGAGCTGCTCGGCGGTTTTTGCGCGGTAACGCATGAAAAAGACATAAGCCAGCGCGAAAATCAGCATACCCACCATGATAATCAACAGCGCCAAGCCAAGCTTAATACGGTTTTCCAAAGCAGCCTGTTTAAGCGCTTGCATTTCCGCGCGCTCTCTCTGACGCGTTTTGTCATTCTCCAAATTGGCTAGCAGCGACGCTGTGTCGGAATTATTAGATTGCAAAATTCGCTGCACGGATAGGTCATTATAACGCTGCATCAGGGACATAGCGGCCGCTGTATCGCCCTCGGCTGCTGCGATAAGGGCGTTGGCACGCGTTAATTCGCGTTGCAGAAATAGCGAGCGCCGCTCTCCATCAGCGATTTGCTGCATGACCAATAACAGTGCAAGTTTTGCGGATTCACTATCCCCAAGCCCCGCTAAGGCTTGCACATGTGACAGCTGTAGATTTCTAATTATAGTGCCATGTGTTGCAATGGCGAGGCCGGCATTGGTAAATTCAAGTGCTTTAGCATAACTATGCTGATCTATATAAATTTGGGATGCTCTTAGTTCTGTAATGCCTAAAGATAGCGGTTGATGCGTTTTTTCAATTCGCAGCAATATTTCAATCAAATCTAAAGCTGTTTTATTGTCAATCCCTCCAGAAAAAGCATATATGAGATTGTTGATTTCGTGTATTCCGTTGACCACTTCCCCACCTTGTCTTCTCAGTTCAAGAGCGCTTTGAATTGCCGGGATAGCCAATTCAGGGTTTCTTAAATAGCAATGAAAATAGGCTATGGCGTCATAGGCGCCGATTCTTGCAGAGGCTTCTTCCATACCCTTTTGGTTTGGAATAACATTTAAAGATTCAGTCGCGTAGCTAAGAGCTAAAGGCAGATTATCCTGATAGCCGTATAAGTAGGCGAGGAGTAGATTAATCTTATTGTTTATAAACCAATCTTCGCTTTCAGGAAGTAATTTTAAATAGTCTATACCTTGTTTGATGCTCTCTGTGTCGCGCGTGGTCGGATTGAAAACTTCAAACAAACTTGAAAAAATTTGTGCTAAGGCTATGTCCGTATCTGATTTTCCGTGCTTGGCAGTGTTCATATACTCGTCGAGAATATTACTAGCGCTTATGTCATTTCCAGCACTAAATTCCTCGAAAATTTTAGCTCTTAGATTTTGCAGAATGTCATCAGATTGCCTATTTTCGCTAAACCTTAAAGTAGGATTCGTGCTTGCTTCCCGTTGCATGTCCTCTTCAATGCTAAGGGCGAGATTGATTGCGCGATCGTGAATATTGTCTGGAGGATTAGAGTCAGCCAAGCTTGATTGCTGCATTAGGAAAAATGCACATGATATGAATATTGCTCGCAGAATGAACAAAGAAAACTGCATAAAAAAACCCGCTAATATCTTGAGATATAACACGGGTGTTAAAAAATGATTTTTTCATAAAAAAAACCTCACAAAAGTGAGGTTTCAAAATTTATTTTCTCAAAACTTACGTTTCGATAATTACTGGACCCGATGTCTCAATGATGACTGGACCAGATGATGTTTCGATGATGACTGGACCTGATCCGCCAACGACGGTTTCGATTTCAGTGGTTGTTAGTTCACGCATGTGTAACTCCTTAAGTTATGTCCCTACCAGACAGTTAAGATAATTCCTTTTGGATATCATTGCGCCGTATTACGACACATTTCCCCCCAAAAGACCCACACTATGGTTAACGTAAGCCATAAAGTTGTATTTTACTAGAAAAATATGGTTAACGGCGTAGGTTTTTTCTAGCGCTGTCATTGTTAGGGTCGAAATGAAAACACCCAGCGCAGTGGCTGGGTGTTGAAAATGTTGAAATATGCTGTGTTTTTAGGGCCTTAATCCGCTTGAAGGACAATTTTGCCTTTATCGACATCAACCTTCACAGCTTGCCCATCGGCCAAATCACCGGCCAAAACCATTCGCGCAAGGGCATCTTGCACAGATTTTTGGATAACACGCTTTAACGGTCGCGCACCATATGACGGGTCGTAACCTTGCTGTCCGAGCCAGTCTCGCGCCGCATCTGATAACTCGACTGTGATCTGACGGTCTTTTAACCAGCCCTGTAGTCGCTTGATTTGAATATCGACGATGGCGCCCATATGCTCTGGCTTTAGCCGCTCAAACAGCAGGATTTCATCAAGGCGGTTTAAAAACTCGGGCCGGAAATGGGCGTTAACCTCAGCCATGACCCCGATGCGGGCCGCGTTGACATTGTCGCCGTCGCCCAAGTTCAACAAATGCTGCGCGCCGATGTTGGACGTCATGATAATCAGCGTATTGCGAAAATCGACCGTGCGGCCTTGACCATCGGTCAAGCGTCCATCATCCAGCACTTGCAACAGCACGTTAAACACATCGGGATGGGCCTTTTCAACTTCGTCAAATAACACGACTTGATAGGGACGACGACGTACGGCTTCGGTCAGTGCGCCGCCTTCTTCATAACCGACATAGCCGGGCGGTGCGCCAATCATGCGTGCCACAGAATGTTTTTCCATATACTCACTCATATCCAGCCGCGTAATGGCGCTGTCATCATCAAACATGAACCCTGCTAAAGCTTTGGTCAGCTCTGTTTTACCGACACCCGTGGGGCCAAGGAATAAAAAGGACCCAATGGGACGGGCGGGATCTTTCAGACCTGCGCGGGCGCGGCGCACGGCATCCGACACGGCATTGACGGCTTCGGACTGCCCCACGACGCGCGCCGATAAGGCTGCCTCCATATTCAAAAGTTTGTCGCGCTCACCCTCTAGCATTTTCTCAACGGGCACACCTGTCCAACGCGACACAACGGTTGCGATGGTTTCCGCTGTGACAGTTTCACTGGCCAAAGACGGCTCATCACCAACGGCGGTTTCGAGCGTGGCCATATGACGTTCCAGCTCCGGGATGTCTTCATGCTGCAACCGTCCCGCGGTCTCATAATCTCCGCGCCGCACAGCGTCTTGTAGCTCAAACCGTGCTTGCTCTAGCTGTTCTTTCACGTCGGTCGCCGATGCCAGTTTGGATTTCTCCGCCTGCCAAGCGGCGCTCATCTCGTCTGATTGCGATTCCAGCGCGGCAATTTCGTCTTTGCGCCGCGCGAGCCTGTCCTTAGAGGCCTCATCCTTTTCCTTTTTCAAGGCTTCTACTTCGATTTTTAACTGTACTAAGCGGCGGTCAATTTCATCCAGTGCTTCTGGCTTGCTATCCACTTGCATACGCAGGCGGCTGGCCGCTTCGTCCATCAGATCAATCGCTTTGTCAGGCAAAAACCGGTCGGTGATATAACGGTCAGAGAGTTGTGCCGCCGCAATGATCGCGCCGTCTGAAATCCGAATACCGTGATGCACTTCATATTTGTCTTTCAAACCGCGCAGGATAGACACAGTGTCTTCCACCGTTGGCTCATTGACAAACACGGTCAGGAAACGCCGGGCGAGGGCCGCGTCTTTTTCCAAATGTTTGCGGTATTCATCCAGGGTTGTCGCGCCGACACAGTGAAGCTCTCCGCGCGCTAAGGCTGGCTTTAACAAGTTTGCGGCATCCATCGCGCCGTCGCCTTTACCCGCCCCGACCAAAGTATGAATTTCGTCAATGAACAGGATGATTTGACCATCGGCTTTTTCAATGTCTTTTAGGACCGCTTTCAACCGTTCTTCAAACTCACCGCGATATTTCGCCCCCGCAATCAGCGCCCCCATATCTAATGCCAGTAGGCTTTTGCCTTGAATAGACTCTGGCACGTCACCCGACACGATGCGGTTGGCCAGGCCTTCCGCTATGGCGGTTTTACCAACCCCCGGCTCACCTATCAGCAGCGGATTGTTTTTTGATCGCCGCGAGAGGACTTGCATCGTCCGGCGAATTTCTTCGTCTCGCCCAATCACGGGGTCAAGCTTGCCTTCGCGTGCCGCTTGGGTCAGGTCGCGCGCATATTTCGACAGCGCGTCATATTGATCTTCCGCGTTATCAGATGTCACGGGCTCGTCTTTGCGCACGGATTTAATCGCGTCCGTCACGCGGGCCTTATCAACATTTGCCGATTTAAGCGCGCCTAGGAGGTCTTTATCCGCATTTAACACTGTGGCTAGCAATAGTCGCTCTAATGTCACAAAGGCATCGCCCGCAGTTTTGGCGGACTTTTCCGCATTGGCAAAAATCTTCGCCGCCGCACTGCTCAGCGTCAGGCCAGACCCGCCTTGTACTTGCGGTTGCTTGGACAAAGATGCCTCGACGGCTGATGTTAAAACGTCAGCCTTACCGCCCGCCATTTGCAATAAATTTGTCGGCAAACCGCCCGGCTCAGCCAATAGACCTGCCATAATATGGCTCGGCGTGATTTGCTGATGATCGCGGGTCAGCGCGTCATTTTGGGCCGCTTGAATAACCGCGCGTGCCCGTTGTGTGTAGTGTTGAATATCCATAACAATATTCCTTTCAAAATCTGTTAAGACTCAAATAGGAATTTATTCAGGCGCATCAAGGGGGGTAAAATGATAAACCTCCGCAAGCTTTACAGCCTACGAAGGTTCAAATAATCATGATTGGCTGACCAATGGGTCAGTCAATTGGCAAACGCTATTCCGCTGCGTCGACTGTATCGTCTGCCTTTTTACGGGCGGGGGCGCGGCGGCGACGTTTTGGAGCGTCTTCAGCGTTTATATCTGGCGTGGGTTCTGATTTAGACCCTGGCTCAACGACATCAAGGCCAGCGGGTTCTGACTTAACGTCTGACTTAACATCTAACTTGGGCTCTGACTTCGTTTTCACCTGACGCGATGCGCGCTTGGGTTTGTCCTCGGAAGAGGTTTCTGTCGCGGGCTCTTTTGCCGTTGTTTCGCCCTTTTCATCATCATTGCGGTTGTGGCGACTGCGATTACCACGGCGACCCGCTTTGGCCTCTGTGTCGTCATCATTGTTATTATTATGTTTGGCGTGTTGAGCGGCTTCACGGGCTTCGCGTTCTTCGCGAGCAGCTTGTTTGGCGGCTTCTTGCTCATTGACAATACGCAGATAGTGCTCGGCATGTTGCAAATAGTTTTCGGCCTTAACCCGGTGCCCTGAACTGGTCGCGTCACGGGCCAAGGTTACATATTTATCGTAAATATGGCTGGCGCTGCCGCGCACTTTAACGTCCGGGCCGTTGCTATCGAGCGAGCGGTTAGGATTGTTATTCTTATTGTTATTGTTGTTATTATTGCGATTACGTCCACGTTGGCGTTTCATTGCAATGTTCCTTATTATGGCCTTATCCGTCCGACATTATAATGCGACTTATTTCGCAAACCATCGTGGCCTCTTGCCAGTGATGATTATGAACGTTTGGGCTTTAGTGGACTGTGGCGTTAATACCCGCGATCAGTGCACGTAAAACACCTAGCAAAAACAAAGCCCCCCGCCAAGGCCTTTTTTGCGCCCGTTTTGGCCTTTGTTAAAGGGCGGGTTTTCGGGCCTGCACGCAGCGGTCTTGCCCCGCTAGGTCTTGGCTCACTGATATGGCGTCCCAACCATCGCCGCGTAAAATATCTGGCACGGTGCGACCTTGATCAAAGCCAATTTCTATAATCAATTGACCGTTGGGTGTAAGATAGTCGCGCGCCTGCGCACTTATGATCCGGTAAGCGGATAGTCCGTCTTCACCGCCCGCCAAGGCTAGCGCAGGGTCAAAACCTGCCACCTCTGACGACAAAGCCGCCATCGCTTGCGCGTCAATATAAGGCGGGTTGGATATTATCAGCTCATATGAGCTGTCCACATGTGATAACCAATCAGATTTTAACAGCATTAAACGGTCATCAACGCCGTGGCTTTGGGCATTTACCCGTGCCACAGACAAAGCTTTTTGCGATATATCCACAGCGCATGCCTGCGCATGGGGCAATTCCGTTAAGAGCGTGATCGCGAGCACCCCCGTTCCTGTGCCAAGGTCTAAAATTCGCGGAGCTTTAAAGGGTTTTAAAAATGCCAGCGCCTTATCGATCAAGACCTCTGTATCAGGGCGCGGTGACAGCACATCTTTGGTCACTTTAAAATCTCGTCCATAAAACCCGCGCCGCCCCAAGATATGATCGACAGGTTCGCCCGACAGACGCCGTGCCGCATAATCTGATATTTGGGCAAAAACCTCTTGGGATAAAAACTCTGTGCCATTTGCGATCAACTCACTATGGGTCATAGCCGTCGCGGCCAAGACCAGCTCTCGCGCGTCAATGTCGGGTGTCGGCAGGCCAGCCTCGCTAAACTGCGCCGTTAAAAACCGTTTGGCAGAACGGGCATTTAATCCTGAATAAGGGCCAGACCGTGGCCGCATCGACAGCGGAACAATGGGGCCTGTGGGGTTATCAGTTGACGCGGGCATAGGACGTTATAGCCTTACCACCATGACGCCCGTCAACGCAATTTTACCTTATTATGACCGCGCGGCGGCGTCTTTCATGGCGAATAGGATTTGCTGAGCATCTTGCGCTTTTGTTATCACGTCCAGCACCGCCTGATCATCCAAATCCACCATTAACAGCAGACCTGTTTTAATGGTCCCGTCCAAATGCGCGCGCACAGCATCTTCTACGCCCGCGGCTTTGGCTTGGGCGTAAAAGGCATCAACGTCTTTATCTGTGTAATCCAGCGTGACAAAATCAAGTGCTGGAACATCACCCATGTCTCGGGCCATGTCTCGGGCCGCTTTAATCTTCGGGTCCAGTACTTTGCAGCTCCCGCACCAATCAGCGTAAATCAAAACAGCCTTAGCCTTTATGTCAGTTGATTGCGCAGATTGTGTGGTGTCTGATGCTGTGGTTTTATTGGGCTTATCCGCGCCAGAACAAGCGGTCAGGGACGCCCCTAATGCGATCGTGAATAGAGTTGCTGCGATTGATTTATAAGACATAGAGTTCTCCAAATTTATTCGACGTTAGACGTATTGCATAAAGTATGGCGTCACATTTACGTGATGAGTAATCCGTCCAAACTCCGTACCAGCAAAGCCAAATCTTGCGGGCGAGACAAGCTATGGTCACCGCCTTTAACCAGCGTGTAAGTCGCGTCTTCGCTGCGGATGACGTCCATGATGCGGCGGGAATATTCCGGCGGCACCACATCATCGCTCATGCCTTGGAGGATACGCACAGGCCCGTCAAAATTAATTGGCGCGTCGAGAATTTGCCGCGCGCGACCATCATCGATTAAGGCCTTGGAATAGGCATAGGGCTCGTCATAATCTGACGGCAAATAAACCACGCCGTCGCGTTCCAAATCTTCGCGTTGAATATCGGAAAATGACGCATAGGTCAGTTTTTGCGTAAAATCCGGCGCGGGATTAATCAGCACCAGCGCCTGCACCCTTTTGGGCCGCGCAGTTGCCGCGAGCAAGCTCGCCCAGCCGCCCATGGATGAGCCGACCAAAATGACATCACCGTCTGCGACATGATCAATCATATCTAAAACGTCACCCGCCCAGCGCGATATCGTGCCGTCGGTAAACTCACCATCACTGACCCCGTGACCAAAATAATCAAAGCGGATATAGGCACGGCCAGCGTCTTTCGCCCAGCTGTGCAAATGCAGCGCCTTGCTGCCCTCCATATCTGATTTCAAACCCCCACACCAAATAACGGTTGGCCCAGCGCCGTCGACTTTGTGATAGGCCAAGCGGTGCCCTGACAGGGTCTTGAAAACGGAAGGATTGCTCATGCTACCTTTTCAATCGCTATAAGGATAAGGTCAAGAGCGTAAGGTCAGCCGTTGCTTTAATCCCTTGCTTTAAAACATCATGAGCGCATCAAGCTCAGCCTTTACCGCTTTGATATTAAAACTGGCGTGATTAGCCGCCAAAGCAACTTGGGACGGATCAAGATCTATCATTCTGTCATGACCGCTACGCCTTATGGCCGCCTTTAATCCTGCCTCTTCCCACCCTTCAAGGATTTCTGCAAAGCTTTCGGGGCTTAAAAAATCCGCGCGATCGGACTGGGTCAAAAATGTTGAAAAATGGGGAAACGTCCCGAGGTTTTTATGATCTGGACTGCGTATCATCGCGGCCGTTTCATCTGGCAGCGCTTTGCACCAATCTAAGTTCAAGTCATTATACATCCACAGGATTTGACAGTGGTGCCCCGCCTCCACACCATAGAATTCATTGTCGCAGGTCACATATTCGGCGCGGTGAAAAATAGGACCGTTATGCGCATTGCGGTTTGGCGCGCGATTTTTAATCAAGCCTTCAAGGGTGGACTTTAATTGCGCATTATCAAAAACCTGTCCATTTTCTCGTCCAAAAAAGCGCCCGGGTTGTAATTGATTGGATGGGCTTGTTAGGGTAGGTTTTCTCCCTGTAGCTTGCCCAAACAGCGTCAGGATAAAACTATCAACGCCCTCGCCTTTCATCATTTGATCAAGTGTGCCGTCAATCGCAATATCAGTATTGATTAAGACAATAATTTTACGAACCTTGCGTTTTAAGAGCGGGATGATGCCGTAATTATCCACATATCCCCCATCACCAAAAAAGCGTTCTACGGTAACAGGTTTCGCAAAATATTGTACTGGCCAGTCTCGCATCTTTGGGAAAATTTTCATGACGCCGCGATTATTGTCAAAGCTGCCATCAAGCGCTGTGATGCCGCCCCATTCATTTCTAAGCGTATTAGCCAAGTTTTGTTTGCCAGCAAATCGGGTAATATTTTGCAAAATATAGGCGGGGGCTGCCCCTGATATGCCCATAATATCTTGTAATGAAAAACGGTGGTTTACTCGACCCGGTGATACTTTGACGGATTGTGGGGTTGCAAGGCCGCCCAGCGTATCCATGCCAATATTTTCCTTATAACCGCCACCAACATTTAATTTGCCTTTGCCGCGACTATGGCGGTGGATGCCGCTGTAATAAGGCGTAAATTCATAATGTTCCCAAGACCGAAGTCCCAAGGGTCTAAACTTTTCATCCCTGTCATCACGGATAAGATAGCTGTCTTGGTTCATCGCACCATTGATACAAAGATAAGGGCGGTCGCGAGTATAGGTCACGAAGTCATTGCGCTCGAGTTTAGATTTTCCGAATATGTTTTGATTACGTTTTAAAATGCCCTTGACTTGTTTATCCGTCCAACAGGCATATTGGTCGCCACCAAGCCCGATATCATCAAGGTATAATTCGCTAATGATACGGTTCCATATCTCTGTTACGTCATCAAGACTGAACTGTATGCCTAAGAAGGGGATTGTGGGCAGGGACAAACTGCGGCCTACAATGGAGGTGAGTAAATTTACACCAACGGAGCGCAGGATTTCTGAGCGTGCAATTTGGCGGGGCAATATTGCGCTCTCATCATCATTTCTGATAAACTCTGGTTTTAACTGCCGTGTTTCGACGTCATCGCCTAAATATTCGTGGTCACTAATGTTATGTGGCAGATAGCAATAAGGTGTCGAAATCCATGACCCGCCTGAAATCGCGCCGATATAACGTATTTTGTCCATAATACCCATGTCCCTTAGCGCCCGAAAATAACCCAGACTGTGGGACATAGAGCGGGTTCCGCCCCCAGACACAGCCAGACCTAAGTCATCCCGGGCTTTAATTTGCGGTTCGCCAGCCTCAGGAAATGTAAAATCCAAACTTTGGGTTGGGAAGATCCGAACCGACAGGCGTTTAAAGGATACACCAAAATTATCGCTCGCCTTTTCTTTGCGGTCTGCCCACCATTGCTGCCTATGCTTTTTACCGCTTTCACGCAGGTCTCGAAATTTTTCTAAATCCTCTTTAATATCGTCTTTAACCCGGTCTTTCAGATTACCTACGGGCCCTTCTATCCAGGGCGGGATAATGCCGTCTGTTCTGTCGCGCATATTTTGTGTGCTATTATTGACGGCCGCTTGGGCATTTTGCATGCGTTTTAAAGCATCATCTTTCTTTTGTTTAGCCGCACGCTTGGCGGCGTCTGCTTTTTCACGGGCAGCATTTGCCGCGGCTCTGGCGGCGCGCTCAGCGGCTAACTTTGCGGCCTCTGCTTTTCGTTTCGCAGCCGCTTCTGCGCGTTTTTTCAAACGCTCTTTTTCGCGCGCAATTTTTTCGGCCTTAGCTTTTGCTTGGGCTTGGACGTGCGCGGCCTTTTCATTCGCAATCTGTTTGGCTTTATCTTTTCTAGCCCTCGCCTCGCGCTCTAATTTTGCGGCTTTTTCTCGGGCAAGCCTTGCTGTCGCGTCTTTGGCCGCTTTGGCTTCGCGCTCCAGTCGCGCGGCGTTATCCGCTAACTTACGTTGCGCGGCCTTACGGTCGGCCTCAAGTTTTCTTTGCAGTTCTTGCGCTTCCTTTGCCGCCTGTTTGGCTTTATCGGCGGCTATGTCACGACCCTTGTCTATCTTATCATCAACTTTATTGATGACGGTCTTAATCTTCTTGCCGCGCTTTTTAAACTTATCTCTGATTCCCATAATTATGCGCTCCCTGATTTTAAGGGACGCGAAGGTTTATCGATAATATTTAAATTTGTTCGCGCCCATCATAAGAAGACTCAATTCTTCAAATGCGTCAAGGATTTTAATTGCGGCCTTTTCAAACGGGATGGGGCCGCGCTTCGCCTTTAACTGGCAGACTGCTCGGCTTGACCAGCAGGGGTGGCGGTGCCGCAGGACAGGCAGAAACGGTGAAAGCTGATATTGCGCTCGCCACAATTGCCGCATTTTTCTTTCAAGCGAATGCCGCAATGGACGCAAAAATCTGTCTCAACCCCGTCGCGCACAACAATAGATCTGTCACAGCCTGGGCAAGTTTTTGCCGCAATTTTCTTAAGCGCCGTTTCATATTCAATGCCTTGGCGACGTTCGCCCTCGCTACGGCTTTCTTCTAGTTTTTTACGGTCCAAATACCGCCGCATAGACCGTATGATGAAATGCCCCGCAATCACGGCCATGATGATACCGACGGTATAACGGACGTATCCGCCGTAGCTCGGCAGATAGGGCACAAGCTCGAAGAAAAAAGCAAAGAGCGCAAATAGCACAAAGCCCCGATATAGCGGCCAATAGGCGGCCTCTCGTTTTTTCGCAATCATCCACCCCGCAATAATGAGCAGCGGCAAGGTGAGGGCAAGGCGGTATAAAAATACCCGTAGCGTTTGTGCGTTTTGCGCTTTGCGGTACTCAGGCCGCGCCGCCGTAACTAAACGATTACGCTCTAGCCTGATATCGGCTTGGGCACGATTAAACTGCGTGAGCGCGGTTTGCGCGTCCGCTTGTACGCGGAGCGCCGCGCGCTCTTGATTTTGTAAGGCTTCGACGCTGCGTGTGCGGGCAATAACCTCTGGGTTTTGCGCTTGGCTTTCTGTGGCTGTGCGCGTCGCGAGCCAATTATCGAGTGACACTTTGGCAGAGGCATAATCCGTGCGCGCTTCTTGGGCGGCACTGCGGGCGTCCTCGACGGCGCGGGATAAAACTTGGCCTTGGTCTTCATTGGCCTCTAGTCGGGCGTCAATTGCGCGCAAGGCACTATCATCAACAAAGTCTTCAACGCTAATTTGACTATCCACGCGCGGCATGTCTTTGATAACCAGACTGCCGAGCCCAATAAGAAAGCCGGCAAAGACAATCGAGAGCAACCACATAACGATTGTATAAATCTGCTGGGGTCTGCGTGTTGATTTGGCCATGATTTCCTCCACTGATCATCTACACACTAGGTATTTTTAATCGTCTGCGCTACACCGCATTTATGAATGTCTTACAAGTCCTCCCAGCGCTTGGCTCTGGCGGTGTCGAACGCACGACCGTTGAAATTGCCCACGCTTTGCTCAAAAAGAAACACGGCGCGCAGGTGGCCTCTCGCGGGGGGCCGCTGGTCACGCCTTTGCGCGATTTGGGTGCGGTTTGCCACACATTGCCCATGCATAGCAAAAACCCCTTTACTTGGCGGCTCACCGCCATGGCATTGACCGCGATTATCCGTAGCCAGAGCATTGATATCGTTCATGTGCGCTCTCGCGCGCCTGCTTTTCCCGCACGCTGGGCGGTGGAAAAGGCCAAAAAGCGGGGTCATAATGTGAAACTCGTCACGACCTATCACGGGATTTATAACGCCAAATCCGATTTGAAGCGCAAATATAATGCGGTCATGACACGCGGTGATGCGGTGATTGCCAATTCCGAATATACGCGCGACCATATTGTCAAAGAACACGGCCTGGACGCTGACTTTATTGATGTTATCCCGCGCGGGGTTAATCTCGACCTGTTCCCGACTACGGTAATGGGTCATTTGATTGACAGCACCCGCGCGCGCTGGGGTGTGGGCCCTGATGAGCGTGTGCTGTTACTGCCCGGACGGTTGACCCGCTGGAAAGGCCAAGTCGAAGCGATAAAGGCCATGAAGGGCATTGATAATCTGACATTGGTTATCCAAGGCGACGCACAGGGGCGCGATGACTATGTCCAAGAGCTTCACGCGCTCGCTGCGACCTTGCCCACAGGCCGCGTGATATTCTCTGGCCCCGATAGCGGTATGGCCAGTAGCTACGCTGCCAGCTTTGGCGTGATTGTCCCCAGCATCGAGCCCGAAGCCTTTGGCCGCGTCACAGCAGAGGCCTGCGCCATGGGCAAGCCCGTGATTGCGACTGCCCACGGCGGGTCCATCGAAATACTAAAGGCGCAAAACCCTGATAATGCGCTTGGCCTTATGGCGGCGCCCGGCAATGTCGGCAGTTTAAACAAGCAAATCAAAAAACTCGCCGCCATGAGCGCAGGGGAGGCCACGGCCTTTGCCAAACCCGCCATGGCCCGTGTGCGCGACATTTACACAACAAAAGCCATGTGCGCGGCGACTCTGGCGGTTTATGACCGCCTCTTGACCAAATAAAACACGCTGCGCGCTCACTAAGGCTTGAAAAACCGCGCGCGGACGCACATATTAGCGTCTGACTTAAACAACAACGGAGACCCTCCCATCGCTAGACGTCCTATGGCCGCCCCCCCATCCAAGAAAGTTAAGGGGCCTCGCATTAATCGCGACATCACCAATCCAAAAGTTTTATTAATCCTCGAAGACGGAGAAAAGAAAGGCGTCGTCGCTCTTGACGAAGCTTTGGCGGCTGCCCGTGCGGCTGGCCTTGATCTGGTCGAGGTTGGCCCGGCGGATATTCCCGTCTGTAAGGTCCTGGATTACGGCAAGCTTCGGTTTGAAAACCAAAAGAAGAAAGCCGCCAACCGCAAAAACCAGCGCACGCAATCCCTCAAAGAGATTAAAATGCGGCCCAATATTGATGTCCATGATTACGGCGTAAAAATTCGCGCGATGGAAAAGTTCTTTGACCGCGGCGACAAAGTCAAAGTCACCGTGCGCTTTCGGGGCCGTGAAATGGCCCATATGGACCGCGGCATGGACCTCCTCAAACGCGTGCAAGAGGATTTTGAGGAAACAACAAAAGTCGAATTCGCCCCCAAAACCGAAGGCCGCCTCATGGTCATGGTGTTAGCGCCGAAATAGGGCCGAATGTAAAGACAAAGAAAAAGCCTCGCTAACGCGGGGCTTTTTTGTGGGGTGGGGTGTGGCACGGGTGGAGGCTTGTTTATCCTCATTGCGGCGTGAGTTCATCTACTCAACTTGTGGAAGTCTTGGAATTATACGAGAAATTCTAAGCCCTTTATATCCACCTAAAGCTGCCGCACGCGCTTCAAGAGATTGGCGCAATCCAATAGCCCAATCCCTTTCTCCTGATAGTTCTCCTATATGATTATCATCGTTCTGTAATCGACCTCCTTCATAGCGATCATTGAATGCGTATTGAATAGTTCTCCAACTCTCTTTGGGGAGACTCAACCAAGTTTCAACTAATTCGTTTAGGTTAATATTGTGCATGACAGGTAACAACGCATACTTCCCTTCCCCCTGTCTGAACGAGATTAGTTTTGTAAACTCGTCTGGGTTAGTACGTAAGGCAGCTAATATTTCTTGGGCGACATCAGTTCCTTGATTGTCGAATGCCTCAATACGCTTATCATTTAGATACTGATGAACATTGCTGAAATTTTCCTGATAAGCCTCTCTTACCCAGTAAGAATACCCATGACTGCTTCTAAATCTTGAACTTTCAGGCCACCGCCAATCCGTTGGTCTTGGAGGCAACTCGCCATTTGACAACAGGTCATCGATGTATTCACGACAGGATTGCTCTACTGTCGGATAGTCTTCTGTAATAATGGCATTTTCTGACATCATAAACCTTAGAGCAAACATATGAAGCATCGCACCTACTTCATGTAACTCTCTATTCTCAAACTGGTCTAACAGTTCATTTTTAGCCTGCTCTACAATTTCGTCATCAAGGTCATCAAAAGACATAAACCGTCGCCAAGCAGGTAAAACTGCAGGCGCAGCAAAATAAGTTGTACTATCGAGCCTATCGCTTAATAAATTAGCGCCATAATTTCCATGCACTATTGTTTGACTCAGGATGCTTTGATTTAGCAATAATTTATCTAGATTGATCTGAGAATACTTGTTTTCTAGTCTCTCCAAGGGAGAAGAGGGAATATTAATTTCATTCTCTGGAGTGATTCTTCTCTCCATACGAAGGTTCATTTCGTCCCCCCAATCCTCCGTCAAAGACTTTGTCGGAAGTGAGCCTATTTTATGTTCTAAGTTAAATATGCAAAACTCAGTAATAAGCCGAGAGACCGCGTCTTCGTTACTTAAAAAATTTGGACCAATAATGGAATATAACCTCGCGACATCAAATAGTGATCTCCTTAGCACACGTAGAGAATTGTTCCCGTATACTCGGACACTGGCTTGGTCGTCTTCAACTACCTGTCTTTCAAAGATTGAGAAAATAAGCTGTCGGTTCCTTCTTAGGAACTTCGATGCTGATTCCGCTTGTTCTGAAGTCATAAAGCTCGACGATTCAATCTCTTTTAAAAATACGAAAAATGCTGTGACTAACTCCGGTTCAACAAGAATTGTATGCCCAAAGAGTTTTTCTTTTTGATTTTGCAGCTTTTTGCCGAGCTTTTCGTCGTGCGCAATTATAATTACTTTAGAACCTTGATGTTCAACAAACCAGTTTATAACACCTAATAGCGTTTTCATTTTTAGGCTACAGCGCTCAAGATCATCGAAAACAATTACCTTTTCAGGATCTAATTCAATTTTGAGTAAAGAATTTATAGCGCTAGGAACTATTCCTATAAGGCTGTATAAACCACCCACCTGTTTTGCTTTTTCAGTGCCCCACCTCAATCCATGTTTCTTTTTGTTCAAGGCTGGATTAGCCGCAGTTAAGACCGCAGCCTCTATTTCTTCACGGCTTTCCAACCCAAATAATGACACATAATATATTTCATCGGTTCGAAGCGCTTTTTTGACTTGATGAGTTTTACCTACTCCCCAAGCCCCTGTAACCAATACAGCATAGCCAGGTGACGATAGCGACTTGTAATAGTCCAGATATTCTTTGAGCGCTGACATAGAGTTAACCTTAACGACCTAAAGTCGTATATAGTATTGAAAGCACTAGATTCAAATTTTCTAATTATAAAGAGATAAATTTTAACGTCCCCTCCACCCCCACGGCAGACTATAACTAGCAATTACCTCCCCCACCCAAAACCCTGTGATACTCTGGGATATGCATTTTCAATCTGCGACATATCCGTCTTGCGCGTCGTCCAGCGTCCATGCGCCTTATGACGGTATGTTGGCAGCGATTTGGCTGTGGTTTCGGCTTTTGTCGCTTGATGTTCTAAGTGGTGTCTTGGGCGGCGATTGTGGGCGGCGTTCTGATGCTGATGGCGCGGCTTATAAATGGCCTCTATTTTCAAAGAGCCGCGCGCGCAGCCGTTTGATTCACCACCACCCCAATAGCCCGCTGCCACCAGCGCGCAATCTTGCGCCTTTTTATGCCTTTGGCCCACGTGTCTCTCCGACCCAGTTTTTAGAACGGCGGTGCCGGCTGTCTGTGGATGGGCGCATTGGGGTTTACCGCATGGCCTATTGGTCGTCGCGGCTGGCGCGTGAAGCGCTCATGGCGATATTCTCGCGCGGGGATTTTCGCGCGCCTGATGGTTTGTGGGCGGCGCATATCCCGCCCGACTAGCGCGCTTTATTTTTAAAATTTCGATGATGCCCCACGCGAAACTACGGCTTTCGTGACCATAGACGCGTGGCTACTCTGCGCTATACCCGCACGCGGCGCAGTATGACCAACCCCCACAGCACAATCACAATCTCTAGACCCATTTCAAAATAGGTCAGCGGCGGGCCAGCTCCGTCAAGCGTTAGGCCCAAGACGCGGCCAACAAAAAACGCGGCCGTGACAAGCATGATGGCTTTCACCACAGGGACAAGATCAGACGCGTGGCGCAATGTCCATAATATTACAAGCCCCATCGCCGCCAAGGCCGTCCAGATCGCGCGAACCTCGTGAAGTCCCAACAGTGACGGTGTCCAGCCCATGATAAAGGCAATGGATGTCGGCACAAAAGCGCCGTAAAGGCCGTAAAGCAGATAGAAAATACCGTTCAGCCCAACAAAAAATTTCAATGCACCCATGACCTGCTCCCGTTTTAGCCCTATTTTCATCACCCTATCCGATATACACGCCTTACGAAAGGCTTTGCGTTCAAGAGGGTTTTCGCGCAGTTGCCTACTTGCATTAATATACCCGCTCTGTATAAGGCCGCTTCCCCACTGTTTGGGGACGTAGCGCGCTAGGCAAAAGGCATGCCTATCCGCTCGAAAGGCAGGGCAAACGGGCCTTCACCCGTGACCCCGTATCAAGGAGACCAAAATGCCAAAAATGAAGACGAAGTCAGGCGCGAAAAAGCGCTTCAAACTGACCGCATCTGGCAAGGTGAAAGCCGGCCAAGCGGGTAAACGCCACGGTATGATCAAACGCACGAACGACCAGATTCGTAAACTGCGCGGCACAACTGTGCTGAAAGATTGTGATGCAAAGCGCATCAAAAAATCATGGATGCCGAACGGCTAACGGGTAACCCCCTTTTTAAATCAGATTTGGAGTAGACTATGTCACGCGTAAAACGGGGCGTTACTAAACACGCCCGCCACAAAAAAATTATCGACGCAGCCAAGGGTTACCGCGGCCGCCGTAAAAACACATTCCGTATCGCCAATCAGGCGGTCGAAAAAGCGGGTCAATATGCTTATATTGGCCGTAAACTGAAAAAGCGTCAGTTTCGCGCCCTTTGGATTCAGCGTATTAACGCCGCTGTTCGCGAACACGGCATGACTTACGGTCGTTTCATGGACGGTATCAACAAAGCCGGCATCACCCTTGACCGCAAAGTTCTCGCCGATATGGCCGGGAATGAGCCAGAAGCGTTCAAAGCGATTGTTGAGACTGCGAAAAAACACGCCAGTCAGCCGCATACGGTAAAAGCGTAAATCCTTCGCCGTAATAGGCCGAGATTATAGAGTTCAAAATGCTCCCTTATGGGGGCATTTTTTACGCGCGGTTTGGACTAGTGCACAAATACCACAGCAGCGCGTTAAATTACACCGATGTCATAAATGTGACTTGTTGTGAGCCATGCTTCTGCGTAAGCGGAGGTTTTAAATTGCGTAACCTTTGCGCGTTTCACACAGAGTATCGTTCCTATGAAAACTTCCGTCCTTACTTTTGGCCTCTCAACGGCGATTGCGCTGTCTCTTGCCGCGCCAGCTTTCGCGCAATCATCTCCAGAATTTGACGAAATTATCGTCACCGCGACAAAGCGGTCTGAAAATATCCAAGACGTACCGGTGTCTATCACCGCGCTCCCTAAAGATACGCTCGATACTTTTGGCGGGGCTGGCGATGATATTCAGTATCTATCCGCGCGCGTGCCGAGCTTGATTATTGAAAGCTCTTTTGGTCGTATTTTCCCGCGCTCTTATATTCGCGGCTTGGGCAATACGGATTTTGATCTCAACGCCTCTCAACCTGTCTCGTTTATTTATGATGATGTCGTGTTTGAAAACCCCGTGCTAAAGGGGTTCCCAATCTTTGATACGGAACAGGTCGAAGTGCTACGCGGCCCGCAGGGCTCTCTCTTTGGCCGTAATACGCCGGCGGGCATCATTAAATTTGATAGCGTAAAACCGTCGCAAGAGGCGGACGCCTATTTGTCTGCTAGTTATGCGCGCCTTGGCACGCTGCAGCTAGAGGGCGCGATGGGCGGCGCGGTGACAGAGGATATTTCCTTCCGCCTATCCGGTTTGTTCCAACGCCGTGATGATTACATCGAAAACCAATTCCTCGGCGATATTGGGAATGCGGGTGGTTACAAAGAATTTGCTTGGCGTGCTCAGGGTCTTTATGCGCCGACCGAGGATTTCAGCTGGCTTGTGAATGTGCATGCGCGAAATCTGGACGGGGGCCAAACTAGCTTCCAAGCCAATGCTTTCACCACGGGCGAACAAGGCTTGCGTGACGGATTTGACCGCGAGATTAGCTTTTCTGATTCTGCCGCGCAAAGCGTGCTTGATTTAAATACATTTGGCGTGACATCCAAAGCAGAGCTTGATTTTGGCAATGTCACCGCGACTTATATTCTAGGGTACGAGACCGTTGACGTGTTCTCTCGCGGCGATGTTGACGGCGGTTTCGGCGCGGCGTTTTTGGGCGCGGGTAACTTCGGCCCTGGCTTTATTCCGTTTCCCGCGGAGTCTGCGGACGGTATTAATGATCACCGTCAAATCACCAATGAATTACGTCTATCAAATTCCAACCCTGGGCCGCTGAATTACACCGTGGGTATCTACAGTTTTGAAGAACATTTGGATATCGTATCGCTGAATTACGACACATTGGCGGCGGGCGCGGAAAACGGCCGTGCGTTCCAAACCCAAGATACTAGCGCCATTGCGGTCTTTGGTAACGTCTCTTATGACGTCACGGATCAGCTAACATTGGCGGGTGGCTTGCGTTATTCTGATGATGATAAAGACTTTACCGCCAACCGCGAAGTCGCGCCCTTTGTCGGCACAGCAGGTGCGCTTGGCCCGATTAATGTGTCCGTTGGCGACGGCCAGCTCAGCTGGGATGCCAGCGTGACTTACGCGGTCAATGACGATGTAAATGTCTATGCCCGTGCCGCGCGGGGTTTCCGCTCTCCGTCTATTCAGGGCCGTATCTTGTTTGGTGATGTTGTCACAACAGCTGAATCCGAGACATTAGATTCATATGAAGTTGGCGTGAAATCATTCCTTCTAGACCGCCGTCTTAAGGCCAATGTCACAGGTTATTTCTATGACATCAAAGACCAGCAGTTAACCGCCATTGGCGGGGCAGGTAATTTCAATCAATTGCTCAATGCCGACAAAGGCCGCGGTTACGGGTTTGAAGCGGATATGAGCGCGCTGGTCACAGACGCGCTGACCATTACGGCGGGGCTGTCATATAATAACACTGAAATTCGCGACGCGGATTTAACCTCTGGTATTTGCGGAGCGGCCTGTACAGTTCTTGACCCCATCGACCCTGTATCGGGCGGCGCGTTCATTGACGGCAATAGCTTCCCGAATGCGCCGGAATGGATTGGTAATTTCATTGTCGATTACAGACAGCCGCTAGGCGAGGGCGAATTTTTTGCCAGCACAGATTGGAACTACCGCTCTGACGCCAATATCTTCTTATACGAATCTGTTGAATTTAATTCAGACGGATGGTGGGAAGGCGGCGCGCGCGTCGGCTATAGCCAAGGCGCATGGACGGGCGCGGCTTTTGTTCGCAATATTACGGATGAAGTTGGCGCAGTCAGCGCGATTGATTTTAATAATCTATCGGGCATTGTGAATCCGCCGCGCGTTTATGGTGTGCAGCTAAAATGGCAAATGCAATAGGCTCTAACGGCTTATAAAAAACTCAAAAAGCGCTCTCAGATTTGAGGGCGCTTTTTAGTTTTGGCTTTGTTGTGGCAAGACGTTTTCAATATCAGCGAGCAGCAAGTCCAGCGATGTTTCGCGTCGTTGAATAGGATTAAATTGCGTGATGGGTTTTTGGCTGACGGGTATATAGCGCGGCTTTATATCCGCTAGCGCAACACTCATCGTGTCATGCCAGATTTGAGCCGGGATCGTCCCGCCTGTGACCCCGACCATGGGCGAAAAATCATCGGCCCCAACCCAAACGCCTGTGACGCGGTCTGGGACATAGCCGACAAACCAGGCATCACGAAAATCATTGGTCGTGCCTGTCTTGCCGCCAATATCGCGGCCTTTAATCTGCGCACCTTGCCCCGTGCCAGAAGTAACGGTGTTGACCATGACGTGATTAATATGACCCAGCGCGGTTGCGTTAATTACCTTGCGCGGCGCGGATTTCGGGCGCTCATAAAGTGGTGTTCCGTCAGCGGTTGAAATGGATAATATGCCGTGAACGTCGGCTGTATCCCCCGCATTGGCAAAGGGCAGATAGCTATGGGTCAATGCCAAAGGCGTGGTCACTTGCGCCCCAAGTGCCAGACTGCGGAGCGGTTTAAAACTGCCAGCCCTAAGGCGCTCGGCCGTATCGACGACGCGCTCACGTCCGACCTCCTCTGATAAGGAGACGGCTACAGTGTTCAGGCTCTGGCGAAAGGCATAATCCAGCGTGACGTCGCCTTTGTATTTTTTGGTGAAGTTTTGCGGTTCCCAATCCCCAATCACAATGGGGGCGTCGACACGGACATCCCACGGGGTTAGCCCTGCGTTAAAAGCTGTCAGATAGACAAAGGGCTTAAACGCGGACCCTGGTTGGCGCTCGGCTTGGGCGGCGCGGTTAAATTGGCTTTGACTGTACCGTGCACCGCCGACCATAATTTGAACGCCGCCTGTCCCGTCAAGGCTGACGACAGCGACCTCTGCTGCGTTTTTGCGCGGATCAAGATGGCGGGTGACGGCGTCACTGGCGGCCATTTGCGCGGCTTTGTCCAGTGTTGTGTGAACAATAATATCACGCGTGGGCGTGCCAATGGCCGCAATCATCTCTTCCCACATCCAATCGACAAAATAATTCTCGGACCCGTCCGTGGAGGGGCGAGAAATAGCAATCGGATCTGATAGCGCGCGGAGCTGCATTTGGCGGTCAATATAGCCCGCATCGGCCATGGCGCGGATGACGACCCCTGTGCGGGCGGCTGCGTCACTTGGGTTTTGCGCGGGATTATAACGCGACGGCGCTTTCAAAACCCCTGCCAGCAAAGCGGACTCAGACAGGGTTAGCTCGGAGGCCTCTTTGTCAAAATAGGTTTCACTGGCGGCTTCTAACCCCCAGGCTCCTCCGCCAAAATAGACGCGGGATAAATAGGTCTCTAGGACTTCGGTCTTGGTGAATTTATACTCGAGCCAAATGGCCAGCATCATTTCTTGGAGCTTACGGTTAAGCGTTTGCTCGGGCGTTAGAAAGACGTTTTTGATTAATTGTTGTGACAGGGTCGAGCCGCCTTGAACGACGCGCCCCGCTTTTAAATTCATATAGGCCGCCCGCATTAGGCCAATGGGGTCAACGCCTGTGTGGCTGTAAAAACGGCGGTCTTCCACGGCCATGACGGCTTTGGATAGATGGTCAGGCAGACGGTCCAGTTTTGCGGGGCGCATTTCGGCCGCCCCGCGTACCGCAAGGTCACGTCCGTAACGGTCTACGATTTGAACAGACACAGGGCGGTTTGGCGTATAAAATGTCTCGCCGCTTGGCATATCCTGTGACGCCATCGCGACAATGGACAATGCCGCCATACCGCCGAGATAGCCGCTGAGCACGCCAGCCGCGCAAAGAACCTTAACCGCTTTGAAGCGTCTTTTTTTGCGCAGGACTGGAGAGACTAACGGCATAGCACCAAACAGGGTTAATAGGTTTTAACCCTGTTTGTGCGCTATATTAATTAAGCAGCCGTGAATCTTGGCTGCTTTTGTCGCCAGTCTTTAGCCCGGTAGGGGCGACGCTGGCCCTGAAAGGCCCTCTGACACTTTTGCGCCTTGGCCACGGGGTTGGTCGGTCGTGTCACTCGCTGCGCAGAAGGACAATAATGTGCCCTCTGTGATACGTGTTTGACCGCCAGGTTGCAGAAACTCCAAACTGCCGTCTGCTTTTTTCAGCAAGATTATGTCGACCTCTTCACCGCGATTTTCATAGAAATCATCCATGGTGTAGTTTTCCGATATCTTGGTCGAACGGAAGCGCCAGCCCGACCACCAATCACGGGTAAGCGCGTCAAAGCTGCGTCCGCGTGATGATAGGGTCCGTCCACGGGAGGTAAAGGCAATGCCGTCGCCGTCCGCGTCATCTTTGTCTTGGCCCGCCACTTGGAACACACGGTGACGGCCAAGCTCTGGCGCAAATTCCACACAGACCAGTGCGTTATAGGCATCATTGGGTGTCGCCGTAATGATGTGGTTAAAGGCGCTGTGGTCCATGGTGTAATCAGCGTTCTCGGATAACACTTCGCCGTAAAAGGTCGATAGACCTTCTAGCCGTGCCCCGCGCAGACGCCGCCAATTAGTGTCTGCCATAGTCACGCGAACGTCCATATCTTTCAACGCTTTGGCCAGACCCAATGTCCACGGGTTCGCGCCGACAATCATGACGCCGTGACCGCCGCCTTCGCTTTGACCGAGCAGTTTTGCGACGGGCCCGATCGTAAAGCCTGCCGCGAGGACTGAGGCAAAAACGAGCGCAAAGGCGAGCGGTACAAATTCCGCACCTTCGGGACGACCCAAGGCCTGTAATTCGGCTGCAAATAGGCCTGCGACCGCGACGGCCACAACACCGCGCGGCTGTATCCAGCCGATAAGTAACGCTTCGCGCCATGTCAGCCCTGACCATAATGTCGAAAGCATAACCGCAATAGGGCGGATGAATATCATCATGACCAGAACGAAAGCCCCAACCCGCCAATTGGTAAACATATCGCGCAGGACCTCTGGCGTCAGGGTTGCTGTCAAAATGACAAAGACCCCAGAGACAAGGATAATCGCGATGTTTTCTTTAAAGCGCCGGAACTCGACCATAGACGCAAATTTCGTATTCGCCATCGTCATTCCCAGCGCTGTCACGGCCAGTAGTCCCGTTTCGTCCGCGAGCGCATTAGCAAGCGCGTAGATAAACAGAACCCAGGCCAGTACAATCGGGGCTTTGAGATATTCAGGAATAAGACCGCGGCGAAAGGCACTGGCCAGGCCTATGCCAGAAATAATCCCGATGACTGTGCCTAAAACGGCGGCAAAGATCAGCTTGCCAAAGACCAGCACCAGCGGGTCACCCGTTTGGGTCAAGCGGATAAATTCAAACCCACCGACGGCAAATAACGCGCCCAGCGGGTCGTTCACAATGCCTTCCCATTTTAAGACATTCGCGGGTTTTGATTTCAGATGCGCTTGTCGCAATAGCGGCATGATCACAGTGGGGCCCGTCACCACAAACAGACCACCGACCATAATGGCAATATCCAGCGGCAGCCCAACGATATAATGCGCGGCTGCGGCACCCGCGACCCATACGATTGGGGCGGCGATAAAGACCATGCGGTTCACCGCGCGCGTCGCGTCGCCCAAATCTTTGAACCGCAATGTCAGCCCGCCTTCAAACAATATTATCGCCACGGCCAGACCAATCATGGGACGGTAAACATCGCCGAAATCCTCGACAGGGTTCAGGCGTATTGTCTCTAGAAAGTTGCGTATGATGTCGGGCCAAAACTGTCCCGTTAACATCCAGCCAATCAGCGGGCCAAAGATAAGACCGGCAATAGCCATTAAAACAATTGCGGGGCGTTGTAGACGCCATGCGAGCCACTGCGCGCCAATCCCAAGCGCCCCAATCAGGGCAATTTTAATGGGAAGAACGCTAACGGCATGGTGGGCAAGATCGGCAGCCATAAATTTTCCTGATGATGTCTAAAAAGAATGAAGTGATTTGCGCCCACTTTGTTCCGAAATAAATGTAATCGCTAGCTACACGATTTTGGGGGGTGCGTCTTTGGGCTCTGTGCCGCTCATACGTTGGATGTCAAATCCAATGTCGGCTGTGCCGTAATCCCCGTCGTCATAACGCTCTACACGGCCTGTGAACCAATGCATGATATGATCGTATAATGTCTCGTAAACACTCACTAAGCCAGCTTTAGTTGTCGGCAGGTCAACAGCAATAGTATCGCCGTTTTCTAGGGATAAAAACATACGCTCGCCTTCTTTACGGGCCAAAAGCGTCAGGCGCATAAAGTCATTATCGGTTGATATTTTGACGGCCAGCCCAAAAGCAATAGGCTCCAGCGGCAGAAAGTTCGCACCAGAGACCGAAAAGGCAGCAGAGCCGTAATTTTGCGATGTAAACTCACCCTTTGGCGGGACAAGGAAAACGCATTGCTCTTTATTGTCCATCCATTCACAAAAGCCGTCCCGCAGCGTTTCAGCGATAGACCGAATTTGCGCGTAATTATCAAAGGCCCGCTGGCCATAGACCTGTGAGGCTTCGGTTAATTTTTGTAGATGCGATTTTGTCATGAACAGCCCTATATTGAAGGTCATAGCTATATCGGGTTTGGGCGCGCTATCAAACGAAAAAATGCGGTTTAGATGATGTGGCAACCGCCGTTTGGCCCGCTTATTTCTCCTGTTAGGCGTAATTGGCACGGCCCTTGCTTCGATGTCCCTATGAATTTGGAGGGTCTTAAGATGGCACATCGCGCAACAAAGCTAACACTGATTATGATGACGGGCCTGTCCTTATCGGCGTGCTCGACATTAAGCAATATTGGGCAATCGGTTTGGAACGGCACAACACAGCTTACCAATACGGCGACGCGGTCTGTTGCGGCCTTCTTTCGGCCTGCGCCCGTTCAAGACACAGGCGGGGCTTATGTATTTGCGGGCGATGACGCCACGCTTAACACGCCGCGCCTTGCGCAGCGCGTTGCCACACAGCCGTCCGCTTATAAAGACAATGTGGTGTTTAGCGCTGCGCAAAGCCGCGTCAACACAACACCGAAACTACGGGGCCGTTACCAAAGTTATAATAGCTATGAAAGTAAACCCCTCAAAACCCAAAGCACACCTTCAATGATACCCGCAATAACACCAGAGGCGGCCGCGCCAATGCAACCGTCCCAGACGGCACAAACGGGGGCCTTGTCTTATGTAAAAATCGGCGGCGGCTCACGCATGTCTGATTGGACGTCATGCGAAACGAAAGCGGGGGGGTATTTTAATATGACTGCCACGGGCTACACGGTAGAGCCCGCTTTTGATGCCTGTATGCGCGATTTGGGTTATCTGACCGAGGCCGAGGCGGATGCAAAGTTCGCGCAGCTAGAGGCCACGCAAACAAATCAGCGCAGCAACTTCGCTCCCTAATTTAAATTGCATCCATAATTCTTCTGGACTTTTATTTTTCTGGGCTCTGATTTCATTCAGGCTATGGATTAAAACGTCACGCCACCTTCAACAAAAACCGACGCGGCGCGTTCTGTATTGCGCGTTAAACTTGTCGTGCCGCTCAGTGTCGTGATGCCGGGTACGCGGCGCTCTACATATTGAACGCCTGTGCCAATGGTAAAGCGCTCGTTCATATCATAAACCAGCCCCAAAGTCGCTTGGTCAGAGGTGAGCCAGACATTATCATCTTTGGCATGACCATAAGACAGTGACGCGCCGAGACGCCCGGGTTTATACAAAACGCCCACGTCATAGGCGGTGTAATCCCCGTCCTCTAGGCCGTTATTGCTGTTCAGATATGACCCGCCCAGGCGCCAGCCTTTTAGGGCAAATTCAAGGCCTGCGCCAAAGTTTTGTAAATCATCAAACCCGACAAGGCCGCTCTTCTCAGACGCGCGCGCATAGCTCGCTGTGGCTTCAACAGACAGCCCGCTATCAAACTTACGGTCTAAGGACAGGCCAAGCTCGATGACGTCCTCTAGATCTGGACGAAGTGCGCCGCTCGCGTCTTTGCCGTTGCTGCGCACACAGTAATCAACCCCGCAAGCGCGTGCATTAGGCGCGTAACTCGCCCCAAACTGAACGCCAACTCCTATTTGATCACCTAATAGACGCGGGCTGACATAGGTAATTTTTTCTGCAAAGCCCGAGGCATCATTGACCGTCTTCACACTATCCAGTCCTGTGTAATCAACAGGGGAATTAGAGGCATTAACGGCAACCACCGTCGGCGCGCCGAGCGAGAATAGATAGGCCGCGCCGTCATCGCGTCCAACGGTAATGTCACCGTAAGACGAGCGCAGAAATAAATAAGCGCCTTCTAGGGCGACTTCAAAGTCTTTGGCGTCATCAAGACCCGCGCCGTAAAAACCTGATGTATGCCCGCGTAGGGCGGTGGGTGTTCCTGCAACTGTGGTGGTGCCGCATCCGGGGGTGCCCACAGGGCAGTCACCAATACGTCCACCAAAACCACGGCGATATTTATCATATTGCCCGCGTAGTTCTGCGCCGACACCATATTCTAATCCGCCTTGGGTAATGGCGCTGACCTCACCGCGCACGACGGCGTCACCGATAAAGTCTTCGCGAAAGCCGTCACCGCTTATATCGTCTTCATATGTTGCCGCTGCGCCAAGCTTTAAAAAGCCCGATAATGTCGTCGCTAAATTGCCAAGCCCTAGGCGGTCTTTCCAGCTTTGCTTAGGGGGGCGAGCCATTGGGGATTGAGAATAGGGTGGCTGGGATTGTGCCTGATAGCCTTGATTTTGGTAGCCCTGATTTTGATAGTTTTGATTTTGGGGGGCGTATTGCCCGAAATTTTGACCTTGAGAGCTTTGTCCTGCGGCCTGCCCAGAACTATATTGCGTTTGGCGATATTGGGTCTGGTCATAGGCTTTGACCCGACCAGGATAATGATGTCCGCTATCTGGTTTGGGTGCAGATGGCTGATATGTGCCGTAAGTTTGCGGGGCCGTTGACTGTGTGCTGTGGTTCGGCGCGCTATAGTTGGGCGCGCTGTAATGAGGCGCATTGTGGCTGGGCGTGCCAAAGGATGACCCAGACGTCTGTGTCGTTGCGCCAGACAGTGTTGGGGGAGACACTGTTGGGGCAGACACTGTTGGGGCGCTGCTTTGATAGCGCGGGGGAACCGCGACGCGAGATGTCGGTACAGCCGGGGCCTGGTAGTTTGGGGCCTGATACGTCGGGGCTTGATATTGCGGAGCCTGATAATTTTGCGTTGGGGCAGCGGGGGCAGGGGCGGGCGCTGGGGCTTGCGTTTCCCAGGCTTGCTTTTTCTTCTTATTGGCAAAGGGTGAGCCTGACTGTGCGCTTGCCGCAATAGCGGTAATCGCCATCACGCCAACAGTAGCGAGCATGAGCGTAGAGAATGCGGGACGAGAGGATGTGTTCACGGGGCCAGCCTTTAAAATACGCTCGGGTTAAAAATGCCAATAGCGCTTCAAATCAGTCAATTTCGCGTTAACCTTTCCCTCACTCTCCCTAAAAAATGGTTAACAAAGCTTAAAACCCCCCATAAAACTGTATATTTTTAGCCGTAAACGAGTTGCATCAAGGGCTGGAGTTGCGAAAATATGCTGTTATAAGCGTGCAAAGATTGATTTGCGCAATATGTGCAACATACGGAGCCTGTCCCTCATGAGAAATGACATCACAACATTTGTAAGCCCCCTTTCGACCGTTAAAAGAGCAGGCCGCGTTGCCACACTCTTGGGTGTTGCCATTTTGGGCGCGTCAGTTGTCACAGGCTGTTCATCCTTTGGCGGGAAGAAAAACGAGCGCGCTGCGGCGCAAATGGCGTCGCCTAACATTGGTGTGAACTCGTTCTTGTGGCGGGCCAGCATGGAAACACTGAACTTTATGCCCATCAATAGCGCGGATCCCTTTGGCGGCGTTATAACAACAGATTGGTTTGCCAATCCCGAAGCCCCTGATGAGCGGTTCAAGGCCAATATCTATATCCTCGATAGCAACCTTCGCGCCGATGCGTTGAAAGCCTCCATTTTCAAACAGGTGCGTGCAGGGGATAGCTGGACAGATGCCTCTGTTGATGCCGACACAGGCCGTCAGATTGAAAATGCGATTTTGACACGGGCCCGTCAGCTTTATATCGCAACAGTAGACGCGCAGTAGTCACGACCTACGGCTAAACCCAACAGATTTGACCGCGGCCGTCTTGATAGATTGAGAAAATCGCGAAACTCTGCTATGCGCCTGCTATGGGCGAAGGCAATGATCAAACATTACCGTATAATGCGGTAGAGCCGCACATCCTTGCGATTGATGATTGTGAGGATAAAGACGCGTTGTGGGATTTGTTTTGCGGTGTCATGCAAGATGACTACGGCGCAGAATTAATAAGCTATCACCATATACCCTCACCCCTTGCGCCTGACCGTCTCGGCCTGAAAGTCATGGCGGTGGGACATGACCCCGCGTGGGTAAATATGTACCGCGAGCGTGAATTATTTCGTATTGATCCGATTGCTCAAGCTGCCAATCACATGTTGCTGCCGTTTTATTGGTCAAGCATTGAAGACCGTATAAAATTAACGCAAGAGCAAAAAGATTTTTTGGTGTTATTGCGGCAATGGCTTAAAGGGGACGGCTTGGCTATTCCCGCTTTTGGACCGTCGGGGCGCAATGGCTATTTCGGCATTGGCTGCCGTGAGGCAGTCCCGGATTGGTCGCGCCCAGACGCCGCGCGGATTTATTGGGCCGCGCAAGCGTTTCATACGCGTTATTGTATTTTGCATATGGCGGGGCTGGATATGGATTTCACGCTGACATCGCGCCAAACACAAATTTTACAGCATCTTGCGCGCGGTCTTGATACCCAGACAATTGCTGTGCTTTTGGGCTCTCAAACTGATACGGTTGATAACACAATACGCCGCATTTTGAAAAAGATGGGTGTGACGGATACAGGGTCCGCGATATTACGCGCGGTGAGTTGCGGCCTCATAGAGCCGTAAAGCGCAACCCCGCCTGTTCAAAATTAAACGGGCCCTATGCACGCCGCGCAATTGACCGCCCGTCGTAATTGCGCGACTGTCACCCTATGATGATTGATAAAACCTTTGCTGGGAAAATTTGCGTAGTCACGGGCGCGGCCTCTGGCATTGGCCGCGCAGTTGCGCAGCGTTTGCATCAGGCAGGGGCCGTCCTCGCCCTTTGTGATATTGACGCGCAGGGCCTGACCGAGACACGGGCGATGCTCGGCGAGCCTGTCTCAAACCGCGTCATGACAGACTGTCTTGATTTGGCGGATGCGACTGCGATTGCTGCCTATGCCGATCATGTTGCCCAAACACTGGGGCCTGCGGATTATGTCTTTAATATCGCCGGTCTCGCGCGTGTCGGCACGTTTGATACCACCCCGTTATCATCGTTTGAGACGGTGATGAACGTCAATTTCTACGGCGTGGTTCGCATGTCCAAAGCCTTCCTCGGGCAGCTAAAACAAACGCGCGGCGGTTTGGTGAATGTGTCCTCTATTTTTGGGATTATTGGCTATCCGGGCCAAGCGCATTACTGCGCGTCCAAATTTGCCGTGCGCGGGTTTTCTGAAACGCTGGCCCAAGAACTCGACGGCACGGGGGTCTCGGTAAGCTGCGTGCATCCCGGCGGGGTGGCGACCAATATTGCGCGCAACGCCCAAATTGACGCTATGCCCGCCCACGGAAAATCCAAAGACGTTATGGACGCTGATTTTGACAAAGTCGCGATTACCAGCGCGGACAAAGCGGCGGATATTATTCTAACGGGCACCGCCAAGCGCAAACGCCGCATTATTGTAGGGGGTGACGCGAAGATGATACAACTGATTAGCCGCCTTTTCCCACAAAGCTACGCCCGCATTTTGCGCCGCCTTAATCCCGACAGCTATGAGGTGCTATAATGAACGCCGTATATACTGATGTTCTAATCATAGGCGCTGGCCTGTCAGGGATTGGTGCCGCCGTACATCTATCAAAAAACTGTCCCAATAAATCTTTTGCGATATTGGAACGCCGCGCGAATATGGGCGGGACGTGGGATTTGTTTAAATATCCGGGCATACGGTCTGATTCTGATATGCACACATTGGGCTATGATTTTAAACCCTGGACAGACGCCAAAGCCATTGCCGACGGCCCAGCAATTTTAAAATATATCAAAGAGACCGCGGCGGAGTATAATCTAACCGATCATATCGCTTATGAACATGTGGTCACACGCGCGGATTGGAATAGCGACACGGCGCGCTGGACGGTCACGGTCGATACACCAAGCGGGCCAGTTACGCGTCAGTGTCATGTGCTTTATATGTGTTCTGGTTATTACCGTTACGATCAAGGCTACCGCCCTGAATTTGCGGGCGAAGATGATTTTAATGGCCAGATTATTCATCCGCAGCACTGGCCAGAGGCATTGGATTATACGGGCAAAAAGATTGTCATTATTGGCTCTGGCGCGACGGCTGTGACACTCATGCCTAATTTGGCCAAAGACGCCGCCCATGTCACCATGTTGCAACGTAGCCCGACCTATATGGGCGTGATGCCGTCAACGGACCGTATTGCCAATGGCCTGCGTGCTGTTTTGCCGAGCGGTCTGGCCTATAAAATTACGCGCTGGAAAAACCTGACCATGGGACGCTGGGTCTACAATTGGATGCGCAATAAGCCTGAAAAAGCCAAAGCGTTTTTATTCAAAAAAATCAAAAAGGCACTGGGCAAAGACTATCCGCTGAGCCCGAATTTTACGCCCGACTATAACCCCTGGGATCAACGGCTATGCCTTGTGCCAGATAATGACATGTTTGACGCGATGGTGGCGGGCAAAGCCGATGTGGTCACAGATAACATCGAGCGTTTTACGCAAAGCGGTGTGGCTTTAAAATCAGGCGCGCATTTAGACGCCGATATTATCGTCACCGCGACAGGGCTAAATCTACAAATCCTCGGCGGGGCGGATTTTTATGTCGACGGCGCGCCCGTGGATTTCGGTCAGACCTATAGCTATGAAGGTATGATGTTCTCAGACGTGCCCAATATGGCGTCCGTCTTTGGCTATGTGAATGCGTCATGGACGCTACGCGCGGATCTTATTTCGCGCTACCTCTGCCGTGTCATAAATCATATGGACGCGACCCAGACCCAAGTCTTTACGCCTGTTGCACCAGACGGCATGGAAATGCACCCGTGGATGGACTTCTTTAAAGCGGGTTATTTGCAGCGTTCGCTCCATGCCCTGCCGAAACAAGGCGACCGCGAACCGTGGCTGAATTTACAAGACTATACGCGCGATAAAAAAGTGCTGCCGACAAAGCCTATAGATGACGGCGCTATGGTGTTCTCAAACCCCAAAGTAAAAGCAGAGGTCGAGGCCGCAGAGTAGAGCTATTTCGCTGTGCGGGCCTTGAAGGCGGCGAGTTGCGCCTCTGTCGCGGGCGGCTGATGGTTGTCTTTCCACTCACCATAGGGCATGCCGTAAATGCGTTCGCGCGCCGCGTCATCACTGACCGCGATGCCCGCGTCATCCGCAGATGATTTATACCATTTTGACAGGCAGTTGCGGCAGAAATTGCCGGTAATAATCAAGTCGATATTTTGCACATCTTTATTGTCGTCCAAATGGGCGAGCAGTCGCCGAAAGGTTGCCGCGTCCAGCGCGTCTTGCTCTGATTGGGTCAGGGGTGTCTTGGTTTTGGTCATGGTCCTGGCCTATCTTAATTTTCTAATGAACGGGCTTCTTCGACCAACATGATGGGCACACCTTCGCGAATGGGAAAGGCGAGCTTGGCTTTCTTGGAGACCAGTTCATTATGCACACGGTCATAGGTTATTGGCCCGCGTGTTTTCGGGCAGACTAAGGCGCCAATTAACTTGGGATCAATCACCGGGCCGTCAGTCGCGGCTTTGTTGGGCTTGTTTGTTTTATCCGTTTTAGATTTTGGCACAGTTGGTCCTGATATTAAAAAATGATTTAATTGGTACGCCCATCATTGTCGCCCGTTCCGTTACTGGCGTAAAGATGTAAAAGCCCCGTCAACAGCCGCCGCCGTTCATCACCAGGTTCAGCCTCTAGCAGGGACTGCTTATCGACGGGCTTAAACGGGCTAATCATCGATGTTTGATCAATTAATTGCGTTAGAGGAATATCGGCCAGACTGTCCCAATCCACATTGACGCCGAGTGTCTTGGCGAGCGCCTTCATCCCCACGGTCAAGGTCGCGCGTTCATTACCCTTGTTTAGGAACGCCTTGGGTACAGGCATCGGGTCGTGCAAATCGGCGTCACGATCAAAGGGAGTGAAATCGACCACGGCCTGACGATAAGGCGTTGGGGCTTTAGCGTCACGGATCACTTTAAACCGTTTTAGCCCTTTTAGGACAATCAGGTAACGCCCGTCCTCGGTTTCTGAAAACTGGGTGATACGACCCAAACCGCCGACACTGGCCAGACCGTTGCTCGCATTATCATCGGTTTGCACCATACCAATAAGGCGCTCTGATTTCAGTGCGTCATCAATCATGTTGAGGTAGCGCGGCTCAAAAATATTGAGCGGCAGTTCACAGGTCGGCAGCATCACCGTTCCGTTTAATGGGAAAATGGCGATTTGCTCAGGCTTTGTGCGGCGGGCCAGTGATTTATAATGTGCGCTCATATACAGCTTACGGATAAGGTGGCGTTAAAGACGCGCTTATGCAAATAAAATTGATGATAGGCGGCGGCGGCCATCAATGGACACGTCACTTTCTACGCCTTCGGCCTCAAAAATCGTCAATAGGAACTTGCGCGCAGCCTCGTCTTTATAAGCGCGGTTCTTGGCGATGGAATAAAGCAAGTGATCAACGGCATCTGCGTTACGGCCACTGGCCGCCATTGCTTTGGCCAAAGAAAGCCGCGCGTCCAAATCATCGGGATTTGCCTGGACCGCGGCGACTAACTCTGCGCTTTCATCAGGCTCAATGACTTCGGCGACAAGGGTCAATTTAGACCGCACGGCGGCTATTTCGGGGTGATCAACAATGGTCGCGGGCGCGCTGTTGATGAGTTCTGCTGCACCGTCTTCATTGCCGCTGTCATAATATATGCGCGCGAGACCCGCTAAAGCTTCTGCGCTTTCAGGGTTTAATTGCAATGCAGAGGCAAAATCCTGCGCTGCGCCGCCGGGGTCGCCAGCGGCTAGGCTGTCTTTGGCGCGCGCACAAAGGTCCGCCGCCTCTTCCACGGGGTCCGTTGCCCCGGTGAGGCGACCAACAAATTTCTTCAGCTCACTCTCTGGCTGCCCACCTGTAAAGCCGTCAACGGGTTGTCCGTCTTTAAAGGCAAAAACAGCGGGGATAGAGCGCACGCCAAGCTGCCCCGCAACGCCGGGGTTCTCGTCAATATTAATCTTAACAAGGCGCACTTTGCCGCCTTCCGCCAACACACTCCGCTCAAGCGCGGGCATTAGCTGCTTACACGGCCCGCACCACGGCGCCCAAAAATCAACCACGACAGGGACGTCCTTAGAGGCTTCAATCACATCCGCCATAAACCCCATATCAGAGCCATTTTTGACGATATCGGCTGTATCACCCGCTGCGTTCGTTAAGTCAGTCATAATATTCCGTTTCAAAATAGACGTTTCTAGGGTTTAGATGGTGTATTATGGGCCTCATGCAAGGCCTTAAAATCGATTGTTATTGGGGTGTGGCCTGTGTGGGCGGCGAAGGTCAGGAGGTCGCCTGCAGCAATGGCCGTTGTCGCGTCATTCTTTAGCGGATGAAAATTGACAATGTCATGCTCAAATAGGGCTTTATCCAGCACCAGTTGCACGTGGTTATCCCTATCATTGAGAATAGAGAAAAACGTCACAGAGCCTGGCGTCACCCCTAAATGCGTGAGCAGTAACTCTGGTTTACCAAAGGATAGCCGTTTGCAACCCAGCCTCTTATGCAGCTTATTAATCGGCACGACGGTATCCCCTAGCGCGCAGATAAGAAACAGCGCCCCTGTCTTGTCTTTCAAAAACAAGTTTTTGGTATGCCCGCCGGGCAGGGCCGCTTTGATATCCGCGCCTTCTTCAACGGTAAATATGGGGGCGTGGTCATGGGTGTTATGGGCAATGCCGAGCTGATCCAGCGTTCGGATTAATGCGGTGCGGTCGTTTGGGGGTGTCATCATGGGCTTTATCTTACTGAGTCGCTATGTATCTCACCTTAAACTGACTTATGCCGCGCGGTCACCTGCAATTATGGGGCTTTTGAGGGGGCTGAGAAAAGCTGCGCATAATGATAAAAAGCGTATTTTCTCGCTTGATTTGCATAAAGTTCTGCGCCATATAGCGCGCTCGCAGGCAACGCCTGCACTATGCGTCTTTGAGCGGGCGTAGCTCAGTGGTAGAGCACAACCTTGCCAAGGTTGGGGTCGTGAGTTCGAATCTCATCGCCCGCTCCATTTTTCTTTTATAGTTGCGATAGACCAGGCAATGTGGAAGATTTCGCATGGCAGACGCCCTTGTGCGCGGTTGAACATTTTCTGTGCAATTTTTATGTCTTACGCTGTCAAATTAACCATAGAACCGTCGTGCATGGCGTCTAAGGTGTTGTAATCATGCAAGAAATATATGTAATTATCTACAACTAAGTTAATAAAACACTTGCACTTCATGTGCGAGTGTGAAAAAAGACCCGCTAGTGGCGCGAGCATAATGTTTTATTCAGTCCGATTGGGACTAGAATTTTAATGTGCAGAAGATGGCTTCCGCTTGATAATAATTTTGACAGGCGTGGGGCTTGGGTCGAATGATGGTTAGTAGATTTACACAGCGTTTTCAGGCGTATTATCCGGTAATTAAGCGGGTGCAAGATATTCTTGTATCCGGAACTTTATTGCTCATGCTTACCCCTGTTCTGTTGGTCACGGCCTTGGCTGTGGCTTTGACGTCCAAGGGCCCTATTCTATTTTGGTCTGCCCGCACGGGTTACAAGGGCCAACCATTCATGATGCCCAAATTTCGCACAATGACGCAGGGCTCTAAGGTCATGCAGCGCGAAATTGCCACAGATAATGATATTAGCGTCACCAAAGTCGGTCACGTCCTGCGTAAATGTAGCTTGGATGAGCTGCCCCAGCTTTGGAGCGTGCTTAAAGGTGATATGAGCCTGATTGGCCCGCGGCCCCTGTTAGTGAATGACCAAGTCATTGAACAACGCGCAAAACATGCAGAAATTTTTGACGTGAAGCCCGGTATTACAGGGCTGGCTCAGGTCAATGGCCGTAACTTTATCACCATGCGCAACAAGGTTCGCTATGACGCGTTTTATGCAAACCGCGTCTGTATGCTACTGGATATGAAGATCGCGCTGCGGACGTTTGGTGCGGTGATTGATACAAAACTGGTGAAGTAGGGCTGACTGTTTCACGGCCCAATACTCTGCGTTTTTTAATCTTATAAGCCCACTTCAACCTAGACCCAGACAGCCCTGCCCGTTAAGGCGGGGCTTATTTGGTTTAGCGAAGCAATAGAGGCGATTATGCGGGTAGCAATGATAGGCACAGGCTATGTCGGTCTGGTCTCGGGTGTGTGTTTTGCCGACTTCGGTCATACAGTGGTCTGCGTGGATAAAGACGCCCGCAAGATTGATATGCTCAATCAAGGTCAAATCCCGATTTATGAGCCTGGGCTTGAAAGCTTGGTGGCCAAAAACGTATCCGAGAAGCGCTTATCTTTCACGCTTGATTTAGCGGAGGCTATGGCGGGCGCGGATGCGGTCTTTATCGCCGTCGGCACCCCATCGCGCCGCGGCGACGGTCACGCGGACTTAAGCTATATTTACGCGGCCGCCGAGGAAGTCGCTGGCCTGATGGACGGTTTTACGACCGTTGTCACAAAATCCACTGTGCCTGTGGGGACGGGCGACGAGATTGAGGCGATTATCAAAAAAGCGCGCCCCGATGCAGACTTCTGCGTGGTGTCTAACCCAGAGTTCCTGCGCGAAGGGGCGGCCATTGATGATTTCAAACGCCCCGACCGCGTTGTTGTTGGACTGAACGACCCGCGCGCAGAGACGGTGATGAAGCAGCTTTACCGCCCGCTTTATCTGAACGAGACGCCGATCCTCTTTACCAATCGGCGCACATCAGAATTGATTAAATATGCGGCTAATGCGTTTCTGGCGACCAAGATTACCTTCATTAATGAAATGGCGGATCTGTGTGAGAAGGTCGGGGCTAATGTACAAGAAGTTTCGCGCGGCATCGGGCTTGATGGTCGTATTGGCAAGAAGTTCCTTAATGCGGGGCCGGGCTACGGCGGGTCTTGCTTTCCCAAAGATACGTTGGCTGTAGTCAAAACCGCCCAAGACGTGGGCGCGCCGCTGCGGATTATCGAGGCTGTGGAGCAGGTCAATAAAGACCGCAAGAAATCTATGGCCCAGAAAGTCATTGCCGCCTGTGGTGGTTCGGTTGACGGCAAATCCATTGCCGTACTTGGTCTTGCGTTCAAACCCAACACAGATGACATGCGCGACGCGCCCAGCCTCGATATCATCCCAGCGCTACAAGCAGCGGGCGCTTCAATCACGGCCTTTGACCCCGAGTCCATGGGTGAAGCCAAGCATCATTTTAAAGACATAACCTATGCGGATGACAGCTATAGCTGCATAGACCGCGCTGATGCCGTGGTGATTATCACCGAGTGGGATCAGTTCCGCGCCCTTGATCTGACCCGTATGAAAGCCGCCCTCAAAGCCCCCATCATCATCGACCTGAGAAACATATATGCCCCAGAGGAAATGGCTGCAAAAGGCTTCCAATACACAAGCATCGGGCGACCATAATATCGATGTTACCGATAGTTTGTCTCTAAAGCGACTAAAACACTGTTTTTTAGGAACAAATACACATAAAAAACGTATTATATCGTGAAAGAACCGTTGTGAAAGATATCGCGCTGTGATATGTCTCGCAAAATTAGAAAAAGGATGTGGATCATGAAACTCACAAAAACACTAATGGCTGCACTTGCACTAACAGCATTTGCCGCTCCAATGACAGCGTCAGCACAAGTCGTTCCAGGCGACATCGTTGGCGAAGTTACAAATCTCGTGGGTGACACTGTCATCCTACGCAACGGCAACTTCTTGCAAGCGGCTAACGGCAGCGCAATCATGGCAAATGACGAAGTCTTTTCCCGTGACGGTTCTGCAACATTGTCAATGACTGGCTGTAACGGCAAGTTTAACCCATGCTCACAGTCTCTATCGTCTGGCATGAAAGTCATGGTCGGAACTGGCGACGTATGTGCAAACCTTGGTAACATGGTCCGCATCGGTGCACGTGACGCGGTCATGTCTGCGGGCACTCAAACTGTTTCTGCAAGCGGCGCATCTGCTGCTGGTGGCTCAGTTATGGGTTCAGCGGCTGGTTTACCTCTAGCAGCTATTGGCGCTGTTATCGGTGGCGGCGCATTGATTGCTATCCTAGCAAGCGACGACGACGATGATTCAGGCTCAAACTAAGCCTTAAAACATATTACAAGAAAAGCCGCTCTTCGTGAGCGGCTTTTTTTATGGGCGCTCTCTTTATATTCCCAGCTTTAGCGGTGTCTAAGTCTGGTTGTTCACTCGACTTTAATATCCCGTTCATTTTTTCGCGCATGCTTTCGCTCCCTGCTTGGGACACGGGGCTGTCTGTGCTAATGTGAGAAAAAACACGACGGGGATATCATGGTTCATATCACAAAACAGCAAGCCAATCGTTCACCTGCTGAATGGGGCTTTGATTTAGACGCTGTCCTAGCGAGCCAACGCAAGGCTTTTGACGGCGCGCCCTATCCTGATTGGGCAACGCGGAAGACCCAGTTGCAGACGCTCAGTGCCTTGATTGAACGCTATGCGGATGATTTTAAAGCCGCCATATCTGATGACTTTGGCAACCGCTCCTTTACCGAGACAACGCTGGCTGAGATTATGGTCATTAAGGGCGGCATTTCCCACGCCATTAAACATACGCCGAAATGGATGCGTCACCGCAAAGCGCCAACCGCGCTACAATTTTTACCAGCGTCTAACAGAATTGTGCCGCAACCGCGCGGGGTTGTCGGGATTATCAGCCCGTGGAATTATCCGCTTCAACTGGCCATCATGCCGCTCATAGGGGCGCTTGGTGCGGGCAACCGTGCCATGATAAAGACAAGTGAATATACGCCGAAGTTTTCTGCGTTGCTGAAGACCGTCTTGTCTGAAGGCTTCTCTGATGACCAAGTTTTTGTCGCGACGGGCGGCGTGGATGTTGCGAGCGCTTTTTCCAATTTGGCGTTTGATCATCTTATATTTACAGGCTCCACAAATGTTGGGCGCATTGTGGCGCAAGCCGCCGCCAAAAACCTTACGCCAGTGACCTTGGAATTGGGCGGAAAGTCCCCCACGATCATCGACCCAAGCGCAGATATGGACAAAGCTGTCGCGCGGATCACCAATGGTAAACTTATAAATGCGGGCCAGACCTGCGTTGCGCCTGATTATGTTTTGATGCCGCGTGACACGATCGACAGTTTTTCAGACGCTATGATAAAAAAGGCTGAGGAATTTTACCCGACATTCGCCGGAAATCCTGATTATACCTCTATCATCGCAGACAGCCATTATGCGCGGTTGCAAGACCTTCTTGAAGATGCCGAAAACAAAGGGGCCCGTATTCGCACAGCGGGTCATGACGACAAGCAGCAACTTGCCAAAGAACGCCGTGTTCCGCTAACGATTGTGACGCAAACGACGCCTGATATGAAAATCATGCAGGAAGAAATCTTTGGCCCGTTACTGCCGATTGTCGGATCCGAGAGCCTTGATCACGCGCTTGATTATATACGTGACCGCGACCGTCCACTTGCGCTTTATTGGTTTGGTGATGACAAAGCCAAAGAAAGCCGTGTGCTGCATGAGAGTATATCGGGCGGTGTATCGCTTAATGAAACCGCATGGCATGTCGTTCAAGAAGATATACCCTTTGGCGGTGTTGGTCCGTCTGGCATGGGCGCCTATCACGGCGAAGACGGCTTTCGTAGTTTTTCGCATTATAAGGGCGTCTTTAAGCAAAGCCGGTTTTCCCAGGGGCATAAATTGTTCCCCCCCTACGGTCCTAAAACAGAGAAAATGTTAGCCTTGATGAAGAAAATTATGTGATATTTTCCCCTCTGCGACTAAGCTCGAAGAGGGGAATTTTAATTGCAGACCCCCTCAATATGCGGATATTTGACGGCTTAATACTCTCTTTACCAAACTGTCCTCCCCCCTGTGCTCCGCGTGATAATGTGCCTATCCACGTCATTACAATTTGGGGGATATGTGACATCCATTACGCCGCTATCATCATGTTTCACGCCCACGCGGTATGTACCGCTGTCACAGGCGGTGGGCCAAATCTGCGCGGTTCCGATACTCTCTCATAATGGTCGTGAGCGTCTGGTTAAAGCGGGCAAAGTTTTCACGCTTGAAGCCGTATCACGAATTGCGACGGAGATAGGCTCGTGTGACGTCTGTATTTTGCGTGATAACACCGTCAGTCATTTTATTCTGCTGCACGACCCGCAGGCTTTATCAGACGGTGAGATTACAGATTACGCAGATTTATTTCGAGAGATTTTTAGTAACCCGCCCTATAATCAAATGGCCTTTGCGCCGCCGCGATGGGATATGCCCCTAGGTGCGACTGAAGTTTTATATGACCGCCAGGCGGAGAAAACTGATTATGTAGGCTTAGCGGATATTGATCGTCATGTTCTGCCGCAACATCTTCTTTCTTATATGGACCGGACGATAACGCGAGCGGTGATGGCCGACCGGTTCTCTGACCCTGGTTATTTGGCGTGTCTTTATGAATGCGGTAGCGGGCGCCTCTGTGGGTTTAGCTTTGCTCGCGTGGCGACACTATCGCGTATTTGGCAGACAGAAGAATGGTGTTGGCCATTAATACTGCGCGGTGATCGAAGCGTGAAATCAGATGGCGATAGCTTCTTTGCCAAGATGAAGCAGGCCTTTGGCATAAGCCCCGATGACCGCATTGTAAGCGTATCGGGTCAAGCCATTCATCCATCCGTTCGGGGACGGGCCGATTGGTTCGCGCAGTTAATGGCCGCCACCTGCTTTGGTTTCACGTCTGAACACGCGGCCTTGCCAGGGCTGACAGAGCTGTCCAAAACGGGGCCGTCGCGCCTGTTAAATACAGCGGTCGCTGTAAAGACCGTCACAGGGATTTTAGAAAACGGTAACCCGCTCGCCTATGTGCCTTTGGCCTCCCACAGCCTATGGCATTACGAAGGGCCAAAGACGCGATTACGGGATGCTATTCGTCGTCAAATCAAACAGGAACGCGCCAATGTTCACGCCACATAAAAATGACCATCCGCATGTCACCGTTCGCACCACCACCAAAGGCCGCGGCGTATTTGCGACCCGCCCTATTTCCAAGGGCAGCGTTATCGCAGAATTTGTTGGCGAGGTTTTTACATCCGATTACGCGTCGACATTGCCGGCCGTAATGGTTGACCATGCGATGCAAATTGGGCCACGCGACTATGTTCACGCCGCAGGACGCCTGGCTGAAATCTTAAACCATAGCTGCGACCCCAATTGCGGCGTTTCTGGCCTTACGCAGATTGTGACGCGTTATGATATCGCCGCGGGGACGGAGCTCTGTTGGGATTACGCCATGAGCGAGATGAGCGATTGGCGGATGTCAGCCTGCCAATGCGGCGCCGCGCAATGCCGCGAAACTGTTGGAAGCTTTGCAATATTGCCAGAGACAGCAAAGACGCAATATCTGCGCGAGGGTATAGTGTCCAACTGGATTAAGGACGCGGTTTCGCGCGGGTGAATATTGATTATCCCGTTGCCCCGCAAGGCGGCTCGATTTCATCCAGAATTTCAACGTCATCATGCTTTTCATTGTCATCCAAAGGGGTAGCGGGCAGATGCTTAATAACTTGCGTATGATCGCTTAGCATACGTAGGAACGCACATTCCGCTTCCATAGCGCGTAAGGACATGCGGCCCTTTGCGGCTCTGTCTGCATGGTCGGGGTTGCGGCGTTTCATAATGATGTCGCGCGTATTATAAAGATCGTCCTTCAATGTGCCTTGCCTTATGCCTAGATCATCAGATTGCTCTTTGAAGTTCTGATGAGGGGCATTGACAAATTTACGCAAATTTTGAAGTTGATGTTCGGTCAAGCTGTGCATCAAATCAAACCGTCGTTCGAGCTCCGTTTGATCCATTTGTTTTTGTCGAAACAGCCACGCCAAAGCAAAAGGAAAAGAGGCCAATTCTAATCGAGAGTGGTCAAAATGATGCCAGCTGTCATTGTTTGCATCGCCCAAATAATCAAAGGTGATAAAGGTGTTATGGTGTGCGGGAAATAAATACCCCACAGAAATTGCGCGGTGAATACCGTATTTCATGCAATGATTGACAAAAAACGGATGATCTTCAACTTTTACATCGGGGCAGACATAGGTGTAATTAAACGCGCGCCCTGGGTTCATATAGACGATAGGCGATAGCGGGTCTAAATGGGCATGCTGCATATAGCTGCCGACGATATCATCAGGCAGGTCAAGATTGATGCTTACAATACTCACTGGAATATTGTCTGGGTTCGTCTCAATCAGACTGGTAACCGCAAATTCATAGGTAAAACCGCTAAATATATTTTGCAGTACATCGCGCTGAAAGATTGAAAAAGCTTCATTACCCTTGTCTGATATTTCAATAGCCGCTGCCGTCCTTGCAATGGATTGCAATGAGTCTTTAGCATATAAATATTTAATCGCATTTCGGTGCGATAGAAGATTAACATCAACCATTGATGACCCCCAACTCCCTAAAATTTATGGGAAAACACTAGACGACACAAGCCAGAAGCTTAGATTTATACCCTGCAAAATGCGCTTTTCGCTTAAGAATGCTCTTAGGTCTTAGATGGTTGAAACGGCCCTGATACAGTCTCTTTATGCGGCTTATCGCGTTAATCAGCGACAATTGTCCCGAAAATATCTAACTGCGTGACATCGCCTTTACCCGATTGACGTGCAAAATTTTGCACTGGGCCTAGCTGTGTGGCTTTGTCGCCGATAATCAAATATGTCATCTGACTTTCATCCAGATAAGTCGCGGCGAGCGCTTTGAAATCAGATGTTGGCATATTGAGTAGCGCCTTCTGCTCAAGCTCGACATAGTTCATTGCCTTATCATAGGCACTAATATCACGCAGCGTTCCCAATTTCGCGCCAAGGCTTTCAAAGGCCCGTGTTTTTTCTTTGACCAGCTTTTGCTGCACCATCTGTTTATCTGCATCCGTAAAACTAGGGCCGTAATCACGCAGCATGTCGCGAATAACATCGAGTGATGCCTCTGTCGCATTGGCCCGAACAGAGGACCGGATTTGAAAGGGTTGCGGCTGTGTCCCAGAGCTCACCCATGAATAGGCCCCGTAAGTATAGCCTTTTTCAATCCGCAGCACTTGCGCAAGGTCGCCGCTTATCCCGCCGCCGAGTTTTTCATTAGTGATATCAAGGCGCACGGCATCGGGATGCGTTGTAGGAACCGTCAAGCGTCCAATCATCAATACACTTTGTTTGCTGTCTGGAATATCGACGAAGAAGACTTTGCCCGTATTCTCTTGCGCAGGAACAGCGTCAATGCTCAACGGTTGCGCGTCCATGCTAAAGTGCTTGGCAACACTTTTAAAGGCGGCCACCGCACGGGATTGGGCGATGTCGCCTGTGATATGAAACTGTGGTTTTGCGGATAGAACGGCCGTATGGGCCGCGCGCATATCATCCAGTGTCAAGGCCGATACGCTGTCGACTGTGCCTGCAACGCCGCGCCCCATGGGATGTTCGGGGGAATATATTAACTGGCTAAAAACCTGACTGGCCACAGCATTGGGATTGGCTTCTTGCCCTTTAAGGCGGGTCATGGCCGCTGATTTCACACGGTCAAAATCCGCTGTTTCAAATCGCGGCTTGCTGATTATATCATTGATAATATCGACGGTGGGTTCAAAATTACGGGCCAGCGTCGTTGCGCTAATACGGGTGGTTTCCCGCCCGCTCGACACGGATATTGATGACCCTAACAGGCCAATGGCTTGCTCAATCTCGGCCGCGGATTTATCCTGCGTACCTTCATTCATCAGGCGTGCCAAAAGGCTCAGCCGCCCACTATTATCTGCGCTTTCTGTTAACGCTCCACCGGGGATCGTGATGTCAAAGCTGACCAAAGGAATTTCGCTATTTTCAATGCCCAAAATGCGCGCGCCACTGGGGAGTGTCGTGTCCCAAATGTCGGGCATTTTAATTAAGGGCAGTTCACCAAAGGGGGGCTCCGATCGATCAAATTTCGTTGGCGTTTTTTCAAAATCTGCCAAATCGCCAGCGCTGACCTTTTCGCTCTCCGCGCCGTCTTTCACCTCCTCAATCCAGACGCTGGCCAGCGATGAGCCCGTGAGCGAAAGACCGCTTTGTCCTTTGGGAACAAAGCTAGTGATGACGGCGGGCTTGTCCTTAATATAGCGTGTGTAAACGGACGTGATATCATCGGCCGTAAGCGCTTGAATGGCTTTGGCCTCGACCTCGACATAGGCAGGGTCACCCGCAAATTCATTGGACGATGCCAATTCGCGGCCCTTACCCAACACGGTTGAAATGCCTGCATAAAGTTGCGTTTCCTGCTCGGCCTTAATGCGCTTTAGGTCTTGAGCCGACACGCCATTGGCCTCAAATTCCGCAAGTGCCTTGTTAATCGAGGCGTAAACATCATCGAGATCTGTGCCTGCATTGCCGCGTACACGTACAACAAATTCGCCCGCAATTTCCATGGCATTATTATAGGCACTTACAGTTGGGGCGAGCTTATCCGCCTCGACCACATTTTTAAACAAAACCGAATTTTTACTGCCAGCAATAATTTGCCCTAAGACGCGCAAGGCAATCGCGTCAGGGTGATAGCCCTCCACAGTCGGAAATGTCAGGCGCAGCTCTGGTAAGGTGGCGAAATTATCTTCAAAATAAAGCGCTTTATCTGCGTCTAATGTAACGGGCATAGGGGCCAAGGGATCTATGTCTTGGCCGCGCGGAATTTCGCCGAACCACTGCTCGACCTTGCGCTTTGTCTCCGCGATATCAATGTCGCCAACAATTGATAGCGTGGCATTATTAGGGCCGTAAAATTCGCTGTGAAACTCTTTTAAATCATCCAAGGTCGCGGCTTGTAAATCGGGGAGGGAACCAATGACCGTCCAGCTATAGGGGTGTCCTTCTGGATAAAGGGCGGTGCGGATAACCTCGCCCGTATAGCCGTAGGGCGCATTATCAACGCGTTGCCGTTTTTCATTTTTGACAACTTGCTTTTCACGGTCAAGGGCAGCCTGGGTGACCGTATTAATCATGTACCCCAATCGGTCACTATCAATCCAAAGTATCTTGTCAAAGGCGTCTTTGGGCACAACTTCGTAATAAATCGTGCCGTCACTCCATGTGCCGCCGTTTCGCGTACCGCCCCATTCTGGAATGGCTTTGCGGTTCCAACCGCGCGGCACATTTTCACTATCGTTAAAGGCCATATGCTCAAAGAAATGAGCAAAACCCGTGCGCCCTGGACGCTCTCTATTACTGCCCGCGTGAATGACTGTTGTCACCGCCACAATCGGGTCAGAGCGGTCAACATGCAGCACGACCTCCAGCCCGTTATCAAGGGTAAACTTTTCATAAGGGAGGGTAAAACTGCTTTGCGCTTGCGCAGAAGGCGCTGTATCACGGCCCTGTTTAGGACTATCTACAGAACAGGCGACCAAAGCCAAGGCCGCAACACTGGCGCATAAAATTGATTTTAACATCTAAAACTCCCCATCATGACGGACTCAATCTATAGGGCCCCATAACGCAGATGTCATCTTCTATGCGGGAGCCGACATTAAGCGGCATATCCCCTGAGTAGAAAAGACATCTTTCCCAAATATTCAGCGCACCCGCCCCTTTAACAGAGAAGGCCTAGTCCAGTCAGGGTGAGAGATATGTCTTAGACGCCAACTTATAAACGAAATCAAAAGCGCCTTACTCGCACTTTGTTTGGGTGATAAGGGCCTGTGTGATGCCTACATCTGTGCCGTAGTCCACGATTTCACCCCAGCGTTTTTCGGAATAGGCCCAAAGCTCTTTTGCTTGTGCGAGATGATTGCAAATAAGCGGTCGTTTATTACCGCCCAAAAGGTGTTGCTCTAACACATAGATATAGGCTTTTTCATTGTGGGTTATAGCGTCCTCAAGATAGGCGTTGCGATAGTCAGGATCGCCGTCCTTGAACGCATCAATCATGGCTTTGGCTTTGTCATTAAACTCATGGGCCTTTTCAAAATCAAAAAAGAGGCGTCCTTGTAAATAGCTGTGAAGCTTCAAATTATAATAGCGCGCTTCAATATGCGTGAATGTGTCTGCCTCATAGGGTGCGATTTGGGCGAGGATTTTATCGCCTCGATCAAGTAGTTCAATGATACGTTTGGCTGTGGCTTCATCTTGAGCTGTCGTTGGCTCGTGACTCAATCGAGTCTGTAATTCTGCGGGACTATAAGGCGCACCGTCTTTCGCGAGTTTTTCAACCATGTCCTCAAAGGTGGGGCTCCAATCTTTGTCCACCAGCGACATTAAGATATAGACTTCTGCGCTCCAGATATATTGGTATATGTGACTTGTGTTTGTCGGCTCCGCTAGCAAAAGACCCTCAATTAATTCCAAGGATCGCTCTGTATCTTTGAGGGCCTGTTGAAATCCGTCTTTTTGTTCAAGCGGCCAACTCGTGCCAAAACCTGCATATTCTTGAAAGGGGCCATAGGCAATATTTCTAAGAAAGCTTGCATATTGTGGTATGCTATCTTTGTCGTCGGGATATTCAGCGAGGAGCGCTTCAAAGTCTTCACGAATCTTGGAGATAAGCTCTTTATTGTTTTGAAAGTCGCCAGCGACGCTAAAAAATAATGTTAGTAATCTCGCGCGCGCATGACCGTACTTAACGTCAGCGCTATCGACTTTACTTTTTAACGCTTCAAAACGCGCAATTGAACTGTTTAAGAGTGCCGTGCCTGCCTTGAGATCACCCTGATGATACATAAGGGCATAAGCATAGCTATATTCAGTTTCGGCAAGAGCGAGTTGCAAGTCAATGTTTTCAGAGTTGGACGCACCCAAGGTTCTCAGCGTTTTAAGGCTCTCTTTGAAATGATAAAACCCGGTTTCAGTATCGCCAATATTTGCGCCGCCCGCCACGGTCAAAATTTCGCCAAGCTGCGCATGACCCATAGCATAATCAAATAAAACGGCGGGGTCATTATTGGCCGCTTTGGATAGGACGTCCAAATATTTAGCAGACACTGCAGTCACTTGTCTTTGCACAGGAAGCGTGCCCGGAATTGTGCGGAGGCTTTCAGGTAATTCGTCGAGCAAGAAAGTTGTCATCTCCCGTGTTTCAGACAACCGCTCTGCGGCAAACATATTGGCGGTCTGCGCGCGGTTGTGATTAACATACCCAACCAAAGCGGCAATTACGGCGAGGGCTGTTAGCCCGGTTGCGATTTTTTGCCGTCTAACAAATTTCCCAAATTTATATAAAGGCCCGCCCGCATAAGCTGTTACGGGGCGATTGGACTGCACAGCTATAATATCTTGCATCAACGCATCGACGGTGGCGTATCGATCGATAGGCTCTGTCTGCGTCGCTTTCTTGATAATAGCAAACACATCAGCAGAAGTATTCGCGTCTTCCAATAAGGCGTCTAGCAACTTACCTAAGGAATAAATATCCGAGAGCGTATTGGGTGAGGCCCCTTTGGAACGTTCTGGCGCAGCGAAGCCAGGCGTTAGCGTTAATCCGTCGAGTGAATGAATAGATTGGGACGTTGAGACCGAAGAGATTGGGATATCTAAATTTTCATGGGCAATTGGCTTTGCAATACCAAAGTCAATAAATTTGACATTACCGTCTTGGGTAACAAGGACATTATTTGGCGTGATATCGCGGTGGATAATAAGATTTTGATGGGCATATTTGACAGGGCCGCAGGCCTGTAAAAATAAGGCTAACCGCGCAGACGGGCTTAAATTTTGCGCATCTGCCCAGTCAGTAATCGGTGCGCCGTCAATCAGTTCCATGATAAAATAAGGCGTGTCATCAGACAGGGTTCCTCCGGCAAAGAGGCGCGCAATATTGGGATGTGTCATATCAGCGAGTATTTGGCGCTCTCGCATGAAGCGCGCGATGAGGGCATCAGAGGCCGCACCCCGCCGTATCACTTTGACGGCGACGTCATGGGTAAAATCACCATGCCGTCTTTTGGCGCGGTACACTGCGCCCATACCGCCTTTTCCAATTAAGGCGGTAATTTCATAGTCTCCGATTTGCGTGCCGTTCAAATCGGCCTCATCCTCATCAAAGACGGCCCGTCCTGTTAAGATTGGCGCGTTTTCTTTCAAATCAAGCCGTAACAGGCTGATGGTTTTTTGCACTAACGCGCTATCGCCGCGCGATTCTTTAGCAATGAACGCTTCTCTTTCAAGCTTGGGCCGCTTCAAAGCGCGCTCAAATAGAATCAGGGCCTTCGCGTCGAGTTCATTGTCAAATCGACCCTTGCTTTTATCTGTCATGATGGCCCCGTCCCGCCCATACGCTTGATGCGGTAAGTATTGAATATACAGCTTTATTAAGACAGGCGCAATTCTTGGGCCTATCGGGTCAAAACGCTTGAAAAATAAATTGTTTTACGCGGCGACGTGTAGCGCCTATTCTTGGGTCAAAGGGGCTGCATATGGACGAATTGAAGACGGACGATCCTGACGAAATTACGGGTTTATTAAAAGCGTGGCGGGACGGGTCTCTGTCGGCAAGAGATGAATTATTTACACGCCTTTATCACGAGCTTCGTCTTTTGTCGGCCGCCTTGTTGCGCGGTGAAGGGCGCATTTCCCTTTCTACAGGCGATTTAGTCAATGATGCCGCGTCGCGGCTTATTCGGCTTGATAATATAGATTGGCAGGACAAAGCGCATTTTATGGCCTTATCGGCGCGTATGATGCGGCGTGTTTTGGTCGATCATGCCCGCAAGAAAAATGCGCATAAGCGTGAACATAAAAAGGTGACGTTAATCACACATCTTGTTGGCGGAACACCTGAGACGATTAACATCCAAAGGCTTGAACACGCTTTGCTTAGGCTCCAAGTGATTGACCCTGTGCGGGCTGAAATTGTCGAAATGCGTTATTACGGCGGATTGTCTCTGGAAGAGATTGGGGTTGTTGTCGGCATGTCGCCGTCGACAATTAAGCGCAATTGGCGCGCGTCAAAAGCGTGGCTTTTAGGGGCGATGGAAGACTTAGATATATCGCCTTAATAAGATTTATCGTGAAATATAAATTGCGGCGGCTTACCCTCTGCCAAGGCAACGGCGGATAAGGGGCCCCCGTAACAGGCACCCGTATCAATATTAATACGCCGTCCATCTTTGGAAATGTCAGGATAATCGGTTAAAGTCGGCGTATGTCCATGCACGACTCTGACTTTTTCAAGGGCAGGATTTGTCCAGTTTTCGCTTTCAAAAAACTCTGAGGACCGTGTCCACATATGTGTCGCGGTGTCGCAAGCGGGATAGCTTTGTGGGTCAATGCCCGCATGAACAAAAACAAGACCGCGCCCTTGGTCGCAATAGAGTGTCGGGCAGCTTTCAAACCAAGCAATATGAGATTTCATTAATTGCTGCTGACCTTTGTCTACATAACTTTCCAATGTTTGCTGACCGCCGTTCACCAGCCAGTGTTGCTCGCTTCTTACGCTCTGCCCGCCCATGGCGCCCGCCATTAACACCTCATGATTACCTCTTAAATTAATTGTGCTGAATGTCTCATTGTCTGACAGGTCTTGGACAAAATCAATGACACCGCAACTGTCTGGCCCGCGGTCAACATAATCACCTAGATGGATGCGCGTGTGAGGTCGGTTCACGTAATTTTTTTCATGGAAAGCAGAGATGTTGTCATGAAGCGCCCGTAGTTTTGAAAGCTCCCCATGGATGTCCCCAATGGCGTAATAGACTGTTTTCTTCATGTCTTATGTCCCTTGGAAATTACGCGAACAATTATCTCATTTTATATAGGCGTCACAGCAAGCCGTTTAAGACCAGATTAATAAAATGTAAATTTAGTGACCCGTTTCCCTCCCGTCCCGCGCCTTGTTGAGTAGATAACTTTTTGTGGGAGCGCGACATGGCCTTTTTCTTTGGAAATAATTCAAACAACATCTTTAATGGCACCAACGGGTTTGACCTCGTTTTCGGACGTGGGGGCGATGATACAATTTTCGGCTTTGGCGGCGTTGATTTAATCTTTGCGGGTAGTGGTAATGATTACGTCGATGGGGGCGATGGAAATGATAGCCTTTACGGCGGCTCTGGTAACGATCAGTTATTTGGTGGGGCGGGCAATGATTTTCTAAGCGGACAAAATGGTGATGATATATTGGACGGAGGGCTAGGGTCTGATCGCCTCTACGGCGGCAACGGTATGGATAGCCTTTTAGGGGGGGCTGGCAATGACAGCCTTTACGGCGGACGCGATAGCGATGTTTTGGACGGCGGCGATGGCGCAGACGGCCTTTACGGTAACTCGGGTGACGATATTTTGGACGGCGGGGCAGGTAATGACCGTCTTTATGGTGGGTCGGGTGATGACATTTTGGACGGCGGCACAGGTGTTGATACATTACGCGGCGGTTCTGGACATGACAGCCTGACATTCACCTTAGCAGGCAGTGAGGACGGACGCAGCAGTTACCGCGGCGATAGCGGTATTGATACGCTGATTATAAATCTGACCGCTGCGGAGTATAGCGCGGCTGGCGTGATCGAAGACTTGATCGCCTATTTGGACTATATTGCTGCTAATACGCGGTCTAACGGCCAAGTCAGCAACCGTTATTTTAATCTTGATGCGCTCAACTTACGCGCGGGCGGCGTAGAGTTTGTCGAGATTTACGTCGACGGCGTGCTGACTGACCCAACAGCGGTCACGGCCGAGGATGACGCTTTCACAACAGATGAGGACAGCGCATTGAGCGCAGATGTAAGCAGCAATGACACGCCTACGGACGGTGTTACATTTACGCTTTTATCAACTGTTGAAAGCGGCACGCTTACTTTAAATCCTGACGGTACATTTAGCTTTGATCCAGACGGCGCGTTTGAAGCATTGGATATAGGTGATAGTGCGACTGAAACATTCACCTATGAAATTAGCAACGGCTTTACGACCGACACAGCGACCGTGACAATCACAATTCAGGGCCGTAATGACGCCCCTGTCGTCACAGCCATTACTGAAACAGTCAGTGAAGATGCGGGCGGATATAGCGTAAACCTTCTTGCATTTGCCAGTGATGTTGATGCTGGTGATGTGCTTTCAATTACGACCCTATCCCAAGTTAGCGGCCCAAGCGCGAGCGTATCTTTGGAAGACGGCGAGTTGTCGCTAGACTTGGCAGATTTCCAATATCTAGCCACGGGTGAAAGCGCAGAGGTCAGTTTTAGTTTTAACGTCACAGACGGCGATGCCTCAACGCCTAATACGATAACACTGACCATTACGGGCGAGAATGATGACCCCACTGTAGCCGGCGCATTGGACGAAACTGCGACCGAGGATGATGACGGTTTCACGTTAGATCTACTGAGCGGGGCGGACGATGTTGATGCCTCTGACGGGCTGACCATTGTTAATATATCTGTCAGTGGCGGTGACGCATCGGGCATAACAGTGGACGGTGATAGCTTGATTGTTGACCCAGCCGCCTATAATGACCTCGCGCTTGGGGAAAGCATAAGCCTGACCTATAGCTATGATATCATTGACGGAAACGGCGGCTCTGTCGCCCAAACTGCAACTATAGTCATTACGGGCGAGAATGATGCGCCTGTTGTTGAAGCCGCTATCGAATCTACCGCTTCTGAGGATGACTCTAGCTTTAGCGTTAATCTACTGGACGGGGCCTTTGATGTTGATGCCTCTGATGAGTTGGATGTCAGCGATCTGACACTCGTCTCAGGTGACGCGTCAGGTATCATAATCGATGGGGCCAGCCTTGATGTTAATCCATCCGTTTATGATTACCTCGCGGTCGGTGAGTTTATAATTATCACTTATAGCTATGACGTTATTGATGGTAACGGCGGGGCTGTTTCGCAAAGCGCGACGATTACCATCACGGGTGAAAATGACTCCCCAATTGTAGAGGCCGCGATTGATGAAAGCGCCTCGGAAGATGATGCCAACTTTAGTGTTAATCTTCTGGACGGTGCGTTTGATAACGACGCCTCAGATACATTATCGGTCAGCAACTTCATGCTTCAGTCGGGCGATGATCGCGGCGTCAGCTTGAACGGTAACCAGCTTGATGTCGATCCATCTGCTTATGATGACCTCTCTATAGGCGACGTTGTTACACTGATTTACAGCTTTGATATCACCGACAGTAACGGCGGCAGTGTGTCCCAAACGGCAACGATTACAATAACGGGCGAGAACGACGCGCCCACAGTTGAGGCCGCGGTTGACGCCATCGCATCCGAAGACGACGCTGGCTTTAGCGTTAATTTACTTGACGGTGCGTTTGATGTTGACGCCTCTGACAATCTGACGGTCATCAATTTAACTGTGGTTAGCGGCGATGATGCTGGTGTGTTGATTAATGGTGATAGCCTTGATGTTGACCCGTCCGCTTATGACTATCTGGCCGTGGGTGAAACCGCAGAGATCGCATATAGCTATGATATTATTGACGGCAACGGCGGCTCTGTGCCGCAAACGGCCACCATTACTATCACAGGTGAAAATGATACGCCCAGCGTAGCGTCAGAAGTTGCAGGCTTTGCTTTTGAAGATGACGGCATGGTCTCGCTGAACTTGCTTGACGGGGCGGCAGATATAGACGCCTCTGATATGTTATCTGTGGAGGGTTTGACACTGTTGATGGGCGACGCCTCTGGCGTGACCGTTAACGGTGATAGCCTTGATGTAGATTTGTCCGCTTACCAAAGCTTGGCGGCAGGCGATGTTGAAACCCTCATTTATAGCTACCTCGTCTCTGACGCAAACGGCGGCACTGTGCCGCAAACGGCGACATTAGTGATTGTCGGTGAAAATGACGCGCCAACAGTGACGGGCACGGTTACCGCCGATGTGGCCAGTGACGCTGAGCCCACTTTCATCGACCTATTGGACGGGGCGTCTGATATTGACATCGGGGATGAGCTTGAAGTCATTGATTTCGAGGTCGTCTCCGGTGACGATAGTGGTATTTTTGACGACGGTAATAGTGTCGAAATTGACCCTAGCGCCTATGACTATCTAGCCCCAGGTGAAACAGAAGTCATTGTGATTAGCTACACAATCATTGACGGTGCCGGTGGTGACGTCACTCAAAGTGCAACACTGACGATTACGGGCGCAGGCACAGCTAATAGCGCGCCAACGGTCACTGGACCCATCTTAAGCACAGCGTCAGAAGACGACGTGGCTTTCACAGTTGATTTGTTGGGCGGGGCGTCGGACGTCGACGGTGACACACTGAGCGTGGATAATTTCGGGCTTGTGTCTGGCGATGACAGCGGCGTGACGTTTAACGGCAATACCCTTGATGTTGACCCCAGTGTTTATTCTGACTTGCTGGCGGGCGAAAGCGTCGTGATTGTCTATCAATATGATATTATTGACGGTAATGGTGGATCGGTCACGCAAACTGTAACGCTCACGATTAACGGCCAAGGTGTCGATAATTCCGCCCCAACTGTTACGGGTGACATTACAGCGGGCGCAACGGAGGACGACGCAATCTTTACCGTTGATTTGCTCGAAGGAGCAACGGATGTTGATGGCGATACACTGAGCGTGACCAATTTCGGACTGGTTTCTGGTGATGATAGCGGCGTTAGCTTTAATGGTGAGACCTTGGATATTGACCCAAGTGTTTATAATTATCTGCCCATCGGTGCGATTGAGGAAATCGTTTTCCAATATATCATAGAGGACGGCCAAGGCGGCTCTGTTGTGCAGACGGCTACGATTATTATCACGGGTGAAAATGATGACCCAGAGGTCAGCGCGCTCGTTAATTCTGTGACAGAAGGTGACGGCATTTCAGATACAAGTGATGTGATGGGTAACCTCCTTGACACCGCTAGTGATATTGAAGGCGACATAATTTCTGTCGCGAGCGTTAACGGCGAGGCCAACGGTACTTTGGGCGCCATTGGTACTTACGGAACATTGGTATGGGATGCGGGTACGGGCGCCTATACTTACGCTCTTGATGACAGCAATCCGGCGATACAGGCTATGGCGGGCGGTGATAAGCTGACCGAGACTTTCACAGTCACTGTATCAGACGGAAATGGCGGCACAGCCAGCACTACCTTGACCATCACAATTAATGGCCGCGATGACGGTATCTTCACCGCGCAAGCCGATAATATTGATTTAAACAATGTTGCGGTGCTTTACGGCGAAGCTGGCTTTAACGGCAATATCCTCGACGCGCTGGGCGGTGATGACCGGGTGGTCTTATTTGACGGGGAACCGGGATTTGACGCCATTTTGGACGGCACGACATTTATGGGTGGTGATGGTGATGACACGATTTTACCGATTAATGATTTTATGAATGCAGACGGCGGCGACGGTGTTGATACGATTGATTTCAGCCAACTCGCTGATCAGGCAACGGGCGTGAGTGTTGATCTTGCGACGCAAACTGTATCGGGCGCAAGCGAGATGGGCTTGAGCGGGTTTGAAAACGTCGTCGGCACAGACGGTAATGACACGCTGACTGGGTCCATGGATGCCAATGTTATTCAGGCTGGGGCCGGTGATGACACGGTTATTGTTGCGGTGAACACTGACGGCTCGCTAGATCAGTTTGAAGGCGGAGACGGCAATGATACGCTTGATAATAACGGCAATGCTAATCTACGGCTTGGGTCTTTTACGGGCTTCGAGACGGTTAATTTGGGCGTCGCAGGGCGCTCTTTAATGGGCACTGACGAGGCAGAAATTGTTGACCTGTCGGGCATATTGTTCCGTGAGGCCAACACAACCCTTCTCGTTGATGCAGGGGCAGGCGATGATCAAATTATTGGTATCAGCACAGGGGCCATCGACCGTATTGGTTTCGGTGTCACCCGCGAGACCTATGACTTGGGCGCAGGCAATGATAGTTTCACAGGCTCTAACGCTGTTATCAACGAGGCTATTTTCGGCGGTTTGGGTGATGACACCATAAACGGCGGCGGCGGTATTGACCATATTTACGGCGGCGCAGGCGCGGACACTTTAATGGGTGGTGCAGGGAGTGATGATTTCTTTGTCGATTCTCTGAGCGATGACACGCAGACGGACATCTATCTTGGCGGCGACGGTGCAGACCGCGTGGTTAATACTGGCACAGCGAATCTGCGCCTTGATAGCTGGGATAACTCGGATAGTAACGGCACGGTCAGCGGGTCTGGCGTAGAGGATATTCGCCTTAACGGATTTGCTGTGGAAGGCTCATCCGGCGATGACAGCTATAATTTCATCAACACGCAGTTTGAACAAGTCAACGGCGTTACGCGCCTCGCCTTTGACGGCGGTGCAGGCAATGACACTGTTTTGGCCTCTGATATGGGATCGCTGAACACAATCGGATTTGGCGGATTTACGCGCTATAATTTGGGCGCAGGCAATGACAGCTTCACCGCACAAGGCAGCGTCAATGAGCACATCTACGGTGATGACGGCGATGATATAATTGACGCAGGTGATGGCAACGACCGTCTTTACGGCGGCGCTGGAGCGGACACTCTGATGGGAGGTGCTGGCAGTGATGATTTTTATGTCGATACAACGGATGATACGCAAACTGACACGTATCTCGGAGGGGACGGCACGGACCGCCTTATCAACACGGAAGAGGGCACATTACGTCTTGATAATTGGGATAATTCCGATCCGAATGTATCTGTGAACGGCGCAGGGGTTGAGCAAATTCGTGTCAACGGCTTCCATATCGAAGGCTCGGCAGGCGATGATTACTTTGACTTTGGTACCACGCAAATCGCGCAAGTCGATAGCATTACACGCCTCGCCCTTGATACGGGCGCAGGTAATGACACGGTTATCGGCTCATCTGCGGCGTCTCTCAATGTTATCGGCTTTGGCGGATTAACACGCTATAATCTGGGTTCTGGCGAGGACAGCTTTACGGCCAGGGGTGATATTGACGAGCATATTTACGGCGAAGATGGTGATGACATTATCGATGCAGGCGAAGGGAATGACCGCCTTATCGGTGGCGCTGGTTCTGACACGTTAATGGGCGGCGCAGGGAGTGACCAGTTCTATGTCGATAGCGCGACCGATAATACCGAAACAGACCTCTATCTGGGCGGTCTAGGCGATGACCGTATCGTCAATACGGGCGATGGCAATATCCGAATTGATAATTGGGACAGTTCCGACCCGGGTGGCTCAGCAAATGGTTCAGGTATTGAAGAAATTTATTTAAACGGGGCTGCCCTTGAGGGCTCGTCGGGGGACGATAGCTTTAACTTCGGGGCCACGCGTTTCAGAGAGGTTGATAACACGTCACGTCTGGTCGTTGATATGGGGGGCGGTAATGACACAGTCACCGGATCGTCAATAGCAGCGATTAATGTCAGCGGGTTTGGCACCTTTGTTATTTACGACCTCGGTGCGGGCAATGACACTTTTACAGGTGTTGGCGCTATCAGTGATCATGTTCGTAATGGCGCTGGTGATGATGTGGTCTTCACGGGTGACGGCACGGACACGCTTTTTGCGGGGCTTGGTGATGACCAGCTCTTTGGCGGCGCGGGCAATGATGATTTCATCATTCGCGTCGGCGACGAATACCTCAATGATCTTTTCATTGGCGGTGAAGGTAATTCTGATGATATTATCAACCAAACGGGTGGTGATCTCGTCTTCACTTCATATACAGGCGGGGCGCATGTCGAGGGCTCTTTGGTCAATGGCAACGGTATTGAAAACATACAGTTGGCGATACAAGGTATCAGCGGTACAGATAGTGCGGATAGCTTCGATTTAAGCTATGTGCGCATATCTGGGGCTGATATTTCTCGGACCGATGCGGAAACCAATGCGCTGATAAATATGGGCGCAGGCGATGACGTTGTTATCGGCGCAGAGCTTGCCATCATAGGCTCTAATGGTTTTGGCTTTAATGGAACTTATAATCTCGGTGCGGGTAATGATGTCTTCACCAGCACCTCGAACTTAGTTGACATTATCTTTGACGGCGCGGGAGATGATTTTGTTTCGACAGGTGCCGGCGGCGACATTTACGTCGGCGGCAGCGGAAATGACGTCGTCGATCTTGGCGATGGTAACGATACTGTTAGCGTACGTCATCAAACAGAATTCGGCTTTGATACATTAACAGGCGGCACGGGGACTGACCTAATCGATAATGTATCAGGAGGCGATTTTGCGATTGGCGGCCTGGCCACGGGTTCAGGATTTGAAAGAGTCAATTCAGATGGGTTCACGATGATGGGAACAAGCGGTGACGATGTCTTTGATTTGACGGGTGTTCGTTTTTGGGAACTGACGAACGGTCAAACCATTCTTTCTACAGGAGATGGCAATGACACTGTCATCGCGAGTAATTTGAGCGGAATCGCGACAAACGGATTCGGTACATCCCAAGTCGCTTATGATCTTGGCGCGGGAGATGACATTTATTTTGATAGTGGCAATCCCGATGCAAATGTGATTGCAGGCGGCACTGGGAATGATACTTTCGTATTTAACGACGGCTGGGGTGACGATGTAATTACCGATTTTGATGCGCTTTCCGATTTTGAAATCATCGATTTCTCAGCCGTTTCTAACATCGATGATTTTGCAGACCTGCTGGCAAATCACATGGTTCAAGTCGGCACGGATGTTGTTATTACTGACGGCGGACAGACGCTCACGCTAACGGACGTGACGCTTACGGATCTGGACGCGAACGACTTCCTCTTTTGATATGGGTGTCTTGGTCTAGGCCAAGCGCCCCAATTCCCACCGTTCACAACATTTCAAAGCAAAGAGGACAATTTTCAGTAATTGTAGGGCAATGAAGGTTTTCACAGGAAAACTGGCGCACCGAGGACGCAAGTATAAAAGACCAATAAACCTTAAACAACAACATGTTAGCAGGTTGTCAAATAAGATTTGTAGCACATATTGAGTGCGTTTTGTAGCACAGTGGAGTTTGACAAATTGAGGGACTTTTCATGTGTAGACATCAAGCTTATGATAGCTGAAGCGGCAAACTGGACCTCGGAAAAGTTTTGGGGTTTTACCTCGATGTCCTCTCTAATAATTCCACATCGTCCCGTCTTCTAATCTCACAATGGGATGATAGCGGCGATCAAAGCTGTATCTTTTGGCTTCTGTTTCATCAAAATCTACGCCGAGGCCCGGCGTGTCGCTGACATAGAACATTCCATTTTCCATAGAATGCTGTGATGGAAATAAAGCGCCACATTCTTTTGTGCCGAGCACGAGATATTCTTGGATGCCAAAATTTGGGGCCCAAGCGTTGAGGTGGGCCTGAGCCGCCATTGAAATTGGCGAGTGACTTGGCGCTCCGTGAAAACCGGTTCTGACATTATGGAGCGCCGCTAATTCAACAATCCGTTTCACATGGGTAATGCCGCCTGCATAGGTCGCGGAGACCCGAATAAAGTCGATCCATTCTTCTTCAATCATGGTCTTGCAATCCCATATGGAATTAAAGACTTCGCCAATCGCAATCGGCACTGTTGTGTGATGCCTTATAAGTTTTAGCGCGGATTGGTCGTCGGCGGGGGTTGGATCCTCCATCCAAAAGAGATTGTATTTCTCGATTTCTTTACCAAAGGCCGCGGCCTCTCTGGGGCGTAGGCGGTGATGAACGTCGTGCAAGATTTTCAAATCAGCGCCAAAGCGTTCTCGAATTCTCTCAAAAACAATTGGCATATATTTCAGATATTTTTCCGAATCCCAGATCTCTTCATCTGGCATAAGCCCAAAATCGGTAATGTAATGTTTGGCGTCTTCCCCTTTTTTTGCGATAGCGTATCCGCCTTCTGGCATATCTGGAATGCCGCATTGCACGCGGACAGCCTTATACCCCTTTGACTGATAATGCGCGATTGTATCAAGCAGAGCGTCTAAATTAGCACCCGTCGCGTGGGCATAGACCAATGCGCCGTCACGGCTTTTGCCGCCAAATAATTGGTAGACGGGTAGCCCTGCGATTTTTCCTTTAATATCCCACAGAGCCATGTCAATTGCGCCTATCGCGGCCATCGTGACAGGCCCGCGCCGAAAGTAAGCGCCTCTGTAAAAATACTGCCAAATGTCTTCGCTATTGCGCGGGTCCATTCCGATCAGGCAGGGAATGAGGTAATCTTTCAGATAAGCGGCGGGCAGAGTTTCGCGCGTGTTCAGCGTGGCATCGCCCACACCATATATCCCAGCATCCGTCATTATTTTCAGCGTGACGTAATTCTTGCCAGGTCCACCGACGAAAACTTCAGCACTTGTAATTTTCATGTCACTGCTCCACTCTGGACCAAAGCACCATACCAATAATGCATACCAATACAAATAGGGATTCAGTCTTGCGGGAACAAAATGATTAAATCACCCAGAGTTTTAATTCACGGCACTGGCTTTGCCGGGCAAGGTCATGCCGAAGCGTTCTGCTATGCGGGTGCAGAAGTTGTCGGTATTGTCGGACGTACCGATAGCGTGACGCGGCAAGTCGCAAAAGATATGAACATAGCTTATGCGGGCACAGATTGGGCGCAGGCACTAAGCGATTGCAAGCCTGACATTGTCTCTATCGCAACGCCTGGCGGGGCCCATTATGAAGCCATCAAATTGGCTATTGCACACGGTTGCCACATTTTCTGTGATAAGCCGATGACAACAGACGGCGAGAGCGCTGAGGAACTGTATCATTTAGCCGAAGCTAAAAACGTAAAAACCGCCTATGCTGCCAGCTTCAGATATATGCCGCATGTTCTATTCGCCAAGCGTCTTGTCGCTGAAGGCGCTATCGGAGAGCCGCAAGAAGTAGAATGTATTTCCCATTTCAGCCTCGAAAAAGAAATTCCTTTTGGATGGTCTCACCGCAAAGAGGAGGGCGGCGGCCGACTCAATAACAATTTTACTCATAAACTCTCTATCGTCACCTCCGTTGTGGGCGAGAAGATTTTAGCCATTAGCGGCGAAGTGCGCGATGATCTCCGTGAAGCCCCGATTGTTAAAGGCGTGCATAATTTTAAAACGCGCCGCGACCATATTCCCGATGACCTTAATGACCCCGACCTTGAATGGGGCGAGTCAAATGTTGAATGGAGCTATTGTGTTCTGGCTAAGCTAAAAAGCCCGTTTGGGCCGCGCCCTGTCTCTGTCTTATTCAAACATGGCGGGCTGCACCCACGTTTCAAAGAAGACCATATCGTCTTTTACGGCAGCAAAGGCGCACTCTATATTGCGGGTCATTATGGCAGCGGGCCGCTCTTTCATTACGGCGAGGATAAGCAATGGATGGAACTGCCTCTGCCCGAAGATATTGCGGCAAATATTCCGAATGTTGACGGCGATACCGAGCGAAATTGGCGTTATCTCATAAGCGAATTTGTCAAAGATGTTCGCGGCGATGATGTGCCCCCGTATCAAACTTTCAAAGAGGGTAGCCTTTATCAGCGCTTGATTGATATTATTCGTAAAAACGATAGATGGGTTGATGTCTCTGATCTGCAAAACCCAGACGCCCGATGAATTATGATTACCTCGTCATAGCGGGTTATTTCGCCTTAATCATGGGTATTGGCATTGCCTTTAAAAACATGGCCGCTAAATCGACAAGCGACTATTTTCGCGGCGGCGGCCGCATGCTGTGGTGGATGGTCGGTTCTACTGCCTTCATGATGCAATTCTCTGCGTGGACATTTACAGGGGCAGCGGGCAAAGCATTTACAGATGGGTTTGCGGTCAGCCTCGTGTTTTTCGCCAATGCCTTTTCTTACTTTTGCGGATGGGCATATTTTGCGCATCGCTTTCGCCAAATGCGAGTAGACACGCCGACACAGGCCATCGGGCGGCGTTTTGGTAGTGGCAATGAGCTATTTTTTTCCTGCGCCTTAATCGTGTTTACAATTCTCAATGCGGGCATTTGGCTCAACGCCCTAGGCGTGTTCTCAAGTGCCGTTTTTGAGGCTGATATCAACTTGACCATAATTTTCATTGGGCTTGCAGTGGTCTTTATCTCGGTGCTTGCGGGCGCGTGGGGCGTTGTCGCTTCTGACTTTGTGCAAACCTTGACGGTCGCTGTGGTCTCTGTGGCGTGTGCAGTCGTGGCACTGGTGAAAGTGGGCGGCCCTGTCAAGCTCGTGCAGGACTTCCCCGTCGATTTTGTCATGGGACCAGATATGAATTATGGGCTGTTACTTGTTGGCACATTTGTGTTCTTTCTCTGCAAGCAGCTCATCACCATTATGAATATGCATGACGCTTTTCGCTTTCTAAACGCTAAGGATTCCATCAATGCGCGAAAAGCGGCCCTTCTCGCCATGTGCCTCATGGCCGTAGGAAGTGTCATCTGGTTCATTCCGCCTTGGGCATCGGCCATTTTTTATCCTGACGCGGCGGCGGCTTATCCAGAGCTCGGCAATAAAGCGGCTGATGCGGTTTATCTGGTGTTTGCGCGCAACGCTATGCCAGTCGGGACTGTTGGCCTGCTTCTGGCGGGATTATTCGCGGCGACTATGTCGTCTATGGATTCTGCGCTTAATAAAAACTCGGGTATTTTCGTACGCAGTATTTATCAGCCCTATTTGGAAAAAAGGCACAAAGCCGTCAGCGATAAATCCCTACTTGATATGAGCCGTCTTCTAAGCCTAGTCAGCGGTGTTTTGGTGATTGCCTTGGCGCTTTATTTCAAGTCCCTCAAGGAGCTGAGCCTGTTTGATTTGATGATGTCGCTTTCCGCCATGATTCAAGTGCCCATTCTCATTCCGCTAATTCTGGGTTTGCTTGTAAAAAGAACGCCAAGCTGGGCACCATGGGTGACGGTTCTACTCGGCCTGTTCGTGTCATGGTTCATGCTCAATATCTTGACCCCGCAAGTTGCCGCTAATTGGATGGGACTTGATCCGTTTACTCGCCGCGAAGCCACTGACATGAATCTCATTCTGACCATTGGTGGGCAAGTGTTTATTACGGGCGGATTCTTCTGTTTGACTTCGCTGTTTTACAAAGAGACCTCGGATAAATACTTACCTCAAACCGAGCACTTCTTTGAAGACCTCGAAACGCCTGTAATTGCGGATTCTGAGCAAGACGAATATGATCAACAACAAAGATATAAGCTTGGCGTGATGGTGAGCTTTATGGGGGCTGGATTAACGCTCATGGTCTTTATTCCCAATCCGATATGGGGGCGCATTATCTTTTTGCTTTGCGGCGTTGTCATATTATTCATCGGGCTGTTGCTCAGGCGCAGCTCTGGAATAGAGCCCAATGCCATATAGTGGGAAGCCAAAATTATGCCTTTAAAAGTCACCCAGATTGTTTTGATAGCTATCCTAAGCCTTGCGGGATGCAAAACCCCTTCTAATAACAATGCGCCCGAAAGCACCAATATCGCTGAAAACAATGTGCGGCTCTCCCACGGCGTAGACACTTCGGCGGGCGGAGGGTCTGCCTATATTATCACAACCCCGTCTGCTGTCTATTATCTGGAAAAAGACGGCGGCGGCTTGTCCAGCATGCTCGATAAAGACGGTGTGGATTGGCTGGGGTTTCACAAGGCTCCTGGCTCGGCTCACAAAGGCGAGTATCGTGGTTTTCCCAATGCTGTTCACCGCCAAGACGGCAATTATTTCCACGCCATGAACGCAGGGACCGACCCTTCAAGTTCCGTAGTTGACATTGAAACTGAAAACCATGTGGGAATTTTGTTTACGTCTGAAAATGGAAAGTGGGAAGGACGATATGATTTCTACCCTGACCGTCTTGATTTTACGATGAGTAAGGTAAGCCCAGGCTATAAATATTGGGTGCAATATGAAGGTGTTCCTGGCGGCGAGATGGATAGAACTGATTTCCGTTATTCTTCAGCGGACTCTGAAAAACACCCCATAGACAAAGAATTCATCGGTGATTTACCTGCGCCTGAATGGATGGCGTTTGGCGATGAGCGCTGGCCGCGCATGATTTATATGGTGCAACACGATGATGATGATCTGCCCAATGATTATGTCAGCAGACCTGATATGACGGTTTTAGGCTTTGGCCGAAGAAACAAAGACAAATTTTTTACGACGTCTCAAACCTTCTCTATCGGGTTTGTGGAAACAACAAATTACGAAGAGGCGTCAACAACCATTGAGGCGGTTACGAAATAGATATGGGGTTTACCTAAAATATTGACTTCACCTCAGCAAACATGCGGATCAAGCCTCTCAATTAACGCCGGCTTTTGGGATTAATGCGACTTCAGCTTAGGGGGCAAAGAACACATAACCTTATACTGGTATCCGATGTTTTTTAACTGTGTTAGAACGTGTTGTGATTGATTTTGGAAAAGTTATTTTCTTATTGAGCTGTGTTTCGATGGCGGCCTGTGAAACGTCTTTAAATACAGATTCCGCACCTATGGATTCAACGCCCGTTGGTGGTTTTGGATGGTACTATAATCTGAGCCCCATCAATCTCACTGCAAGGCCCGATCCAGAAGAAATAACGATTTGGCATGGGCAGCAAGGTTCGACCTCCTACTCAACTGAAGCTGAGTGTATATCAAGGGGTGAAAAATCACGTTTATATATAGGCTACGCTTGGAACTATAAGATTGAATGCCGCGAACAAGCACATCCGTCTCTGATCCCGATAAATGTGATAGATACTGACGATCTTGAAATCGTTGAAGACAAGTAAGATCGCTTAGTATCTGCATTTAGTTTTTATGTCCGCAATGAGGATTATTGTCATTTCAGCTTGGGGGCAAACCGGACTATAGAAACAATCTAGTTTACGACTTTCTTCTGCGTAAAGCAGACATTAGCTGAGAGGCCTAACACGCTTAAAGAAGGTCTTGAGGTTACGATTGTATTTCGCTCCATTTAGATGGCTCAAAAAATGAAATTTTCTCTCATAGCGATCATTAGATTACGCCTTGAAACAACGCAGGACTTAAGTCTCAGTTCAGAGTGTTATAGAATAAACATGTGCAGGTTCTTTTGTTCAAAATCCAAAACACCGTACACATATGTATATATTTGCTCTCGCCGCAATATATCGGAACAAGCAGAAATTTTATAAGACGATTCGGATTTCAATCCTTGAGTAAGATGGGTTTTGGAAAATTGCTTTTGAAATACATAACATAAAACCTTGCCATTTTTGACCTCACTAGCTCTGTGCTTTGAGGCGAGATTGAACAACCAGGTAAAATCATTGACGTTTTTGTTGAGGTTATCTTTTGCGGTGATTGGTTCTGGCGTATTATACCAAACTCTTGCGTTCGGTTCGTATTTCCCCGTAATTATCTGGCGTTCAAAATGCAAATTCGCGGAGTGCCAAAGGGTTGGATTCTGTACCTGAGCAAGATAGTTTTCCCATTGTGTATCAGAGAAGTTCACTTTCGCACTGATACTTTTTATTTGCACACTGCTGGCTTTACCGATTAACTTCACGTTCGAAAACTGGATGTCATCGGGCAATAAAAAATGTTGTCGTAAATTAGTCTCCATTACCTTGCGGTCGCTTGGGCGATAGAGAATGTTCGCGGCGATGAAAACGCAAACTGCGATAAATAAAAGCCCCCAGTCCCGTGCCTTGTACTTCATATTTATTGCTTTCAAGGTGTTGATTTCAGGACCGCACCTAGTCAAAAAATTAATGCTACACTAGATGTCTTAAATTCTACCTATCAATTGATGCCCGTGGATTGAGAGTGCGAATGCAACTATGAGCAGGGCCGTTCTAAGCCAATGCCAGCTTGCCCACTGGCTTAGTTCCCCTGCGAGTTCCTTATCTTTCAGGCTGCGGTCGGCAAAACTCTGATTGGCTTTTTTGAAATAGGCAAAGAAAATTATAAGCGCAGTGACACACAGTCCGGCGGTTATATTCCATGCAAAATTTTCTGCACGGTTCAGGGCTGCGGCGGCGACTGAAAGAGCAACTGCGGACGTTGTTAAGGGTGCAAAATAACGAAATAGACTTGGTCCCATGGAGCCATGAAGCCTGAAAAAATCAGCAGGGTCCATTCGACGCCAGAACGGCACTAATATCATGGCCTCCGTCAAGAGGCTTCCGGCATATAACCCCACGATTGAGGTCGATAAAACATTCAAAATAACAAGCATTCTATTGCTCCTCGACACGCATTTGCGCAGGTGTCCAGATATTTGTGATACATATGGGGCCTAAGCATCCTTTGACTTTCAACGTGCCATCTTTTTGCAAGCGCATTGAGGATGCATAGGTTTTTCCATATTCAGGATTGTAGATGTGTCCGCTGCGCCAACCCTTCAGTCCGCGCGCATAGCCCCAGACTATGGGAACGCCGATCAGGGGGCGCCCACGTTGTTCGTTATCGGCATTGCGTATGTCATGCTGAGATTCAGTGGATATCGGATCAACCCAAACCAAGGCGCCGCATGGTGTTCCATCCCCGCAATCAGTGACTTCAATATGAGCATCTTTAGCTTGGGTAAGCCAAAGTCCATAAACATCGAATGTGTCTGCACTGGCAGAGGTGGGTAACGCCAACAGTGCAAGACTAGCCAACATCTTTCGCATCATTCCCTCCTATTTAATATACATGTATATTTTATTGCTAAAACAAAGTCAATCAAGTAATATCTAAATATGGAAGATATAAATTTAGAGAAAAAAATTGCGCCGGGGCGCCCCCTTGTGTCGGACTTAAAGCGCGCGCGCATGAGGCGCGAAATCGCGGATATTGCAAAAAGGCTGTTTCAGGAAGACGGTTACGCCAAGATTTCTATTCGTCGCATCGCGAGCGAAATGGGGTGCTCTCCCATGACGCTTTACAAATACTACCCTGCAAAAATAGACATTCTCCGTACGCTTTGGGCTGATGTCTTTAGCGACCTCTTTGATCAATTGGAGGCCTTGCCACAGGCAAGTGAGAGTCTACTTTGTGATTTAGGCGCGGCATATGTGCGGTATTGGTTAAATCATACGGAGTATTACAGACTTGTTTTCATTTCCGACGGCGTTACGCAATCGGATGTCAGCATCTTTCTAGACAGCCCAGCGCTTGTGCAACGCTTCAGCATATTTGGCCGAGCCCTAACGTCCTACAGCCCTGAGAACATACACTCCGATAAATTGAAACTGAAGCTCGACGCGTACATGTGTTTTTTAAATGGCATCACTCACAACCTAATCACTATAAGTGGCTATCAATGGTCTGACCCTGACAGATTGGTCTCATTGGCAGTCAGTGCAGTTACAGATTAAACTGGAGTAGGTCGCTGGGCCAGGTCGTCGGGATTTAGCTGACCGAGAGCGTTTTAAAATCGCTTGCGGGTTCAAGTAAAACACTAGCAATTTTAGCATGATCCTCAATGCGGACATTGCGATGTATCTGTTCGATCTAAATTCTAGGTGTTAGTTGTACCAAATGTTTGTGCCCAAACATGCAGATTACGCGAATTCAGTATGCAATAGGTTTTAACAACGACTCTGATATGTTGCCTTCTCGCCGCTTGCTCCCAAGTTACAAGCCATCATATTGCGTTGTTTTAACAGCCTTACCCGACTTGTTCTTCACAATAGATGTCCATTTTGTTTCTAAATTTATATCTTCATATTGAATATTACCTTCGCGAGAATAAAGGAAAGTTTCTCGGTGGTTTTTGGATGTAACTTCAACCCCTAAGCAGCCGTTGCCTTTGATCCGCTTGACTGTAATATCCGTAGCAGGGGCAGGATTGGGTGCGTTCCTCGGCTGAAGTACATTTAAAAAGCAAGTGTCTTTATCGGGCGAACTATTTTCAATAAGCAAAGTTTTCAGGCTGATGCGTCTTATGTCGTCAGGGCGTTGCGGTGTCATGATTTCTTCGACAAGGGTTTCGTTAATACTGGTTGTTCGCTTTTCAGGAAAGATAGGGAATATATTTAAAGCGCCACTACCATTAAGAATTTCAAACTCAATTTCATTCACTTGCTTTGCATATTTTTCGCCATGAATACGCCATGTATAAATGTGCTCTAGCTCGCTTTCGAGTTCATCAAGCATTATAAAATACCCGAGCTTGCTATTGATTATATGTCGGGCATTTCGGATCAGCCGCATTTCAGGGTAATAGAGCCCGCTGCTCTCACCGACGACAAAGCTGTAGTCATTCTCATCTGAGAACGCTTCGACCTTGGCTATTGCCTCTTCAGGGACATCCCGCCAAACATTGAAGATACCTTTGCAATTTAAGTCGAATAGCTCAGGGTCTGAAAGGTTGCCGGTTTTCCAGATTTTTTCTCCGACACACCCCGTCCCGTCCACAGTGATGAGATTATGAATTTCGGCCTTGGATGTGCGGTTATAGCCTTCATCAATGACTAATGACGCGCCGTTATGATTGACAATGAAATTGTTAAAATCGACATGATAATGTGTCAGGCTGCGTGTAAACCAGTCATTCTTCTTGTCTAATTCCCAACTAATTTTCCATTGCTTATGCCCGCCGGGTGGACTTGACTTAAAGGACAAATGCGTTGCATCCGCGTCCCAACCTGACCGCATAACGACTAGGCCAAGGTCTTCAAAATACTTAGTGACAGGTAGGTTTTCTGGGGATTGCGGCTCGACATCAGGATTAAACCAAATCAATTCCAAAAACGCTTCAGGCAAGATACCGGGAAAAATTTTACTCTGGTACGCCTCGCGAAATAAAAACTTGTCATGCACAAGATCACCAAGCCACTGTGCCTGCTCATTATCATATTCCGATGCGAGCTTATAATACGCGCTTATGGAGTGTGAGCTGCGCTTGTCATGCACATCGCCAAAGCCGATATTTTCTTCCCACCCTGGCGCAATTTGATAGAGCTGAAAATCGAATGTGTTTGTCATGAAACTTGATTCAAAATGGTTTGCCCCACCATCGGCGCGAATTAAATCGGCCGCATTTAAAAGAAAGTTCATGGCGTATCGCCAATAGACCGTGCCTTCGTAATTCGATCCATCTTCGGGCAGATATGAAAACACTTTTTCAAAGTTGTCTTTAATCTCATCAATCCAAGTCTGCGCTTCAGGATACTCAGGCCGCAAAGCAAGCGCCGTCGTCAGTAATCCCGAGTAATTAATCCAGTTATGGTTTTGCCAATAATTCGTTGACCAGCAATGACCAAGGTTATCCTGACCATAATCAAATATTTTATGACTCTGTAGGACGAGTTTATCACGAAATTTAACGCGCTCCGTCTCTGTCAGATGATCCTTTAGCCAGTCATAAGATAGCCCCAGCCCAAAAAGCAACCAAGAGGCGCTTAGGTCAACGTCAACAAGAAAACCATGTCCCCAAACGTCATAATTCACTGCGGTAAAAATCCACCGCTTTGCCTCGGTGAGGTAATGCTCTTGACCCGTTAAAATATAGGCAAGGCTCAAATTTGCGGCTGCCATACCGATATAGGTCACGCTAGTTTTAGGCACCTTTTTGGAGAGCGGCTGGTCTTCGTAAAGGCGGCATTGCTCTAACAGGCGTTTGAATTGTGGCTTATGCGTCGTGCTGACTTGAGCTTTTAAAACTTCAAGCCGGTCATTGATAAGAAGGTGAGTCATTTTGCAGCCTCAAGTTTCTTGCCTGCCAATATCATCATTGAACTAATGCCGCCGATAATTAAAGTAAGCGCAAGTATCGTCAATCGGCCTTCTATGGGGTTTGGGACAATCAACATCAAGGCCACAAACCCCGCAATGGCCGCGCCAAAGCGGCCAATGATTGTGAGTTGTTTGTCGTCATTTTCTTCGCCAATTTCAGCTGCAAAATCGACGGGCGTCTTCATTACTTTGAAAAATTTGTCTACATGCTTGCGGTGCGGCGAGTCGATAGCAGGTGCAAAGAAGATGGCGATGAGGAAGCTGAAACTGCCAATAGCAAAGACACCGAAGAACTTCTGCTGAAAATTCCAATCAAAGCCATCGCTGAAAGCTTCCGAAAACCCAAGATAGCTCAGCGGCACTTCAAAAAATGCCAAGGCGGAATAGATCAAGGCGCAACCAATAGAGAACAGCGCGACCCACCAAGGCGTTCGCCGAATAAACATACCCCACAGCAATGGGATAGATATTGGCATAGATAGCAATGTGCCCACATCAATCATAATTTCGAAAATGCCTCGGCCTTCTTGACCAGATAAGTAAAGCGCCATCAAGATGATAAGAAACCCCATCACCCAAGTCATGCCACGGCCATAACGCAGAAGTTCTGAATCATTTCTGGGCGTTAGTTTAAAACGGTGCACGACCTTCGGATAAATATCTTTTATCAAAATAGCCACATTCGTATTAAGCCCTGTATCCATTGAACTCATCGTTGCGGTTACAATGGCAACGACGATCAATCCGATTAACCCCTTAGGGAGCAGGTTGATGCTTGCAACTGCGTAGCTGGCTTCGGCAGGTTTGCTGAGATCAAAGACCATGACCTGCTCAGGAAATAAGAGCCTAGCCGTGATTGGCGGTATAAACCATATCGCACTCCCCATAAGCATTAGCAAAGAGGCGAGAAGGGCTGATTTGCGAGCCTCGGCCCCGTCCTTGGCGGAAAAGTAGCGCGGTGCGGCATTGATGGAATTGAACTCTATAAACTGTTTTGTCATCATCGCGCTCGCCCAGCCCCACGTATAAGCTCCGCCGAAAAGCGTCGCGGAATTGACCATGCTGAACTCTTCAGTCAAACCTTGAGCCTCTATCTGTTCAAACATGCTGCCAATGCCCCCGAGTTCATGGAGGCAGAGCCAAGCAATAATTATCGTTAACGGAATCAGTATCAGTCCTTGCAAAAAATCCGTTGCCATAACGGCCCAGCGGCCACCTGTTGCGGAATAAAAAAGAACAACGATGCCGCAAACAACGATGACATGTTCAATTTTATAGCCGAACGCCGCAGAGCAAAAAATGGCGAGCCCGTAAAGCGCCATGGCCGAGTATAAAATCCGAATGGGCACTTCGTAAAACGCATAGAAATTTTGAGTTTGCTCGCCAAAACGCATAGAGATGGCTTCGGGGAATGTCGTGACGCGTAGCTGACGCAACCAAGGCCCTACGACGACAAAATTCAAGAAATAGCCGAGTACATTCCCGAAAAATATAAACATGACGGAGAAGCCAGTCTCGTAAGCAATGCCCGCTGCGCCCGTAAAGGTCCAAGCGCTAAAGGCGCTCATGAAGGAGCTCATCCCGACAAGCCACCATGTGCCTTTTGAGCCACCCTTAAAGTAGTCATCCGTAGTGGATGATAATTTTTTGAACACGAGCCCGACCGAAAGAATAAGAGCAAGATATCCAAAGACCACCAGATATTCGATATTGGAAATTTCTAGTTGGGACATAGGTTCAGGTTTCTAAGGTCATGTTTGATACTTCAAAGGGTATTATAGGCCTCGGATTATGCAATGGTTAGTTACGGTCCTCAAATGAGCGTCCTAAAATCGCTCCATAACAGCCGCTGGTAATGTTTGAATTGCGTGTGTATTCACCTCAATATAAACACTCGTTATGTCCGTTTTGCGACGAAAGTAACCGTTTTGAGTAATTTGCTCTAATGTCAGCAATGAGGATTATTCTGACATTTATCATTTATCTTAGTTTTCAGCTTTAAGTACCAGGGTTCGAATTCCCTAACGCGCGCAAAATTAGCCCAAACTCATAAAAGCTACAGTGCAAAGATGAAATTATTACAGAAATTGCAGGGAAATAAAATTTTTTTCAGGAAAGTAATGGCGCACCGGGGACGACAAGACCTGGAAACAATAAGTCTATATATTTCAGATACTTAAACGGCATGAAAATGTCAATAGACTGATTATTGTTACCACAATTCGCACCATAACGGCAGTTTTGGGAAACTCTCAAATCTAGCTTTCTCCCGCTAAGCCAGAGGCTATTCGTAGCGTAAGCGTGAAGCGAATAGCCTGCCCGTCCGGCGAGGACGCCTGCTCGGTGTTGGCGTCTAGGAGCGGAGTCGATGGCCCTTTGGCTAAGTCTCAGTTACGAGGTCATCAAAATATTCACTCACGGGTAAGACACCTGAAAGCAGTAAGTTCTCGCGCGCCCGCGTGGCTGCAACGTATAAAAGCTGGCGTTCTGTTTGCCATATTTCGTCAAGGTCATCTTGTGTTTCTGCACCTTCGACACGGCTCTCAAGGGGAACGATCTCTGCGTCGCAGGCCATCACAGCAACCGCTCGGAACTCTAAGCCTTTCGCAAGCTGCATCACGCCAACAGAGAGTAAACCAGCCTGCGGCCGCGCGTCACCAAGTAAGGCCTGCACAGACAAGTTTAGCATATCAGCAACGGCTTGGGCGCGGGTAAGCTGGCCTTCAGACCTTACAATAAGCCCAATCTCTTCAGGGGCTATACCCGCGTCCAATCGTGCCTTTACCCAAGCTGATACCTGCTTCGTTTCATCGATTTGGTCTGTGCAAGAAATGGCCTCAGGCACTGGTCCGTTAAAGACACTTATGGTGCCAGAACGGTCTTCCACAAGACCGTCTAAATCAGATAGTTTTTCAGGCAATAAACGGTCTAATTGCTCACGAATTTGATGCGAGGTCCGATAGTTCACCTTAAGTGTACCGGAGCGCCCCCGGACATCTATACCCAATGATTTCCAAGAGAACGGAAGCTTAAATATGCGCTGACCTAAGTCTCCTGCAAAGAAAAGGCGGTTGCCGCCTTCCGGTGCCAGTGCAGCCAAAAAACGGAGTTCAGGCACGCCAAGGTCCTGCGCTTCATCGACAATAATATGCGTGAACGGTTTGCGTTCCCGACCTGAATAATAATCCTCAACCCATGCAAACAGCTGAGCCTCTGTAAGTTCATGTCGCGCTTTCATGCCGTCTCGTAAGGCCTGAAACCAAGGCCAGATAAGCTCACGGCGGCGTTGACCAATTCGCGAACGTCGCCCAGTTCGCTTAAGCTCACGATAGTCTTCAAGACTATCCACACGCCAAGGATCGATGACATCCTCAAACTCATTCGTCAGGAATGTCGGGTTGTCGTCTGGCGCAATCTTCTTGAGACGACGAATAATAGCGTCTCGTCCAACCATGCGTGGGCGATTGCCTGTTGCTAATTCATAAAGCTCTTTAGCCAATCCAACAAAGCTCGACACTTTGACACGGGGGACAAGAGCCTCACCGCCATTGAGGATATTTAGCTTTTCTTTGAGGGCGCTCGCGAGTGGATCAGAGAACGTCGTGAGCAATATATTGGTGCTATCATCCCGTGATAATTGCAGCGCACGGTGCAGTGCAACAACGGTCTTCCCCGTGCCTGCAGACCCTGCCACGCGTGCAGGACCATTATACTCGGCGTCCACAAATTGACGCTGGGTGGGGTGCAAAAAGACTGTCCACCGATCCCAGGGGAATTCCAGCGCGGCTTCCAATTCGTCGCGATGCTCGACCATGCGGAAACGTTGCGCCTCCACCGCTTGGGCAGGAGCTGGGGCTTCCGGCACTCCGCCTGCGAGAAAAACTCTGACGGCCTCTGCTGCCTCGCCGGGTAAATGGTCTGCCGCCTGTAAAGCGTCTGCCATAGAGCTAACCACGAGCAGTTCCGCCCAATCTTGCGGCACGCCGTAATCTTGCAAGCTATCTGCGCCAACCTTGGCGAGTGGGAATATTGTAGGCTTAGCAGGTTCTGGCGCAGGAGCGGGTTCAACGAATAAATCCGCTGCAGGCGCGACATCAACCTTCGCCATGACTTCACGAACTTGTTCAACGAGTTCGACGATTTGCAGCGCTCCCGTGCGCGGATGCCGTTCAAAGACCCGGCGCGAGGCCCAATCATAAGCATCATCATGATGGTCCACATAACAAAGCGTAAGGCGGTCAGCCGTCTTATGAACGATAATTCTAATGTCCCGATTGGCCCGCACGGACCAAAAGTCTTTTTCTTTAGACGCTGTAATACGATGAAAAGATTTCCCTTTTCCCGTTGGGTCGGTCTGCAATTCAAATGCAGTTAATTTCGCAGCCTTTTGTGACTGATTATCGAGCTTGGTTAGCGCGGTGAGGAAGGTATCTGCGAGAAAAGTGTTCACAAAACTACCTTTGTAACGGTGCAATTAACGTTGACCAGAAAAGTTCTGCGGCACCTAAAAATGATAATTTTTCGCTATTCTGAGAAAACATCCACATTGATTGATCAAAGTAGAGACGCCCTTCATCTTCATTGACCGAAAGCGACCCGTTCGAAGAGTTTCGATCAGAGGTTTCTTTTGAAATGTAGGAAATCGACCGACCGCCAAAAGAACCCCCCGCGAATACACTTATTGCGCTTTCCTTTTTTCCATCACGATAGACAGTTGCAGAAAACGACTGTCCACCATTATCAATAAATCGCGTTGCAATATCTGCATGACGACCTTCCAATTCTGACAGCGAACTTTCAAAAAAGTTTCGTATATAAGTAAATCCTTCATCTAGAAACTTATCCTTATCATGGTCTGTCAACGTAGTTTTAATCGAAAGATTAGAAGATCTCGGCCTTGAAATCACCGGGCTGGCAATATTTGGATTGATTAGTTCTGGCTCAGTGGATGACTTTGGCTGAACTTCGGAAATAGCACTGCGAATACGTTTGGTAACGTCTAGAAATGCATCATCTTGATCAGCCCATTTCGTAACAGGTTTATTATCTGTTGGCGCGCCCAAGAGTTTAGAGAAAAGCGGGACTTGTTGCCATTCACAAGGCCGCAAAATAACAGGAATAACAATCGCAGAACCGTCCTCGTGCTTTTCGATAGCCTTACTGACTTCGACGCCGTAGCAGTATTCAGAAGCGAGAAAATCGGGACTTACTAGAAGTAAAATAATTCCCGCCCGCATCATTGCAGCATCGATTTCTTTATCAAGCTCAGAACCTGATGAGATGCGTCTGTCATGATAGGCTTGAATTAGGCCTTGCCGCTTCAGCATTGCGAGATGAGTCTCTAAATCATCACGAAGCGTTTCATCTTTATGAGAATATGAAAAAAACAGTTCAATCATACCGAGCTCCTAAACACTCATCACCCGCATCACTTCATCGCCGAAGTGATTGATGACTTTAATTGCGATGCGTCCGTTTTTGGGTCTATCAAACGGTCGGCTGACGTTTTTGTAAAGCGTGCTCCATGCTTCTCGGTCGATCTCGGCTTTTAGAGCGGTTTTTAGGCTCTTATAGGGGTCACTGCTCCCTCCGCCGAGGAAATAGGCGTGGCGGACGAAGAAGCTCTCCTCGTCGTAATCCGTGTCGATAAACCATGCCGCGATGTCTTTAAGCTCATTGGAGCGGATTTCGCCTGTGCGGGGGACGAAGACATCCATACCGCGCAGCTCAACGGTCAAGCGTCCATCTGGGCCAACAACGGGATCTGCAATATCGGGTTCGCCAATGATCAGGAACAAATTGCCTGTACCCGTATTTTTCAAATCCTCCGCCATATGCAAATCGGGGTTCATCTTGGCTTTTAAAATGCGTAGGGGGCCTAGCTTGTTTAAATCTGAAGCATGGGCGTCAAAGGCAAAGCCGCAAGACAAAAGCAAATCGAAGCCTGCCTCATGTGCCTCTCGTGCAGCAGCGGTAATGTCCGACCGACGAAGACTTCCATACTCAGGGCCTATTTGAATTGCGACACGACGTTGAAGTTCTCCGTCATCAGTTTCTTCTACAAAAATGCCTTCACCATGAAGGTTGATCGGTCGAAACTTTCCATTCCCGTCTAGATTGGCACCATTCCAATTCACGATATCGACAAAATCAATGCGCTCATCCTTATTCCCTTGCTGGGCTCCGTGAGTGCGCAGGTTTTCTAGAATGACATTGACATAATCCACATCCTCGACCAGCGGGCTTTCGCGGCGGGCGCGCTGTGTGGGGTTTAGGCGTTCGAGGATTTCATCTTCTTGATCATCCATGGGGACAATACGGTGCGGGGAGAGGCTCTCAACCGTGAAAGGCCCTGCGACTCGGACTTTAGTTTTATCTTCAATCGGGCGGTCATAGAGCATTTCGACATCGGCGGCGCGAGCAATGCTCTCGTCAATTTTAGTTTGACGCGCAATGCGCTGTTCCCAGAAGTCTTTGTGCAGGTCAGCGGGCCAGCCGTCAGGGCAGTCGCGCGGGATTTCCCATTCTTCAATTTCAGGGCCGACTTCAACGTCGTAATTTTGCTGTTCTCTATATGCCTCAAGCCAGCCTGCTGGGAGCTTTTCAGTAATCGCTTCGCGCAGCGGTTTCAGCGTTTCTTCGGCACTTTCCCAGATAATATCAATCTCGGCATTATTGGCGATAGATTTTAGGGTAATATGCGGCGCGCGTTCATAGACAAAGCCTTGGCGAATATCGCCATGGGTTTTGACCTCTGGCAAAGGCTTGCCCGTCAACTTCATTTCCGCCGCGCGGCCCTCGGGGGTGTCGGCCAAATGATAATAAGGGTACCGCGCGCTCATAATCCGTGTGCGAGCCAGCGCCAGCGCCACGCGGGACGTATCAATCGTCACCCAACGCCGCCCCCATTGCTCAGCAACCGTAGCAGTGGTGCCTGAGCCACAGGTCGGGTCAAGCACGAGATCGCCCGGGTCAGTAGTCATGAGGATGCAACGCTGAACGATTGCTGCGCCCGTTTGAACAACATATACTTTTGGATCGGCGCGACTAGTAACGCCTCCGCTCACGTCGTCCCAAAAATTATCAATCGCAAGCGCATTGAAATCGCAATGGTATTTCCTGTAAGAAAGGCTTCTTCCTGTCTGCAACACTCGGTCAGATTTTACCGCTCTAAGCATTCCAATGGTGGCTGTCCGCCAACCACCTGTCTTAGGTTTATAAATCCGTCCGTTGAATGACTGCCCAAAAATTGTGGTCTTAGATCCTGACCTAGACGTAAATCCCTGGTCACGAAAAAACCTATTCCCTTTCAAGAGATTATGCTCACTAGGATTACTTACGCGAACATCACGCAGGTCGCTGGTTCTTACGGTTTTGTAGCGACTAGCGCCCGCTTCTCCGGGAACAGTAAGCTTGAGAGGTGCTCGAAATTTCATTTTTGATTTGTTCTTGTAGAACCAAACTAAAAAATTAGTCGTGTTGTCGATACCCTGCGAACCAAGCCCGATTGAAGTTTTGTAAGAGATAAGACTAGAAAAATTCTCCTCACCAAAAACTTCGTCCATCAAGGCACGTACACGATGGACATTCTCATCGCCAATCTGAACAAAAATACTTCCGCTGTCCGTGAGCAAATCACGCGCCACAGTCATCCTATCCCGCAAATAAGTCAGATAAGAATGGATGCCGTCTTTCCATGTATCGCGAAAAGCTTTCATCTGTTCGGGTTCACGGGTCGCGCTGTCGAGTTTGCCGTCTTTGACATCTCGGGACATCGTACTGACCTGCCAATTGGAATTAAATTTAATTCCGTAAGGTGGGTCAAAATAGATACATTGCACCTTACCGCGCAGGCGTTCTCGCTCCGCGAGGCTCGCCATGACTTGCAAACTATCGCCAAGGATAAGGCGGTTGGCCCAATCCACATCATGTTGATAAAATTCCGTTGTCGCTTCGGGGTCCAGCGGCGCAAAGCTCTCGGCGAATAAATCTGGCGGGGCTTCGCCTGCGTCCACGGCCTTGGCGTCTTTACGCTCCAGCGTCGCGCGTTTCAGCTCGGCGATAATCGCCTGCGGATGAATTTTCTCCTGCACATAAATCGGCGGAATATTGACGACCAAATCTGACCAATCCTGCGTGTCTTTCCCTCGCCATGTCAGCTGCGCATGACCCAGCTCCACACGTCCTGTTTTAATCAGCTGATCTATTTGGGCATCGGTCAGTTTCAGCTCCGCCCCATCCCAAATAATCTGAGGATCAAAATCCGCGTCCCGCTCTCGCCTCGCGCCTTCCGCCATAGGATAGGCCCGCTCATAACGCGCAGGCTTCATAGGCGCCGTCGCCTCCATAGCCTCCGCAATCCCCGACAACTCAGCCGTCGGCGTATTCAACCGTGAGTTTTCGTGGTCATAAGCGTCAATATTCTTAGGTTTCTTGGCCATTATTCCGCTGCCTCTATTGGGTATATCATGTCCATGTTTCCTTTTTCAGAGCGCTGACAATGTCAGAAAGGCTTGGTTGCTCGGATGAGTTTTCGAAAAGCGTTTCAAGTACGCCGCCTTTTCCGTCCAAGGCAAAATAACGATGCCCTTGAATTCCGCCTTTGGATGTCTTTCTATATTCAGTCTCTTGGAAACCATGCGTCAAATAATAACGACTCGGATTACTTCCCAAGTCCGAATAGGGAGAGTTTTGAATTAAATTCAGTATTCTCTGCTTATCTGCATCTGTAATTTTCTGAGACTTTTTTTGCCAAGGTAAATCAAATTGTTCATGGATAACGAGTTTCTCATTATCTATTTCAGCTATGACAACGGCATAGACCTCGCCCACCAAACGCACCGCCTTGTCATCATAGCACCCCAAATATTTCGACATGACTTTCGACCTGTAGGGCTGGTCATGATAAATTCCATAATCACGATTTGATTGGAGGCTCTGCCCACAAGGATTAATCAACATGCGATTTTGTGATGGCGGCAGAAGTTTATTATTCGATAAATATACGCGAAAGTCATTGAGGACAGTGTTTAGACCTTGTCTGAATTCAGATGTCGCTTCCTCGAAAAAATCAACAATTCCCAAAAATGTCATATGTGAGAACGTGACTTTGTTCGCATCACATATTTGCTTAGCTACAGCAGCCATTTCGTTCGACATTGGGTCAGGCGTAATACCAAGCAAAACGCGTCTGGTTGATCGGTTTTCAAGCTTCATACCTTCTGCATGACGTTCCAGCTGACCCATATCGAGGCTGCTACCTTTGACAATTTTAGTCTCAATATTTATTTCTATGGATGATTGGCGAATGACAGCATCAACAATACTCTTGCCGCCTTGCTTTCCTTCTTGATTTCCAAAAGTTGGGCCGACCGTAATATCCTCGCCTCCAACCTCTTGTAAGAATAATTCAAACAAATCCGGGGCTATCCGATTCACATGTGAAAGTAGGAGGAGAACACTGTTTGTGACGATGTTCTCACCACTTTTATATGGAGAAAAATAGCTGACATTTCTCATGATGATTTATTTTCAGTCACGTTAGCGATCATCTCATTCACCATTGCTTCCAATTCTGTTTCCATCATCCAAACATCTTTGAACTCGTGAAATGCCCAGCGGCCAAAGCGGCCATCTGAATTAACAGAAGGAACCCATAGAGTTTGAGCGGTTTCCGCTTTGATGGCGGCGTCATCGTCGCGTTTACCTTTAACTTCCACAATGAGGTTCAGCGGCGACTCTGCGCCTATATCTAAGTGCACAAGGAAGTCGGGAATATACTCATGTGAGGCCGTGCCTTTTTTATACGGGATGGTAAAACCTACGCCTTGGTTTTTGACATAGGATATGACTTTGGGGTGCTTTTGCAGCGTCATGCCCATCGTTTTTTCCCATCCGCTATCCAGCACGATATTGTTGACCTGACATTTCGGGGTTCCGAGTCCCATGTCGGTAGTCACAACAGGCTTAGTCGTTGGGAAACCAACAAAGCGCGTTGAACCCGTGCGGTTAATTGGGTCGATTACGGCGCGGACGACTGGCGTAACTTCGCCCTCTTCCGAACGCCTTTGATTGGCGCGCTCAATCGCGGCGTGGATTTTTTCGATCGCGCGATTAGCCAAAGATTGAATTTCGAGCATGCCAGCGAAGGTCCCATCCCCGCAGATCAGATATTCGTCTAGCCATTGCCGCACGACAGGTCGGACACGGTTGAATAAACGCATATCGAAACTGCCATCCTCATTCGGATATTTCGCGCGAACAAGTTCGCCCGCGAGTTTCAAAATAAGGGAGGACGGTCTTGTCAGAGTATAGTCGCGTTCATTTGGGCGAATGACTGTGGTTTCGCCAACCACGCCAGCCAAAACTGTTTCAGTCGGACCAACCATTTCGCGGGTTATGGTAAGACGTGAGTCTTCTACAAAGTCAGCCGCAACTCGCCTAGGCGGTAGTTCGGTTCTATACCCTACGACACGCGGGAAGGTGATTTCGCACTCCTCACGGTCTCGCAGAGCCTTCACTTGAATGGGTTTCTTTGGCGGCGAGATTGTCGACGCCGTTGGCTCTCCGATGAAGTCAAATGGTATGCCCAAAATATCTGCATATTCAGGATTGAACTTGCCGTCTTCGTTCAGGTCATAACTCACGCGGCGCAGGCCGCGTCCCATGACTTGCTCACTGATAAGCTGCGAGCCAAATGCACGGAGGCCAAAGACATGGGTAACCGTGTTTGCATCCCAACCTTCTGTCAGCATTGAGACACTCACAACACAGCGAATGCTTTCACCAAGTCGGCCTTTCTGGCCAATCGTGTTCATGACCTCCCGCAGGAGCGTTTCATCATCGATTGATTTATTAGGGAACTCGCGGCGGAACTGCTCAATCTCTTCCGCCATTTCTTTGCGAAAGCCGGGCTTAATTGCATCAGGATTATCAAACTGCGCGCTGTCAATTAGAAATGTTCTCGGACGAGACAAACGGTTGTCATGTTCATCAAAATTAGAAAACATCGGTAGGTTTGCCGGAAAGGCTTCGCCGCGAAGCTCGGGCGTTTCCTCGCGTTCCCAGCCTGCAATCCAATCATGCACCATTTGTGAACTGGCTGTATTGTTACAAACCACAATAAAGACGGGCGGGACATCAAGCCCGACACGGTCCCAATCATCGGACGTTTTTACATAGTGATCATAGAGCGCCTTCAGGCCCGTCTGCACAAGCTCTGGCAAGTCTGCTGGGTCTGCGCCCCCGCCGCCCGCTTTTCGGCCTTTCTTTGGCATCTTCTTACCAACATGCTCCCACAAATTACCAAGAATAGGTTTCCCGTCCATGGTTGGATGATTGTCGAGAACTGGAACGCGCGGAAGCTTAACAATGCCGCATTCAATCGCTTCAATAAGCGGGAAGTCTGAAACCGCCCAAGGAAAGAGGAACCCTTCCGGATAACCTGAGCCTTTGAGAAAGTAAGGCGTGGCGGAAAGGTCGATAACTCCCGGAATAGATTTTGACGTAACTTTCGTTTTTGCAGGTTGCCCCAGAAGGCCCATATGCCTTTGAACAGCACCGATGCCATTGATCCAAAGCCGTGCGGCATCATTATTCTCGCGGCCTTCGGCGTCTTTCTTTTCTTTCGAGGCTGGGTTCTCGCGATAACAGTGATGGGCCTCATCATTTATGACGAGTATTTGTTTCATACCGACAAGTTCTGGCATTGCGCGGCGAAGCATTTCACCCTCGGTTTCGAGCGTGTCGATCTCTTCCTCACGCCAACCTGCAATCGTCGCCTTGTTACCTTTGGACAATTTTATTTTATTGCGGCGCTGGAAAGCATGATAATTTGTAATCGCAATTTTGGCACGCTGCATGTCGGCCATCATATCTTGCGGGACGATGTTACGATCTGTGTAGTAACTGTCTGCGCCCTCAGGCTCGAGAACGCGCAAGCGGTCTTTAATCGTAATTCCGGGCGCAATAACCAAAAATGACCGTGTGAAAAGTTTAGACCCCGGATTGCGAACTGCGTTCAAAGTCTGCCACGCCATAAGCATGGCCATAACCGTTGTCTTGCCTGCCCCTGTTGCGAGCTTAAAAGCTAACCGAAGTATTTCGGGGTTGGCGTCCCTATTGCCATCTCTAACACCGGCGAGCGCATAGGCATATTTCTTGTCTTTTCGGGCGACTTCATAAAGCCAAATGGCTGTCTCAACAGCTTCCATTTGACAGAAAAATGGACGTATGCCTTGCATAGGATCAAGGGCGCGCCAGTACCGCAATAATTTCTCAGTGGTGGGAGTTACAGACCACTGTTTTGGTGAAGGCAAATTACGCCAAGCTTCAACGTCTTTTCTAATTCTATTAATGAGCGCGTGAGTCTCTTCACTTGTCTCGAAAAGGTCACCTGATTTTGGCTTGGCTGACTTTCCGCTTTTTGGAACCGCTGGCGTTGCCAAATTGGACAGTCTCCGACCCTGTTTGACGACGCCCCAATCAGGCGAGTTTTTATCAACCGAGAGGATGTGATGTTGAGCAGGAGGTGTGTAGGGAGAATTGAGGATGGGGTTCTCCATAAACCCTTTTTCAGCTGTCATAACTCAACCCACAAAACCAATCTCGCTTACTTATAGAACGAGTCGCGTTAACCACAACGAATCGTTGCAAATTATTTGTCTCAATTTCGTAGGTTAAAGCGGGTCGGTTCCTTGCTCCAAAATCTCTAGGACAGGGCGGTAGATATAGACCTTATCCCGCTTTTCATTTCCGGGCTGTGTAACTATTCCAATATCAATCAATCGCTTTAAGCTGCTTCGAACTGTGGGGGCCGTTAAGTTAGACCATTCCGCCAACAATGGGACGTTCGCGACTGGACGGCTTTTGAGTTCCGTATGAACGCGTAGGGCCGAATCACTGGCGCGTCCTAATGCTCTGATTTTTTGCTCATCCTCATCAAACTGAGCGAGTAATCTTTGTGCCGTTCGGACAGCTTGCGCCGATGTCTCAATTACGCCGTCTAGGAAAAACTCTAACCAATCCTCCCAGCCGTTCTCAAAACGCACTTTTGACAAGAGAGCGTAATAGTCATCGCGCCGCGCCTTTAGATAAAGGCTGAGATATAAAAGGGGCGCGGTCAATGCCTCGCTCTCAACTAGCATCAACGCTATTAGAAGTCGGCCCAATCTTCCGTTGCCATCCAAGAACGGATGGATTGTTTCAAACTGAACATGGACAAGGGCGGCCTTGAGTAACGGAGCCTCACGCAGCTCGTCGGCATGAATAAACTTTTCTAGGTCAGACATGAGCTCTGTGACCTTGTCAGGCGGTGGCGGAACGAAACGCGCATTGCCTGGGCGTGTCCCGCCAATCCAATTTTGTGAGCGCCTGAACTCGCCAGGATTTTTTGTTTCACCGCGAACTCCGCGCATCAAAACGGCGTGAAGCTCCTTGAGTAGTCGGGACGACAAAGGGAGCGTCTGTAATCGCTCCAATCCAAGGTTCATCGCGGCAACATAATTTGTGACTTCGCCCACGTCATCAACTGACACACTTGGCGTCTCATCTGCCTCGAATAAAAGCAAGTCAGAAAAGGATGATTGTGTGCCTTCAATTTGAGAAGACAGAAGGGCTTCTTTTCGAACATAAAAATATAAAAATAAGTCAGCGTTCGGCAGCATATCTTTGATGCCGTCCAATCTTCCCAATGCGCGATTGGCGTCATTCAAGCGTCCAAATATCTTTGGGCTAGTTATATCAAACTCTGGTGGAAGTGGGTTTGGTAGGAACGCGCTTACCTTTTCGCCAAAGGCGATTGTCTCGACGTAACGGCCCGAACCTTTCTTTTTCTTAGTCGTCATATCTTTTCTTAAGCTCTTTCCCTAAGAAAAGATAGTACCGTTTCTTTTCTTAAGCTCAATCACTAAGAAAGACTCGCGACTTAAGGTCAAATACCCAATTATACCCGAAAATACCCAATTTCTGACTGAATTTTCCGAGACTTTGCGGGGTAAAAATACAAGGTAACACCATCGAAAACCCCAATGGCATGGGGGAAAGCTCCAAATCCATGCCCCCACGCCTTTAGGCCTTGGGGGCATGAAAAACGATGTGCAGACAATGCTTTAGCATGGTGGTGACACCACCCTCTTTATCTAGCCCTCCAAAATTTCATTTTGCCATTTTTCCCAGATTAGCCCCCAGCCGCCCAGAACACTGTAATTATTCATTCGAGAAATTTTGGGGCAATATGCTATAATTTACCCATGCCAGACACACCCCAAGCTCTCTCAGACAATCAAAAACTTGCTGCCGATATTCGCGAGGCTATGGTCATTCTAGCCAAAGTTATTCGCAAATTTGGCGATGCGCCTTGGCCACTCATGGAGCGTTTGCAGCGCGAGTTGAAGGCTGTCGAAGACCGTGAAGTGCTGCTCGAAACCCTGCTAGGCGAAGCACCTGAGAGCGCATCTAAGGATGCAAATTTTCCAAACTTTGGGCAAACTCTTCACTCACGGGATGCGCGATTTTAAGCAGTTCATTCCGCCGATATTCGAGTGAGCCACCATCACCATATTGAGGCCGTGTGTTCTTATGACCCATCAACGTGCACCGCAATCCATAGTCCAATCCTGCCTCCTGCATGCGCTTTTCAAAGGCATGCCTAAAGCTATAAATCCGGTGTTTTTTCGTTGGCATAAGGCCGCGTGTATGGAAGGTTTTAAGCAAGGCGGCGGACAGAGAATTGCCCTTGTCACGGTAACGCGGGAAGCCATTTGGAGCGCGTTTCATCGCTTCTAAAGCCACTCCGACAAGCGGTATATCGCGCCGCGAGGCTACGGATTTTAGCTCTCTATCTGCTGTGGGTCGGATACGAATATGCGGCACATCAGCGTCCAAACAGATGTTTTCAGGCAAGAGGTTAGCAATCTCACTTGGCCTACATCCTGTCTCAATCAGCGTGTATGCAATGATCTGCGCCTCAGCATTTATGCCTTCAAAGGCGTATGGTTTGAGGATTTTTGAACGCACCCAATCGTCTGAAAATATAGCCGTCAGTTCGGTGGGCGTATTTTTAAAACGCAATTTTCGGAACGGGTTTTCACGCGTTTCATCACCATGATAGGTCCAGTATTCTCGGAATAAGAGACGTAAATTCCCGAGCTCCCGATTGGCACTATTGGGTCTATATGTGCGTTCTTGACCGTTGTTGGGGCGCAGCCGTTCAGCCCACCAATCATAGAATTTACGTCCGTGCTGGCGGGAAATTACGTCCATAGTAAGGTTTCCGCAGAGGGTCACAAAGTTATCAACCGCGCGAATTTTCGCGCGCTTCCAGCTCTCGACTTGCTCCGGCGACTTGCCGCTCTGGTCACTAATACTGAGCTTGTCGCAATAGAGTTTAAAAGCGTCTCTTATTGTGTCCTTGGGCGGTTCTATTGTGCCTAGAACGGCCTCAGTTTCCAACTGAGTTAAGCTGTCGTCGCGCAAAGCTTGAACGCGGCGTAAGATGGTTTCCCTTGGCTCACTATGCGCTATTTCGAGGACAGGTTTAAACTCAAATCCAACCGCTTGAGCCTTGCGCCGCGCGAGTCGATAGCGGCACATTTCAGGCGTGTCGGCTGTGGTTATGTTAAGCTGTTTGGCAAGCGCCAGTTCCCAATTTTGTTCATCTGTGTCCATCATCATATCGCGCCGTTCACGCGCAATTGTGAGGCTATCTGTGCACAGAGTTGTCCGCACGATGCGCCGCTTATCAATGCTTTTAAAGCGGGCTGGAACGCGCCGCACGTAATACCAACGCTGCCCGCGTTGTTCAAGGTGGTGGTTTCTTCTGGAGGTCATAAGCCAATGTACCCATAATTGTACCCCAATTTGTGCCCATAATTGGGGGAAATTGGGGGGTTGCGAGATAACGCAGGAAAAAACGTAGTTATTCCAACGACTTACAGGCTTATTGTTTCGGAAAAATGGCGCACCGGGGAGGATTCGAACCCCCGACCCCCAGATTCGTAGTCTGGTGCTCTATCCAGCTGAGCTACCGGTGCGGGTGAGGTGTGTCGTGAAGACATTCCTCAATAGGCGCGCGTTAAAGCGGATTTAGCGGCGCAATGCAAGGCCTATTTATGGTTAAGCCTGTTGTTTTTTATACGGCTTCATGCGGCAGGTTAAAGCGGCATTTCAAAATATTGCACTGTTTTGCCATTGGACAGTTCGCGAGACTTAAAGATTGGGTGAAAACCTAAAGACTTGTGAAAGGCAACAGAGCTGGGGTTGGGCGGGTCGACGTTAATCTCGCAGAGGCAACGCTTATGCCCGTCTTGTCGCGCGCGCCGAAACAGCGCCTCATATAGCTCCCGGCCGTAACCCATGCCTTGGGCGCGGGCGTCCACAGCTATGCGGTCCACATAGACGAAACTATCAAAGGCGCTCGCCAGATAATCATAGTTCTCGCCCGTGATTTTTGCGCGGTGGTCATAGGCAATCATAAAGCCGCGGCCTTGGATATGGCCGCTGAAATAGGCGGCGTCTATGCGCGCGCGAAAGCCAGCGGGTGTCGTCAATGACAGTGCCTCTGCGTGGGTGTTATTAAGCGCGTGAAGGGCATCCATCACCGCCTCTGTTATGGGCTGCACGCTCATGTTTTAGCCTGCGCGAAATACACAGCCCGAGACAGGGCGCGGGCCACACAGCGGGCGCTCGCCGCGCCGAGTGCGGCTAAATCCACGGGTGACGTCACGGGGTTAACGCCCGTGCTAAGCGCGAATAGTGTATCGCCGTCCAGCGGTGTATGGGCGGGGGCGACAGACATCGCTATCCCGTCTTGGGCCATAATAGCCAGGCGGTTTAATTGTTTGGGGGTGAGGGCGGCGTTGAGCGCAACCGCGCCGATGACGGTGGACTGTCCTGCAGATTTCAAAAAGGCAAGCTTGGTATCCGTTGGCTCTGCCCAGCGATAGTCGCGCGGTGGTGTGGCTGAGCCAAATTCTGCGCCGCGGTTATAGGGCCAGGCCCAAAAGCAATCTGTGCCGGGCATATAGGGTGAGCCGACGGGATTGGCGGCAATGATCGCACCAATGGTGACATCGCCCACGACCTCAGACGCTGTGCCTAACCCGCCAGAATAAAGCCCAGCTGTGGCCCCTAGCCCTGCGCCGATGGCTCCTTGGTCAAAGGGTTGCTTGCTAGCGGATTGGACGGCTTTAAGACCCAAATCGCGGTAGGGCGGGGTGATGCCCCAGTCCTTATCGCCGCCATTGGCATTATCAAATAATATTGCGCTGGGCACGATGGGCGATACGGGCACAGCAGGATTGGGGCTGGGGACATAGCCGCGCCTTTCATGGCCAAGCCACGCGCAGACCCCGTCCGCCGCCGCAAGCCCGTAGACAGAACCGCCCGATAGGACCACGGCATGTACCGCATCAATTAGGCCGTCAGGGCCCAGCGTATCTGTTTCGCGTGTCCCTGGTCCGCCGCCGCGCACATCAACGGAACATGCGGCAGGGGTATCAGGCAAGATGACCGTTACGCCTGTTTTGACTTTTTCGTTATGGGCATGACCAATGGATAATCCGCCGACATCAAGGATGCAATTATGCATTAGGTTTCTTTCTTAAGGGAGGCGATATTGGCTTCCCAATTTTGACCGTCAAAGGCGATTCGTTTTTCGACTGAGAGCGTGCCAGGCGTAATACAGCGCAGATTCACGCTATAGCTATCAGGGTGCGAGCGCGGCACGTAAAGCGGTTTAATCCCGCAGGTTTTGCAAAATAAATGCTGCGCTTTGTGGGAATTAAAGGTGTAAAGCGCCAACTCCTCTTGACCGCAAATAAAGCGCAAATCGCTCTGCGGAATAAAGACGTGCTGATAGCCGCTCATGGCGCACATAGAACAATTGCACTCTGTGACAGAGACAGTGGCGGGGGCGTTAAATTCAAACTTCACCGCATCGCAATGGCACCCCGCTGTATGTATTACAGCGGTCACGGCGTTTTAACCTCGGGCCGTATCATAACGGTCGCAAGGTAATCAATGACGGCCTTAGCCACAGCGTCAGGCCGTTCAGGGAGCAGCGCATGTCCAGCATCTTCAACCACGGTCAATGTCACTTGGTCAGGAAACTTAGCCGCCAAATAATCACCCGCATCTGACTTGGGGGCGATACGGTCTTGGGCGGGTTGCACGACCAACATGGGAACGCCGCCTGCGTTTTCCCATTGCTCAATCTTATTGGTCTTGGCGCGGCGCTGTAACACCGCCGTTTGTGTATGCCAGCCGCGTGTCCAATGGTCGGGAATAGTGTCGCCCTCTGCAAAAAGAGCGTTTTGCATGGCAGTTTTTCGGGCCTTAAACGGGACACGGGGATCAAAGATTTGGTCTAGGACCTCTTGCATCTCGGGCGCGACATCCGTTGCCCCCCCTGCCGTTAAAAGGACAACTGCATTGGGGCGCAGTGTCCCTTCGATGCGGGCGTAATAATCGCTTGCTGCGCGCACAATACGGTTACCAAAGCCGTGACCGATAAAGGCAAAGGTTTCTGTGTCGTTCATATAGCCGTCATGCTCTAGCGCTTTAATCAGAGGGAAGGCGAGTAAGGCCATATCGGCGGCCTCGACTGTGGGCGCGCCGTTAATGCCGCCATGCTCCACCGCCAATGTGCGGTAGCCTTGCGCATTAAGCGCCGTCACAAGCTCGTTAAAATCGCTCGCCTCACGGCCTGCGCTCGCCGATAGCACCACGCGTTTTGCGGGCGCGTCCGGCCCGCTGACGTAATAGGTGATGCCGCTGGTCACGCGTGAGTCTGATTGGATAATGATTGTCTCGCCAATGGCTGGCCGCGCTTTGCTGTCAGGGAAGGGGCTATGGGTGAGATAAAAATATCCAATATAGACCATGACCAACGTCATGCCGATGCCCGCTATTTTTCTAATCACGGTATATCTCCGTTAGTGTCGTTCGCATGTTATCTGTTATGGGCACAGGCCGGCGTGTGGCCTCATTGACATAGACATGAACGAAATGCCCTTGGGCGGCGGCGGTTGTGTTATCGCCCGCAAATAACCCAATCTCATATCGTACAGAACTTGTTCCAATCTTGCTCACAGCAAGCCCCGCGCTCACCTCTTGGGGAAAGCTTATCGGGGCAAAATATTGACATCCCGTTTCCACGACCAAGCCAATCACATCTGACGTGCCAATCTCCAGCAGGTCTTTATCTATCAAAAACCTATTCACCACCGTGTCGAAATAAAAATAATAAACGGCATTATTTACATGGCCGTAAACATCATTGTCAGACCAGCGCGTTGGAATGATAAGGCGGTGCGGGTAATCGGATATCACAGACGGCTTTGGTCTCATGACGCAATGCCCTCATAGATTTTCACCGTCGCGTCAAAGGTCATCTCGCGCGCATTATTCATTAGCAATCTGTCTTTGGTCATGGCGTCTTTGGCCATCATTGGGATGGCGTCCTCTGGGATGTCCACAGCGGCTAGCGTTTGCGGCACATGGGTGGCGTCTTTAATGCGCTGCATTTCATCAATCAGCGACACCCCCGTTTGTCCCACGCCCATGTCGCGCGCAATTTCGGCGTACCAATGGTCGGCCTTGGGCAAATTATAATCCATCACCCCCGTCATCACCAATGCATTAGACAGACCATGCGGGACATGGAAAAACCCGCCCAGCGGATAGGCCAGCGCATGCACGGCTGCACAGGGTGCGTTGGAAAAGGCTTGCCCCGCCAGCATCGCCCCGATCAGCATATCACCGCGCGCCTCAACATTATCAGGGCTCTCGCAGGCCGTCACAATTGCGCCGCGCAATTTACGAAGCGCGGTCAACGCCAGCGCGTCTGAAATGGGGTTTTTCTCACGAATAGACGTATAGGCCTCAATGGCATGGACCATAGCGTCAATGCCTGTGGATGCCGTAATTGATTTTGGCAATCCAAATGTCAGCGCCGCGTCCAAAAGGACACGGTCCGCATAAAGGCTGTCGGCGACGATGCCTTTTTTGGCCGTTTCACCCGTGGTGATAATCGCAACATTGGTGACCTCTGACCCTGTGCCCGCCGTGGTCGGGATTAGCATCAGCGGCAGGCTTGGGCCTTTGGCTTGTCCGACACCGTAAAGGCTCTCTAGCGGTTGATCACATCCACATAAATGCGCAATGACCTTGGCGGTATCCATCGGGCTGCCGCCGCCAAATCCGATAATCAGGCCAGGGTTGAACTTCCGAATGGCGACCGCGCCTTTTAAGACAACGGCTTCGGGCGGGTCGGCAACGACTTTATCAAAGACGAATGTTTGGTATCCTGCCGCGCGCAGGCTCTCGACGCCCGCATCCAAAAGCCCCAAGGCCCGCACACCTTTGTCTGTGACAATGGCCACGCGTTTGTTGCGGCATAGCCCGTCGACATAATAATCCAATTTCGCCGCCCCGCCGGGCTCAATACGGATATCAGATACGGTTTGAAAGCTATGCATGACAGTCTCTTCTCTCTGCGCGCCTTTTGACGTCGGTTTGACTTACCTTAGCCTAGACTGTGTCGTGTTGACCAGCCAAACCATATCGCTACCGCTGCCAAAGCCAGTGACAATATTTGCCGTGTGCGTTTATTGCGCATGGGGTCGGCCAGATAAGGATTAAACAGTCCCGCAAAGCTGACGATAATAAGATGCATTAGCGTGGCGATAATGACGTATATGAGGGTCAAGATAGTGGTTTGCCCAACGCCGTCCTCAGCCCCGCTGAGAAAGCTGGGCAAAATAGCGATATAGAAAAAGGCCGCTTTGGGGTTCAGTAGATTGACGATAAGGCCGTGCCGAAAATACTGTGTCGTTGATTTATGGGCCGCCATAGCATGGGGTGAATTTTCACCGCTTTCGCGCCAGCCTTCCCACGCTAGATATAGCAAATAAATGATACCGCCCCAGCGTAATATTTCAAACGCTGTTGGGCTTTGCGTGATAAGCGTTGCAACTCCAACAGCAGCCAAAAGACCGATTATCAACAGGCCAAGCGTGACCCCCAAAACAGTCGCAAACCCATATCGCCGCCCCTCTGTCGCGCTGACCAAGGCCAGAAAGGCCATATTCGGGCCAGGCGTACTCTCAATGATAAAAGCCGTCAGAATAAAGGGCCAGAGATTGTCCATAGCCTACCGCATCGTTAGTATGACTTTGCCCATGGCACGGCGTGACGTCAATTCGTCAAAGGCGTCTGCAAATTTTTCGAGCGGGTAGTGACCTGATACGCGCGGCTTGATCCGGCCGGCACCATACATGGCAAATAACTCGCCCATATTTTCCATATGACCTTTGGGGTCGCGCATCGTCCATGTGCCCCAAAACACGCCGCGAATATCGGCGGATTTCAACAAGGGCAAGTTTAGCGGCAATTTTGGAATATCGCCCGCCGCAAAGCCTATGACCAGATAACGCCCCATCCAGCCCATGGCGCGAAAGGCAGGTTCAGCAAATTTATCACCCACGGGGTCATAAACAACGTCAACACCTTTGCCGCCTGACAACTCTTTGGCGCGGGATTTTAAATCTTCCGTCGTGTAATTAATGGTGTGATCTGCGCCGTGCTGTTTACACACAGTAAGTTTTTCATCCGTCGAGGCCGCCGCAATCACTGTTGCGCCCATGGCTTTGGCAAGCTCCACCGCCGCAAGGCCAACGCCGCCCGCCGCGCCCAGCACGAGAACCGTTTCGCCCGGCTGTAGCTGCGCGCGTTGTTTTAGTGCGTGGTAAGATGTGCCGTAAACCAGCGCCAATCCCGCTGCGATATCAAAGGGCATATCACGGCATGGCCAAACGACCTCTTTGGGCGCGACAATCTCTGTGGCAAAGGCCCCTGTTTGTGCCATGACGCCGACGCGGTCACCGACCTTTAAATGCGGGACATCGTCAGATAGTTCTGTGATGACGCCTGCGGCTTCGGCCCCTGGGATAAAGGGAAAGGGCGGCTTCATTTGATATTTGCCTTCGACCATTAGGATGTCGGGGAAGTTCACCCCTGCCACCTCGACCGCAATGCGCACATGACCGGGTTTGAGGGCCGGGGCATCGACAGTCTCGACGCTGTGGTCTTTATAGGGTTTAAAGGCGTGAACGACCAAGGCTTGCATATCTCTCTCCGATTATCTCATTTAGCCGGAGTTTAGCGGAAAGCGGACCGCCATGTATATGCATAAATTTGCATAATATTTAGCGCTTAAACGGTAGGCTCAAGCTCCAGAGAAATTTATGCGGATTATTGTCTTGATACTCTGACAGTCCGATTTTCATGGCATTATGCCCTGCGCTGGGTTGGTCTATATAGCTACCAAATAGCCTGTCCCACAGAGAGAGCGAAAAACCGTAATTACTATTGGTTTCATCTGGCAAGGTCGAATGATGAACCCGGTGCATATCGGGCGTGACAATGAACAGGCGTAACACGCGGTCAACGGGTTTGGGTAAACGCAGATTGGCGTGATTAAACAGCGCGCAACCGTTTAGAATTAATTCAAATATGATCACCGCCGCCACAGGCGCGCCTAAGGCTAAAACACAGACCATTTTATAGACCATGGATAAGCAGATCTCAACGGGATGAAACCGAACGCCCGTGGTGACATCTATATCGCGGTCGGCGTGATGCACTTTATGCAATCGCCATAAGAGGGGAATTTTGTGCGTCGCCACATGCTGCCAATAAATCAACATATCAAGGATGATGACGCTGATAATAATCGCGGCCAAGGCAGGGAGGTTAATGACATTAAAAAGACCCCAGCCGTTTTTCGCCGCCCAGGCGGCTGTCCCAACAGCAGCAAGCGGGACGAAGACACGCAGCGCAATGCCGTCAATCACGGTAAGGGCGATATTGGTGCGCCAGCGGGCAACGCGGCTTTCGACGCGGTTTTTACGCGGCCAGACGGCTTCAGCCAGAAGTAACACGACCAAAAGCCCGGCAAAGACGCCGAGCCTGATATAGGTTTCATTATTGAGTAATGTCTCTGTCACGCTTTATTTAAACCCTATCAGCGGTCATCATATCAGCCGCTTTCTCTGCAATCATAATCGTAGGCGCGTTGGTATTGCCAGAGACAAGATTGGGCATAATCGACGCATCCACAACGCGCAGCCCAGACAGGCCGTGCACCCGCAGCCGCGCATCGACCACAGCCATGGGGTCTGATTTCGGCCCCATTTTGCATGTGCCTACGGGATGATAAACTGTGTCCGCGCGGTCGATAATATCTCGGCGCAGCACAGCCTCGTCATCGGTATGGGTTTCGTAAAGTGGTTTTCCGCGCACCGCGTCAAAGGCGGGGGCTTTGAAGATACGCTGGGTTAGCTTGGCGGCTTTAAGCAGTTTTTCCATATCGCGTGGGTCGGATAAATAATTGGGGTCTATGGCGGGTGGGTCGGCGGCATTGCTTGAATTTAAACTCACTGTGCCGCGACTATGGGGGCGCAGGATACAGGCATGAATACTATAGCCATGCCCCCAATGTAATTTCCGCCCGTGGTCATCAACCAGCGCGATACAAAAATGAAGCTGCACATCAGGCGCGGGCTCTGACGGGTCGACATATAAAAAACCGCCGCTTTCTGCGATATTTGTCGTCAGCAATCCTTCGCGGCGTTTTTTCTTAAACCGGAAAAATTCAGCCACCATGCGAAAGCTACCAGGCACAGAAAAACCAATTGTCTGGTCGCGTTTGTTTTTTGCGTGATAAGCGCCAATCCAATCAATATGGTCTTGCAGGTTTTTGCCCACACCCGCCAAGGCATGGGTCTGGGTGATGTCGTGCGGGGCCAGCGCGTCTGTCCCACCAATCCCTGACAGCAGCAAAATTTGCGGCGAGCCAAAGGCCCCAGCTGAGAGTATAACTTCCCGCGTCGCCGTGATACTGCGCTGGGTCTTTTTATGGGTAAAGGTCACGCCTGTTACCTGTTTACCGTCCAGTTCTAATCGCTGGGTCAGCGCATGGGTGATTACGGTTAAATTCGGACGGTCCATGACGGGGTCTAAAAAGGCATGGGCCGTGCTATGGCGCTGCCCGTTTTTCATGGTCACCTCATAACGCCCCACACCTTCTTGTTGGGCCCCGTTGAAATCATCGGTGACGGGCAGTTGCAATTCTTTTGCGGCAGCCATGAAATTCTCATTCAGCCCGCTATTAAAACGCAGGGGCGCAACATTTAATTCACCGCCGCTTCCGTGATAGTCATTCGCGCCCGCTTCACGATTTTCTGACTTTTTGAAATAGGGCAGAACGTCGTCATAAGACCAGCCGTCATTACCCATAGCGGCCCATTGGTCGTAATCATATTTATGACCGCGAATGTAAATCATGGCATTGGTTGAACTCGACCCGCCCAGCGCTTTGCCGCGCGGTTGATAGCCGCGTCGTTCGCCGAGCGCTTTTTGCGGGGTTGTCTCAAACGCCCAATTGCGTTTTTTCGTCACCATATTTAATAGCCCAAGACCAGGGGTCTCGATGGAATAATGCTTATGGCTGCCACCAGCCTCTAGCAGACAGACAGAGATATTGGGATCGGCTGACAGACGATTGGCCAGCGTACACCCCGCAGAGCCCGCGCCGATGATCACGTAATCAAAACTATCCATAAATCCTCCCGAGACCGCTTATGCGGGAGGCGGCGTTTATTGACAATGTTATAATTAAGGAGCGGATAGCTGCGCTGGTTAGGACTTTTTTCGGTCTGCAAACTGTGGGGCGCGTTTTTCTAAAAAGGCTTTCACCCCTTCCATACAGTCTTCTGACACAAACGCTTTTTCCAACATGGCCGACTCCATCATATGCAGTCCCATTGGGCCTATGCTATGGGGACCAGAGCCATAAGACCCATGCCCCATCTGGCTGGCGCGCATGAGTTGTTTGTTTTGCGCGACACTTTCTGGTGAACAGTTTTGGGCGATGTCATGGGCGAGTGCCATGGCGCGCGGCAGCACATCATCAGGCTCCACAACTTCAGACACCAGCCCGTCTTTTAACGCCGCCTCCGCGCCAAATATTTCAGCCTTCAAAATCAACTCTTGGCATTTGGCCCAGCCCACTATGCGCGGCAGGAACCAACTGCTGGCGGCATCAAAGACAATACCGCGCCGGGCAAAGGGAAACCCCATCCGCGCTTTGGACGACATGATTTTAATATCCATCGGCAATGTCATGGTCGCGCCAATGCCAACCGCCACACCGTTAATAGCGGCAATTAGCGGTGCATCGCACTCATAAATACGCAGGGCCAGCATACCGCCGTAATCGCGCGACACACCGTCAATTTTGGGTGCGGCCTCGTTTAAACCCGCGCCGCCAAAGCCTTGGGAAATATCTGCGCCCGCGCAAAAGGCACGGCCCGCACCCGTAATGACAATGACGCGCACTTTGGGATCACGATCGGCTTTGTCGATTGCGGCCTCTAAGGCCTTATGCAACGCGACATTATAAGCGTTCATTTTATCAGGACGGTTTAGCGTCAGAAGACAAACACCGTTATTAAGATCTGATAAAACAAGGGACATGAGCTTTCCAATCATCTGTTTAAATCATGCTTATGGGCAAATGGTCCAAAGCGTCAATCTTAAGCGTCATTTATGGGCCTTTGCCTTGAACTTTCACGCTGTGCACGCCACATAGTCGCCATGAGCCTTTTGCCGCCCCATATGCCGCTAGTAGAGATGGACGCGCGTGCGCGTGATGTCTTTCGCGACATTGTGCAAAGCTATCTGGAAAGCGGACAACCAATTGGGTCTCGCACGCTGGCCCTGTCCAGCGGCTTGTCATTATCGCCCGCCTCTATTCGTAACACTATGGCGGATTTAACGCGTTACGGATTATTATCCGCCCCGCATAGCAGTGCTGGACGGATGCCAACGCAATTAGGACTGCGTCTGTTTGTCGACGGGCTATTGGAACTGGGCGAGGTCGATGCGCGTGACCGCAAAGCATTAGACGAAAAACTCTCAAATGACAGTGCAGATGCGACACAGCTTATGGAGCAAGCATCGTCTATGCTGGCTGGTCTGGCGGGCGGTGCGGGGCTGGTCTTGACGCCAACAACGTCAACAGTGGGCAAAGCCGTGCGCCACGTCGATTTCGTGCATTTGGATGCTGGCCCATCGGGCAACGCCCAAGCCTTGGTCGTTTTAGTTTACGCCGATGGTCATGTTGAAAACCGCATTATGGAATATCCAGACGGCGTCTTACCAGCCTCGCTTGAAAGCGCGGGTAACTTTTTATCCGCGCGGCTTCGGGGCCGTACATTGTCCGATGCGCGCAGCGATATTCTGTCCGAGATTTCCAAAGGTCGCGCCGAGATTGACCGTTCTGCTGCCAATTTGATTGAACAAGGGCTGGCCGCGTGGTCAAAACCAACTAAAAACCGCACAGACCGGGCTTTAATTGTGCGGGGCAGTGCACAACTCCTTGACAATATGGCTGCGCAAACCGATTTGGAGCGTATCCAGATGCTGTTCCAAGACTTGGAACGCAAACAAGATTTAATTGCGCTGCTTGACAGGGCCGAAGACGCGGATGGTGTGAAGATTTTTATCGGCACAGAAAATCCATTGTTTTCATTGTCCGAGAGTAGCGTTGTGGTCGCGCCGTATAAGGACGCCGCGCAAAATATCATTGGTGCGGTGGGGGTCATTGGCCCGACGCGCCTTAATTATGGTCGTATTATTCCTGTGGTGGATTATACGGCCCAATTGGTCGGGCAACGTCTTGACCAAAACTATAAACGGTAAAGTTTAGGATAGATCGACATGGCTGATAAAAAAGATATGGATAAAGCAGAAAAAGCTGAGGGCGCGCGTGAAACGCTGAAGATGAAAAAAGGCGCTGGCTTTGATGTGGACGGCCTGCCGAGTGAGGCGGAATTGGATGCGTTACAAGCTGAAATTGACAAAGCCCATGACGATATGGCCAAGCGCGAAGCCGTGGAAGAGGTCACGCCAGAGCAACGCATTGAACAGCTAGAAACAGAGCTTGCCAATTTAAAAGACCAAGCCCTGCGCGCCATGGCGGACGCTGATAATGTTAAAAAACGCGCGGCCCGCGAAGTGGCGGCGGCCAAGACCTTTGGTATCGAACGCTTTGCCGTGGATGTCTTGTCAGTCTCTGACAATCTGTCACGCGCGCTGCTGACTATGGACGGTACAGCTGTTGAGGATTTAGGCGACAATGCCAAAAACCTCCTGTCGGGTTTAGAGTTGACGGAAAAAGAACTCATGGCCGTCTTGGCACGCCACGGCATCAAGGCGGTGCCAGGTGTCGGGTCAAAATTTGATCCCAATGTACATCAAGCTGTCGCGCAAGTGCCTTCTGATGAAGATAAAGGGAATGTCGCAACCGTGATGCAAACGGGCTTTAAGCTTGGTGAGCGTACGCTGCGCGCCGCCATGGTTGCCGTGTCCACGGGACCAGCAAAGTAGCGCCCCATCCCCTGACGGGTGAGTCCCCTTTTACACGCCCATTTTTTCTGCTATGTCCCATCTGTGCCAAATTGCCGCATCAAAGACGGCCGGCACAGATGCCCTATAATCACGGCATAATTTGGGGAGAATGGTATGGATGGTTCAAACGACCGTTGGGAAGTGTATAAAGATGCGCGCAATGAATTTCGGTGGCGACGGATGGCGCGCAACGGAAAAATCGTTGGTAAATCGTGTGAAAGTTATAAAAAGCGCCCCGACGCGGCGCTAAACGCACAACGCCACGGTATGGACGGCAACCCCAACGGCCTCGGCGCGTCTGATAAATGGGATATTTACACCGATAAAAAAGACGAGTTTCGCTGGCGCCGTACCGCGACCAATGGCGAGATTACAGGGGCCGCGTCAGAGAGTTATAAAGCCCGCGCGGATTGCGAAGCGAACGCCAGACGTAATGGTATGGGCTAGCGACTTATCTTTAGCGTAGCGCTTGGGTAGCCGCCTTGCTGTCACAGGGCGTAATTCTCGCTAGTAATTAGGCCTGTCTCTGCTTATGAAACCGCTATGACAAAACTTGATACAATGCTGGGCCAAACCACGCCCGAAGCCCTCGCAAACGACCCCATCCTGCGCAAAGCCTTTATCGTTGGTCTTATGGCCGCTGATATCTATGCCCCCGTTATGGATACAGCCGAAGCGCAAGCGCAAAACGGGGGTGTGTCATTAATGGCAACGCCAGTTGAAGGCGTGCAGCATGTGTTACTGTTTTCTAATGAGGCCAACTTGCGCGGTTTTGTTGCGGCGGGTACCCGCTTTGCCAAAGTGGCTGGGAAAGAGCTGTTCCCGCTCTTGATGGGTAATCATGCGATTTTAAATCCTGGGCCAAAGGGTTTAAAACTCGCACCAGAAGATATTGCTGAAATTAACGGTAAATCAGGCGATTGCGGCGCGCCAGGCCATGTTCACGGCCCAGATTGTAATCACTAAAACTTAAGCGTTCACAATCGCTGATGAGCGTATCAAATGCGTTAGTTTTTGCATGGCTGTTCTAAACATAATCATCCCCTATTCGCCCCAACATAGCCCCTATGATTAAAGGCGGCGTTGAGAAATATCCTTAAAACTTCCTTATGGTATCCCGCGCTACAGTCTCTGAAAATATCGCGTGCGCCGTTTGAACTATGGGTGTATGGATAAATAGAGACGTCAAAAGACGCCGTTTATAAGGGGCTCTCATATTTATGGGGGCAGATTGTCAAAAGGGACGATTATGATTTATTTAAAAGCGCTTGCGGGCACCATGTTCTTGATGGTTATCCTATCGGTTTTCACCGAAGGCATGATTTGGGTCATGCTTGATTTGTTTCACGCCTCTAAAGCCGTGATTATCTCTGGCGAAGTTCTGGGCCTTATCCCGCTCGCTATTGCTTTTGTCTTTATTTACAAGACGGCGCTTAGCGCAGAGCGCGAAATTCTTAGCCAAGAAAACGCGGCTTAACAAAACGCGGCTGGGGACTTTAGAAGCCGCCTTATTCGGCGGCGTCTTTGGTGTTCAGTCTATGCACGTGATGCGGGTCATTATCTGTCCCGCACACCATATTTCCATTATCAAACACTGATAGGCCGCCGTTTAGGAACATATCGGCGTCTTGGGCGAAGGCTTCGACCAGATAGTCAAACACGGCGCGGATTCGCGTGCTGCGGCGAAGGTCTTCATGGGCGACCAGATATAAATCTTCGCGCCGCGATACATTGGGCAATACCCGCACCATATTATCATTATTGACACAGTCAGAACACAGCACAGTCGCGCCAATACCAAAGCCCGCGTTCATCGCCTCATCAAAGGCCCAGATGGAATTGGTACGCATTGTGATGCGGTCAGGCAGATGCACGGGATTGCCATTGCCGTCGTCAATCCACAAAATCTTGTCATCCATAATGGTCGCCAGAACGCCGTCGTGATTTTTTAAATCTTCAAGCGATTTCGGTGTCCCGCGCTCTGCTAAATATCCTTTGGACGCGAATAGGCCAAAGGTCACGGTCGCGACTTTGCGTCCAATCAAGCTGTTTTGATCACCCGGCCCCATCCAACGCAGCGCGATATCGGCTTCGCGTTGGGCGAGGTTAAAGTTTTTAAACCCGATACCCAAATCAATCATGATATCAGGATGACTGCGGCGAAAGGCTTGCATCACGGGCGGCAGCCACGACGTCCCAATGCCTTCGGTCGCGCTCATGCGTACTGTGCCCGCCAATGAATGTTCCAATGTCGCGGATGAACGGTCAATGGCGGCGGCTTCGTCTTGCATGCGCTTGACATGGTCTAAAATGGAATAGCCAAAGGTCGTGGGGACAAGCGCCCCGTTTTCCTTGGTCAAAAGCCGCGTGCCAAAGTGATCTTCTAAGGCGCGAATTCGCCGCCCCACTGTCGGCTGGCTCATTTTAAGCTTGCGCCCTGCGGCCGTTAAGCTGCCAGTTTCGGCAACAGCGATAAATATTGGATAGTCTGACCAGTTTTTCATGCATAAACGCATAAACTAAAGTCACTATTTGTCAATTACATTCGATATCGTTTGAATTTATAGCGTAATCGTCAATCAAGGAGACGAAAATGACATTTAAATCAAACACAATTGCCACTGCTCTGACTGCTGGGTTTTTACTATCCGCAGGGTCTGCTTTTGCCGCAGACACACAAGGGTTTACAGCAGCGACCGCGGCTGATCCAAAAATCCGCACGGCGGCGTCTGAATTTAAACGGGGCGATTTCGCGAAATCAATCGCCTTTAGTAAGGCGGCGCTAAACAGCAAAATGAAAAAGAGCAAACAGGCTGTGGCCCAATCAAATCTCTGTGCGGCATATGGTGCCATGGGAGAGCTCGACTTGGCAAAAGCGGCTTGTGATGCGGCATTGTCTATTCGCCCCAATTATGCACCTGCAATGACGAACCGGGCGGCTCTGGCTGTACGGTTTGCAGCGACGGCCCCGACAACACAAGGCGGCGGGCAGTAGCCGGGTTAGTTACCCCTCAATATGGCATCCTCGGGTCAAGCCCGAGGATGCTAAAGACAGTGAGGTTATTCTCTAACCTTCAATCTTAAAGGTCAGTCCTGCATGCCCCGTCAAGCGGTGGACAAGGGACATACCCATGGCAGGCGCGGGCGTATAGACACCACCGGGTGTTTCTGTGTGATCGACATCAAGCGCAAGACAGAGCGCGCATTCCGTAATCATCTTTGATGTGCTGCCATAGCCCGGGTCTTTGTCGCCTGTGACGCCCGCAATCATGCGTTTGCCGTCAACCGTATCGCCTACAAACATCACGTCATAAAAGCCTGTCTCGCGTTCTTCCTTCGACGGGCCTTCGCCAGGCTTTGGCGGGTTCTTGGACATGCTGTCATCTTTGGCCACATGATTGGCGGCGGCTTCGCCTTGCTCGCCTGGGCCAGTCATGACCATCTCGTCATAGGTAAAGTTCTTGCCATAGGCAAAATCAAGCAGCGCATTAGAGCGGTGAACATTTTTCGTATTTATCGCGGCCATGATAAAAGGCGCAGACCAGCTGTTAAGGTCCTCTTCAAAAATCGGTTTATGGCCTGTCGGTTGGTCGGGGCCGTCAAAACCGGGGACAAGCGAGAACGGGTCTTTTAACCAGCCGAGGATTTGCGGTTCACGCCCAGCGCGTTTCATGGTTTCCATGAAACTGGCCGCTGTGCCGCCTGAAAATGTGCCTTTCATTTTGCGCACACGCCCCCGCACCGTGGCGCAGGGCACACCAAATTTATCCTTGGCGTGTTCTTGCAAATAATAGACGCCCATATCAAAAGGCACGCTATCAAAGCCGCAAGACAGCACAATACGCGCACCCGTTTTCGCGGCGGCCTCAGCGTAATCCTCAATAATGTCGTGCATCCAGGCGGGCTCTCCGCAAAGGTCAACATAATCCGTGCCTGCCTCGACACAGGCTTTGACCAAAGGTTCGCCGTAAAGCTGATACGGCCCAACGGTGGTGATGACGACTTTGGCGCGTTCAGCCAAGGATTTAAGCGAGGCCGCGTCTTCGCTATCGGCGGTGATCAGCGGGATGTCACTTGATACGCCCATCTCGTCGCGCACTGTCTCTAGTTTCTTCTCACTGCGTCCTGCCATAGCCCAGCGCACATCTGCGCCGTATTCTTTTTGCAAATATTCAGCGACTAAGCGGCCCGTAAAGCCGGTCGCGCCGAAAACAACAACGTCAAATTCTCTTTTTGCCATGATGGCCTCCTATAATTTATATGCACAAAGTTGCATATAAACGCTGTTTCGGGAAGTGTGTTATTTCAATTTTTGGGATTTAGCTGTTTTCGGGCCAGCGTTGTCGCTGACAGGCTACTGACATATAAATGACCGTCGGGGGCCATGACGGCACCTGTGGCTTGTGGATAGTCCCCGCTAGGATCTTGCAAGGTTTGGATGACCTGCCCGTCCGCTGTGATTTGCACAATATGGGTGTAATCCACGGCGCTCGGCCGCAGTCTTTCGGGCAAACGCATGGCCAGTTTCCGCATAAACGGTTTGCGGGCATTTGCATCCAGCCAGTCAGAGCGCTGGGAGATTAACCCCACGTAAAATGTCGGCACGGACGTCACGTTCGGCAAATCGACCAAGGGCCCCGGGTTAATGTTATCGGGAAAGCCGGGCAGGTTACCGATGATAACTTCACGCTTGCCTTTTCGCGGGCCGTCGACCCAAATGCGGTGAACGGAATAAGTCCCTGTCTCGACTACCAAAAGACTTTGCCCGTCGGGATGCATTGCGACCCCGTTACTAAAACTAAAGCCGTCGGCGACAACGCGCGTCACCCCGTCGCGCGGGTCATAAGATAAAACACGCCCTGTTTTTCTATGCTCCATAATCTCTAGCAAGCTCGCGGCCATCGTGCTGCCAATGGCTTTGGCCCCAAATTTGGTCGAGGCATCGGAAAAATATATCACGCCGTTAGGGGCAATATCCACGTCATCGGCATAAAGGATGGGTGTGCCGTCCACACTATTGGTGAGTAAGTTCACCGCGCCTGTGTCGACGTTGACAGACATCAGACCCAAATAGGCGTCTGCGACAATCAAATCAGTCTCGTTCGCAAATTCAATACCCAGCGGGACGCCGCCTGTATTCGTGATAGTTGTGCGCGTAAGGGTGACGGGGTCAATCTTTATAATCTCGCCTTTATGGCCCGACACATAGACCTCATAACCGCCGTCTTTTTCGCGAATGGCGACATCTTCAGGGCCGTAAGTCTGCCCAATGGCAATGCGCTCCATATCTGCCAATGTGGTGTTGGGTGCAAAATCGCCCGTGTAACCCAAAGACGCTTCTGCGTCCCACGGCGCGGGGTCAATCGGGACAGGCCAAAGTGTCAGATAAGCGCCCGTTAACGCTATCACCGCGCCTGCACCGAATAGAAATTTTTTCATCATTACCCCCATTGTTACACGGGTAACTGTGTCACGGGCGCGATGAGGTGACAAGGTCGCCTGTTAAACGCGGCCCCCTAAATACGGGCCCCTAAATACGGCCCCCTAAATACGGCCCGTAACTTTAATCGCGAGGTGGCAGCCCGCCGTGATAACGCGTGATAGCACGCTATAGCCGGGCGCCTCTTTGGCCCCGCCTTCAACAGCGATATCGCGGTGGTGCAATTCGTCTTCACGAAATTCTGCAAAGGTTGCGGATAGGGCGGGGTCAACATCTTTGGTCTGCTCGACCTGTTCGGCGTAATGTTGTTCAATAACGGTCTCTACCGCTTCTGTGCAGGCATGGGCGGCTTTCTCGCCCATTAACGCCGTCACCACACCAAGGCCGTAGCCCGCCAGATTCCAAATCGGGGCGAGGGCGGTGGGGCGCACGTCGCGTTCAATCAGCAGCGCATCAAAGGCATCGAGGTGTTTTTGTTCCTCGTCTTCCATTTCTTTGATTTGGGCGGCGAGGTCGCGCGTATGCTTGCCGCGCCCAAAGACCGCTTGCTGGCCTTTGTAAATCGCCACAGCACCGTATTCACCTGCGTGATCAATGCGCAGCATTTGCGCAATGGCGTCAGGGGTTGGCGTTTGATTACGGTGTTTGGCCGTTTGGCCCGCGAGTTTCGGTCGTGTTGTCATAGTTATAATTTAAGTTGTCTTGCGCCGTAACGCTAGACCACCAATCGCCGCACCACATAGGCTCGCGACTGCGTTCCATCCTGCCATGGATAGCCCTAGAAACGACCACACCACATCAGAACAGGCAGGCGGTTTTATCTTTTTGGAAAAGCTGTCGATTAAGTCCTGACCGCTCATACCTTCGACAGAGACATCGCCCGTCGCGCAGGCTTTGGGGCCTTCCAGCCACCCAAATTCGACAAAGACATGCCACAGTGCAAAATAGGCGGAGCCCAGAAAGGCAAGGATAATCAGAAGGTTTAGCATCATCGGCACGGACTTCCCCTGCTGCTTTGCGATTTGCCCGTAAATCAGCGTCAGCAGCGCGACACCCAAAACGACCTTATGCGCGTGGCGTTGCCAGTAGCACATTGTGCAGGGCGCATAGCCGAGGACATATTCAAAAAACCACGCCCCACATAACAGCCCCCCCGACAGGAGCAGCGCAAATAAAGCGTAACGATCGCGATTGATAATCTGGGTCATAATAGCCCTATAAAACAGGATGCATTTCCTGTCACCTGTCCATAATGTTACATATAGGCTGTAACCTTAAAGCGCGCTTAACCGTCTTTGCTAAGGCTGTCTTAGGCCGTGAGGTTTAAAAAGCCCCATGGATTGGTTTGGCAAATATGCGGGCAAGATGGCGTTTAAAGAGGCGCTGGGCGTGGGCTTTGTCGGGGCTTGCGCACTGGCCAAGGTCGCGCCCATTTTCGATGACGGTAATTACAAAGCCGACGCGGTTCTCTATATGCTCTTTGCGGGGCTGGCCTATCTGATGTGGACCTATTGGTCCTAGGGCTTAATTCGCGCTAGGCTGTTATAATCACTTGCGAAAAAAGTTAATGTTGTTAATAGCTGCGCAATAATTTCCCGTCACAACACCCCTATGGCGCAGATGCATTCAGACACTCACATTGGCGAAGACCTCGCGGCCGCGCGTGTGGCCAAAGGCTTGACGCACGGCGATGTGGCTGAGGCGCTTAATCTGCAAGCCGATTATATTGACGCCATTGAACGGCTGAACCGGGACGCTTTGCCGTCCATTGGTTATGTGCTGGGATATGTGCGGGCTTATGCCAATTTGGTGGGGCTCGACGGCAGTGAAGCGGTCAAGCTGTTTAAACGCGATAGCGCTGTGCCCGTGAACCTCGGTATGCGCGATCGTCCGCATTTTGTGCCGCGCCGCAAAATTAAGCTCCCGCGTGGATTTGTGCCCGCGATGTCTGTGCTGGGCTGCGCGGTGATGCTGGCCTTTTGGTACGGCACCAACACGCGGGTAGAGGCCAGCGTTGGCACGTCAATAGAGCTTTCCAATCCGAGCGCCCCCGCGCCGAGCGCGCCCACGCCGCTGCCTGCCAATATTTTAACGATTAAGGCCGTCGCGCCGAGCTGGGTACAGGTCAAAGACGCGCAAGGCCGCGTGGTGATCAGCCGTATTCTGACCAAGGGCGAAACTTACCAAACAGAGGCAGGCGCGCGTATGACATTATCGGCGCGCGACGGCGGGGCGATTGTGCTTTATGCGGGCGAAGACCGCCTTGGCCCGATGGGGGATGTCGGTGTGTCCTTTTCCGGCAAACCGATTGACGCCTCTGTCATTATCCCGGAACTTGCCGATATTCCGCTTGTGCCGCTCACGACAGACAGGCCGCAATAAGCCTGCTCCCGCTGTGCTGATTTAAACACCGTTTTGTCTTTAATTTGACATGTGCCCGCGCTACAACAGGTTCATGGCTACAGATATCACACAAATCCGTCCTTGGCGGACCATCACCCGCCGCAAATGCCGCCAGATTATGGTGGGCAAAGTCCCTGTGGGCGGCGACGCACCGATTGCGGTGCAAAGCATGACCAATACGCTGACCCATGACGTGGCGGCAACGGTTGGACAAATCAGGGAGCTAGAGGCCGCAGGCGCCGATATTGTCCGCGTCTCTGTCCCTGACCCCGATAGTGCCGCCGCGCTGAAAGACATCGTCAAAGAGGTCTCTGTGCCGCTGGTCGCTGATATTCATTTTCATTATAAACGCGGTATCGAAGCCGCCGCCAATGGGGCCGCCTGCCTGCGCATTAATCCGGGCAATATCGGGGGGCAGCACCGGGTGAAAGAGGTCGTCGCGGCCGCGCGCGATAATGGCTGTTCCATCCGCATTGGCGTGAACGGCGGCAGCCTAGAACGGGACTTGCTCGAAAAATACGGCGAACCTTGCCCCGACGCTATGGTCGAAAGCGCGCTTATGCACGCGCGTATGCTGGATGACGAAAACTTTCGCGATTATAAAATCTCGGTCAAGGCATCAGACATGTTCCTCACCGTGGCCGCCTATCACCAGCTTGCCGATGCCACAGACGCGCCGCTGCATTTGGGCATAACAGAGGCGGGCGGTGCGCGCATCGGCACGGTCAAATCCTCCATTGGTATGGGTAGCCTTTTATGGGCGGGCATTGGCGACACCATTCGCGTGTCATTATCTGCGGATCCTGTTGAGGAAATCAAAGTCGGCTTTGATATGCTAAAATCGCTGGGCCTGCGCACGCGCGGGGTCAACATCATTTCCTGCCCAAGCTGCGCCCGCCAAGGCTTTGACGTTATTAAAACCGTACAAATCCTAGAAGACCGCCTCGCGCATATCTCGGAACCCATTTCCCTGTCCATCATCGGCTGCGTCGTCAACGGCCCTGGCGAAGCCATGTTCACAGACATCGGCTTCACAGGCGGCAGCGCAGGATACGGCATGATGTATCACGCAGGGAAGAAGACCGGGAAAACGGATAATGACGATATGGTGGATGATATCGTGGCGAAGGTTGAGGCGCGTGCGGCGGAGTTGCGGGCGGTAGGTTAGTTACTCGGTTCAGTTTGAGCTGGGGAGTTGCGTGGGTAAGTCTAACTATGAAAAACGAATTTGAAGTTTTAAATCTAGAAATAAATTGCCATCTATCTGCATAACTTTCATGTATGGAGCCGTTCGACCCGCAGGACTTTCAAAAATAGTGTTGTTGAAAAGATAACTTAGAAAAACATCGCGATTAAATGCATGGTAACATAAAACGTCACCATTTCGCACGACAACGAGATACCCACCAGATGCCTTCATCATGCCGTCCCATGGCTTAGCGGGTTGCATGCCTAATGCACTGGCAGCAAGCAATTGTTTTATTTTAAATTCATAGTCTCCTCTTTCCAAAGAGAAATTAAATTGTTTTTTGGTGAGATCAGAATTGGTTAGATACTTTACTAACTCCGACAAACTTCTACCTTTTTTAGAAAAATAACCGATTAGCATTTCCGCCACAAATTCTGGCATCATTGTGTCGATTTTCCTCAAGGTGTTTTCAAAATTATTTGATAGCATGGAGCTAAATTCGAGCTTACCACCCAGATCATAAATCTTTTTCATTCTATCGAAATAATAGCTAGCCGAATTGCTTTCGTCTATGGCTGCAATTTCATCTGCAATACTTTCTGGGTCTCTACTTTCCAGTCCTAATAACTTAAACCGAAACAATGTCTGTCCAGATGCATTAAGTAGAGTCGCCTGACTTTTTAAGATAGATTTTACAGAAAACCCAGAAAGTTCAGGGGTGTTGGTATTTCTATCAATTATAGTTGTGAGAATATCTGCTTTGTCAGCACTCGGAGCTTTCAAACTAGTCCGATTTAATTCACTCATAAGGCTTTCGGCAACTGGTGCTGTAAAAGACCTTCCCTTTCCAGAAATGATTTCTTTGAAAATTGAATTAAGCTTTGAAGATATTACGGAAACAGGAATTACTTTGGTGATACTTTTTTCTGAATTTAAAATCTCAATATAATCGGTGTGTAATTCATACAGTGTTGGACCATTTTGCGGATCATTCCAATGCACTCTTAAAAATTCAAAAAAACGATCTGGCTCAATTTCTAAAGTTTCATTTGCAGAAGGTAGTTTCTGATCACTGAGTATTTTTAGAAAAGCATATAATTCGGCCCATTCGCCTTTATTACCCCTTAGCATTTCGTTCCTTTACTAAGGCCAAATACTCAATCATCTTCTCAGCGGTAGCTCTGACCGCTGGAACAGCAACTGAATTCCCTAGTTGTTTCATTGCTTGTGTTTCTGAAACGGGAAATTCAAAGTCCATGGGTAAACCCATCATTTTTTTACCCTCGACACTCGACAATCTTACGATTTCTCCATCAACAGCATAGGTATCCCAGTTGCGCCTATCCATAAGACCAGAGCCTCTTCCTCCAACCCGGAGTGTGTAGCCAACTGGCTTATTACATGGCCTTCCAAAAATGTCTGACATTGTCATGTTTAAAGGTTCTGCATTAGGAAACTCAAATTTACTGTCTTGTGTCGTCTCACCTTTGAAGCCTACCATAAAAATTCTAGGTCTGTGCTGTGGCAAGCCATGATCAGAAGCTTTCACCATCTTGTAAAGGAATGAATATCCTTCGGCTTCTAGCATTTGTTGAACTATTCTAAAGGTGCGGCCTTCATCGTGGTTCTTTATATGCCTTACGTTCTCTAGGAAAAAAGCAGCTGGTTTTTTAGCTTTTATAATATCAACGATTCTGAAAAACAGGTTGCCTCTATCTTCTTTAGTTTCATTAAAACCTCTTTTATATCCAGCCTGTGAGAACGGCTGGCACGGAAAGCCTCCGCATAAAACATCAAAGTCAGGGATTTCAGAAGGCTCAACAGTTTTTATGTCCCCTACAAAATTATTTGTTTTAAATAGATTAGGAGACGTTTTTTTATGATTATGAATATACGTCTTTCGAGCATATTGATTAATCTCAGAAGCAAAAACGCATTCGCCACCCAGTGAATGAAAGGCGAGGTGAAATCCACCTATGCCTGCGAATAAATCAATAAATTTTAGTTTTCGATTATAATCATTCTGTAAATGTAGTTCATTTTTACCACCAACCAGAGACAATCCTTTTAAAGCTAGCATTGTGGATACATCAAGTTTTTTTGCTCCGCTTTCAATTGCGAGAATTTCTTCTTCGGATACGTGAAGAAATGAAGCTGCTCCAGAGACTGATAAATTAGCAGATCGGCGTAATTCTGAAAATGTAATGTTCGTTAGTTCATTCACGGTTTATTTCTTCCTTGATCCTAATCTGCTGATAATCTCAGGATATGCAACTGATATCTGGCGGATGAGTTACACATATATGTAATTTAAGAGCCTGAATATTTCAAACGCATGAGAAGCATTTACTTCCCCAAACCCCGCGCCGCATGCTACTCTCCCCAAAACAGGGGACACCATCATGACCATCACTCGCATCCTCGCGGCTACTCTTGCCGCTTTTTTAATCTCCGCTTGTGACAGCGCTGTCGCGCCTGATGGGGGTGAATCACCGACAGCGGTGTCAGTGAAGGATGCGCCTACGTCGGCCCCTGCCTCTTCTGTCACTGCGCACCCTATTGCGACCCCTTCTGGTATCGGGACTATCACGCGGCTCCTAGGCGCGGCGGATGCTGTTATCCCGCAGGGGGCGGAGATTGAGCGCTTATCCCCCGATATGTTTTGGTGGTCTGAAGGCCCGGTTTGGGTCGCGGATGTGCGGGAGCCGTCGGGCGGGACGCTTTATTTTACGGATGTGCCGCAAAACACACTCTATCAATTTACCGATGCGGGCGGGGTTACGGAATTTCTAAAACCGTCGGGATTTGACGCTGCCGCGAGCCCCAATATCGATATGAGCATTTTCCGAGAGGCCGGGGCGAACGGTTTGATTAACGGCGGGGACGACATGTTGATTATGGGCGATCATGGCAACCGCGCGGTCATGGCCCTGCGATTATCGGATAAGACGAAAACTGTTCTCGCAAATAATTATCAGGGCCGTAAATTTAACAGCCCTAATGATGTCGTGCTGGCCCAAAATGGCGCGCTATATTTTACCGATCCACCTTATGGTCTAAAGGGAATGAACACGTCTCCTGCCAAGGAAATACCGTTCAACGGGGTCTATCGCCGCGCGCCAGACGGCACGATTTCTGTCATCGATAAAAGCCTGAGCTTTCCCAATGGCATCATATTGTCCCCTGATGAGCGCACGCTTTATGTGGCTGTGTCTGATCCGGCTGCGGCAAAGATATACCGCTATGATTTAAACGCATCGGGCCAACCGACATCGCGTAATGTGCTGTTTGATTTCACAGATTTGGTTGGTGACGCCGCCCCCGGATTACCCGACGGCATGGCGATGAGCGAAGACGGGCATCTGTTCGCGACCGGCCCGGGCGGCGTGCACGTCTTCGCGCCTGATAGGACGCGAATTGCGCTCATATCCACGGGCACAGCGGCGGCCAATTGCACTTTTGGTGGGGCGGCTGGTGATCAGCTTTATATCACATCGGGCGCGTTCCTCGCGCGCGTGAAACTGAGCGTGAAGGGTTTGGGGCTTTAGGGATGGCTTACCCGCTGGTCATGACGGCGCTGTCGATTGCGGCGCTTTTAATCTTGGTTTTGAAATTTCGGTTGCCAGCCTTTATCGCGCTGCTGCTTGTCTCGCTCGGCTTTGGCTTGTCGGTGGGTATGGAGCCTATGGATGTGATTACGGCGGTGAAAAACGGCATGGGCGGCACGCTGGGCTTTGTCGCTGTCGTCGTGGGATTAGGCGCCATGATGGGCGCGCTCTTGGAAATATCGGGCGGCGTTAGCGCGATATCGGATACGATATTAAAACGGTTCGGAGAGCACCGCGCCCAAGGGGCTTTGGGCTTTATCGGCTTTTTGGTTGCTATCCCTGTGTTCTTTGATGTGGCCTTTATTATCCTTATGCCTGTGCTGTTGGGGCTGCGCGATAAAACGGGAAAATCGATTATCTATTTCGCTATCCCTTTGCTTGCGGGGTTGGCGGTCACCCATGCCTTTATCCCGCCCACGCCCGGACCCATTGCGGTATCAGAGATTTTAGGCGCAGATTTGGGCTGGGTTATTGTCTTTGGCGTGTTGGCGGGATTACCCGCTATGATGATCGCAGGGCCGTTATTGGCCCGCATAATTGCGGACCGCCCCGATTTGCAAAGCACATTACCCATTGATTTTGCGCCCGACATAGACACGCCGCAAAATCCGGTAAGCTTTAACGCCGCCATGTCGGTTATTCTCTTGCCGCTGGTTTTAATATTATCCGCGACAGTGCTCACCGCGCTGACAGCCTCTGGCGCGCTGTCCTTGCCCATGCCTTTAAAAAACACCGTGCTATTTATCGGGCATCCTTTTGTCGCCTTACTTATTGCCTGTCTTTATGCATGGGTGATTTTCGGCGTGATGCGCGGCATGGATAAATCCGCGCTGCATAATGCGATGCTAAAATCACTAGAACCTGCCGGGCTTGTCGTCTTGGTCACCGGGGCAGGGGGCGTGTTTAAACAAATTTTGGTGGACAGCGGCGCGGGCAAAGCCCTAGCCGAGGCCTTATCGGCGGGCTCCATGCCGTTATTGCTTTTCGCGTTTTTAGTGGCTGGCATTGTGCGCGTCGCCCAAGGGTCTGCGACTGTGGCGATGATTACGGCGGCGGGATTAACCGCGCCCGTTGCGGCTGTGGCAGGCGTTGAGGGCGCAGATTTGGCGCTGCTTGTGATTGCGATTGCCTCTGGCGCGTCGATTGTGTCCCATGTCAATGATAGCGGATTTTGGCTCGTCAGTCGTTATTTAGGATTGTCTGAGGCGCAGACGCTAAAGACATGGACCGTCTCGACCACGCTGATTGGGGTCGTCGGATTTTTGGTGTGTTGTGTGTTATCCCTTTTTGTCTAATGCGCCTTGTCTAACGCGCGCAGGATGTCTTTGACGATAGCCTCGGGCGAATTGTCGATTGTGATGCTCACCGCGTCCTTTGGAACGTGCAGCGCTTTGAACTGACTGTCCAGTAACACCGGGTCAAAATAGTGATCTGTGCGGGTGGATAGGCGCTGTCTAATTACGGCCTCGGATCCGTGCAGATATATAAAGACGGGGGCTGTCTTAAGGCTGTCTCGTAACCAGCCGCGCACCGTTTCGTTTAACGCCGAACAGGCCGTCACGGAGGCCGGGCTTTCATTTATCGCGGCACATAAGCCTGTAATCCAATCCTTGCGGTCATCATTGGACAGCGGCTTGCCCGCTCGCATTTTATCGATATTGCATGGCGGGTGATAATCATCGCCTTCGATGAAAGGCCGGTCTAGCCGCTGTGCTAGCGCGCGCCCAATCGTGGATTTTCCGCATCCCGAAACACCCATAATAATATAATGGGGCATAAAGACCGTGACTTACTCGGCAGCGTCGCGAAGATTGCCCGTGACGGGGTCTTCCGCTTCATCGGGAATATAGACAAGGATATCTGCGGGCTGACAATTTAGTTCCCGGCACAGCGCTTCCAATGTCGTAAAGCGGACGGCACGGGCTTTGCCTGTTTTTAAAATCGACAAATTGGCAAGCGTAATGCCAACGCGTTCGGCCAAATCGGTCAACGACATACCACGGTCCAAAAGCACACGGTCAAGGTTTACTTTAATCGCCATTAGACCGTTAACTCCGCATCGCGGCGCAATTCTGCGCCGTGCCTGAACACCTCGGCCAGGGCGGCAATCACAAAGACGAGGAACCACGTGCCAGGACTAATGGATAAGGTGATGTCGCCGTCATTTCCTGTTGCCGTTGCAATGACGCGCAAAAAGGTGCGCAAGATTTCAGCCGCCGCGATAATAATCCAGATTGACCGTAGCCGCGAAATATTTTCTGGCACAAAAGGATCACCCGCCAGTAGAGTTTTGACAACCTTGCTTAAAATTCTGACGACAAAAAAATAGGCTGCCGCAATAATGGCCGTACCGAGATAGGCGAACCCAAGCCCTGTTGTGCTGCCGACATCAAGACCGCCTTCTGACACGTAATCGGCCATGAACCCTTCGCCTAGGCCCGGGATAAACATGACACCCGCCAGAATAAGCATGGAGATAACAACAAAGCCCAAAATCACGCTGGCAATTTTTAAAATCGTACTCAATAGCCGCGCGATTTTTGTATTTTTCGCGGGCAGGGCGTCACCCCCAAAGCCGTCAACATCATCGATATCATTATCATTGATCATAAAATAACCTTCAATCCGTCTTATCGTTATTCAATAATGGGTTGTTTTGCAAGCACTTGCACAGAAAAACTCAGTTACGGGCTATCAACTGCGCCAATCATGCCCCTAGTGATGCCGCGCCCACTGCGCTATGACAGCCGTCAAAGGAGTCTTTATGCCTGATTTTAACACAATAGTTCTTGCCACCCATAATGCGGGGAAGGTTCGCGAAATTGATGATCTCTTGCGTCCGCTTGGCATCAAAACGGTTAGCGCAGCAGAGCTTAATCTGGCTGAGCCGGACGAGACAGAACTGACGTTTGAAGGCAACGCGCGGCTGAAGGCTGTCGCAGCCGCTGTCGCCTCTGGCTTACCGGCTTTGTCTGATGATAGCGGGCTTGCCGTAGACGCGCTGGGCGGGGAGCCGGGGATTTACGCCGCACGCTGGGCCGAGGTGCCAGCGTCAGAGCTTGACTGGACAAACGGCCCGCGCCGCGATTTTGATATGGCCATGTGGCATGTCTGGGACGGGATGCAACGCGCGGGCGGGCCAACAACGGCGCGCTTTGTTTGCGCGCTTTGCTTGGCCTTTCCTGACGGAACATCACGCGTTTATGAGGGGTCAGTTGAAGGCAATATCGTCTGGCCTCCGCGCGGCACCAACGGCTTTGGCTATGATCCTATTTTTCAAATGATTGGCGACACGAAAACATGCGGCGAGATTAGTCCCGCTGAAAAACACGCCAAGAGCCACCGCGCGGATGCGTTCAAAAAATTTCTAAACGCTGAATTTGACCAATAGCGCCAACATGCTCCCTTTAGCTGTTTATGTGCATTGGCCCTATTGCGCGCGAATCTGCCCCTATTGCGATTTCAATGTCTTTAAGAACAGGGATAACACGGCGGAGAAGACGGCCCTTTTGAGCGCCATTATTGACGACCTATCAACATGGCGTCAGCGCACAGGCGCGCGCGAGATTACCTCTGTGCATTTCGGTGGGGGGACGCCGTCGCTGATGACGGACGCGCAAATTGGGGCCGTCTTGACGGCGGTCGATAGGCTCTGGGGCTTGCCCAAGGGCTGCGAAATTGCGCTGGAGGCCAATCCGACCGATGCGGCCGCGCAAAAATGGACTGCCTTTCGTGATGTCGGCGTTAACCGCTTGTCATTGGGTGTACAAAGCTTTGATGATGATGTGCTCCGTGCTTTGGGTCGTGACCATGACGGGGCGGGTGGATACCGTGCAGCGCAAACGGCTATGGATATATTTCCGTCTGTGTCGCTTGATTTAATCTTTGGCCATAGCGGGCAAAGCGTGCAGGATTGGGACGCGGATTTATCACGCGCGCTCACGCTTTCGCCGCATCATATCTCGGCCTACCAGCTGACCATTGAACCCGGGACAGCCTTTGCCAAAGCCAAAGCGCGCGGCGAAGACAAAGCCGTTGATGATGATAGCAGCAGCGACCTTTATTATCACGGGACGGCGGTTCTCGGCGCGGCGGGTTATGACCATTACGAAGTGTCAAACCATGCCAAGCCGGGCCATGCCTCACAGCATAACCTCGCCTATTGGCGGGGTTGGGATTATGTCGGGGTTGGTCCCGGCGCGCATGGGCGCGTCACAGAGGCATCAAGCGCGCATGGGCGCGTGACTAAGGACGGTGTGCGCTACGCCACAGTCTGCGCGAAACGCCCGCAGGATTATACGGCGCGGGTGAGGGCTAAAGGCACGGCGCTGGTTGATGATGACGCGCTGTCGCCTGCTGCATGGGGCGAGGAATATATCATGATGGGTCTTCGGATTAATGAAGGTATTTCACTTAGGACTTATAAAGACATCACAGGCGAAGATCTGCCTAAGGCAGTTATTGAGACGATGACAGAGCACGGGTTTTTAGACACCAAAGAGGGGCGGATATTCGCCACCCCATCAGGGCGGGCGGTCTTAAATACCATTAGCGCCAAATTGCTCGGCGCATAAACCTTTTTATAAAGCCGGTTCCGCTGCGTCCATATCCTCTGCGGTTTTGGGCGCAGGTTCAATGATGCGGTAACGGCCATTTTGGATTTGGAAAATCGCAAGGCCCCGATCAGGTGTCCCGTCAGGATTAAAGCGCACGAAACCGTTCGCGCCGTAAAACCCAATCGGGTCTTCGGCGCGTTTGCCGCGTGATTTTGGATTACCGTCCGCAATCACCGCCCCGACATTAATCGCGTCATAAGCAAGGCTCGCCAGCGCTGATGGATCTTCGCCGTAACTGCGGTCATAATGATCGGTAAACGCTTTGCGCGGCGCTTCATCAGGGCCCGCAAAGATACCGTTCTTCAGCGCAGGCTCGCGCGCTGTGTCCTCATTCTGCCACCGTCCCGTGCCAAGGAATTGTGCCTCTGCTGTGCCGTCATAAAAATAGGGCAAGAGAGGCGCTAACGATCGTAGCGGTGTGCCGCCTTCGGGCAGCATGATGGCTTCAAAGGCCATCGGTCCTTGGTTATTGGTCGCAAGGTCTTGCGCTTCAAAGGCTTTGGCGAGCTTTTGTGCGGGGCCTTGCATGACAGAAATATCATCACCGCGGTAGCTTTCCGCCGCGGTTAATGTCCCGCCCACAGCCTCGACCGTTTCGCGGTATTGTGCGGCGACGCGGCGGCCATAGGCGCTATCAGGGCCCAATATAGCAAAACGCGTCACGCCTGTTGTGGCGGTATATTCAACAATCCGCTCGACTTCTGCTTCGGGGGGGAAAGACAAAAGATATGTCCCGCGCCCCGCCACAGTTTGATCGGTGGAAAAGGCAACAACGGGGATGTTCTTTGACCGCACTTCATTGGCCGCCGCGCGCACAGACCCGGCCAAGACAGGGCCAAGGATGACGTCAACACCGGCCTTGGCCGCGACAGCGGCGGCATTGCGCGCGCCTGACGCTGTGCCTTGGCTATCGAGGGTCACCAGCACAATATCAGCGGCTTCGCGGTCAAAAATGGCTAGTTCCGCCGCCTTTAACATAGAGTTCGCTTCTTCGCGCAAGCGGTCGGATTTCGCCGAAAACGGGAGCAATAATCCAATACGTTTTAAATCCCGACCCTGCATATGCGGCGGGGTCAGGCCGTTGCGCGTCACACGGACGGGTTCGTCCGGTTCGACGTCTGTTTCAACTTGGTCGGTGTCATCAGGCGTGGTCGGCGTGTCCGCTTCAATGGGTTGTTCGGGCATTGGCACAGGTTGATTAACGGGGACGCTTGGCCCAGGCGTTCGTACGGGCGCGGGTGTCGACGCACAGGCGACTAGCGTGAGCGCGGCCGTGCCAAGCGCGAGACTGCGTAAAAGTTTAGCTTTAAATTCATTCGCCATGATGGGCTTTCCCGCTTATAGTTTTAGCATGGCTGATACCCCAAACCATCCAATTGTCAATTCGCACCCTAATCAGGGTGGCGGTCGTTCGCAATCCCTTGATGCAGGGGCAAACACACAGACCCTGGCTCCTCTGACACTCGCATCTGGCCTTTATATCGTCGCCACCCCCATTGGGAATTTGCGCGACATCACCTTGCGCGCGCTGGATGTGTTGCGGGGGGCGGATTTAATCCTGGCCGAAGACACACGCCAGACCCGAAAATTGCTGGACGCTTATGATATTAAAACGCCTTTATCGGCCTATCATGACCATAATGCGGCAAAACGTGTGCCTGGCGTGATTAAAGAGTTGTTGGACGGGCGCGTGATTGCCCAAGTCTCTGATGCGGGTACGCCGCTTGTCTCTGACCCGGGGTTTAAGCTCGCCCGCGCGGCGGTGGAGGCTGGCGTTGATATTTACCCGCTGCCCGGCGCATCGGCGGTGCTGGCGGGCTTGGTCGCCTCTGCGCTGCCGTCAGATTGTTTTACCTTTGCTGGATTTTTGCCGCCCAAATCATCGGCGCGGCAAACGGCCCTCGCGCGGTTTAAAACGACGCCGGGCACGTTGATATTTTTTGAAAGCGGCGGCCGGATTAAAGACTGCCTATCTGACGCGCTGAGCGTGCTGGGCGACCGGCAAGGCGCGGTCGCGCGGGAGTTGACCAAGCGTTATGAGGAGACGCGGCGCGGGTCTTTAAGCGCGCTGATCGATAGCGTCACAGACGACCCGCCGCGCGGCGAAATTGTGCTGCTCATTGGCCCGTCGGATGCGGGCGATATTTGGGACGAAGCCGCTGTCACCGCAGGGCTTTCCGACGCCATTCCCCAGATGGGCGTTAAACGCGCCAGCGCCCATATCGCAGAACTGTCAGGCTGGGCGAAACGCGATGTCTATCAACTGGCGCTCTCTTTAAAATGAGACAAAGTAGAAAATGAGAAAAACCCGCCAAGATTATGAAAAGGCAGGACGCCTCGCGGAAAAATTTGCCGTGAATTATCTGCGGCTCAAAGGCTATAAAATCCTAGAGCAGCGCTATAAAACTCGCGAAGGCGAGATTGATATCATCGCCCGTCACAAAGACTGCCTCGTCATTGTCGAGGTCAAGCAACGCCAATCCCGCCTCGACGCCCATGAAAGCATCACCCGCGCCGCCGAGCACCGCATTGACGGCGCGGCAGATATTTATATCAGCGATAACGCGTTCGCGCAGGGCCTCGGCGTGCGCTTTGACGCGGTTTTCCTCATCGGGGCGAGCCCACTGCGCTGGAAAGTGGAGCATATCATCGACGCGTGGCGGCTGGAGTAGGTGTGGGCGAGGGGTTTGGCAGAGGTTTTGAGGGAGTGTGCTGGGCGGCAATAAACGCCCAAAAACGGCCGCTGGTAATGTTTTGGCAATGAGGCAGTTTTTGCCCAAAAATATGCCACTCGTTTCAGACTGCAATTATCCGAAGGTGGACAGCGGGCTTATCGGCGAACTTCATCATTTTAATCGATAAATTTATTGGGCGATGTTACTAGGTAGAATGAACACGACACAAATCGAAGGTAAGCTTGTGATAGTATCTGAAACGATCGGCGTTTCAGTATATGACTTTAATTTTGATTTATATTTTAGAACTAGTCACCCATACCGATTTAATGAGGAAAAACTGTGTGTCCTGAGACTTGGAGCGGTAGGCGATTATGAGGCCAAATATAAAGAAATGCTTGGTCACGGGCTTCGACTCGTAAATACACCCGAAGAGCATTTACGAGCAACAGAATTGGATAAATGGTATCCACTGATTGAGGATTTGACCCCTCGGTCTATGATTTTTGATTTGCTTCCAAACTCTGAAATAGTTGAAAAAAATTTCGATTGGCCGGTATTTATCAAGGGCTCGCGCCAAACTAGCAAGCATAGCGCAGCTCTCTCAATTGCAAAAAACCGCATTCAGTATGAAAAAATTAAGGCGTATTACCGCCAAGATGAGATTCTTCATTGGCAAAAGCCTGTAATTAGAGAGTTCGTTCCTCTCAAAAAAGTTGCGGGAGTAGTGCCACATCAAGTGCCAACGTCACTGGAATACCGCTCTTTTTGGTGGAATGGAAATTGCGTGGGTTGTGGCAGATATTGGTACCAAGTACCGATGTATTCAACACCTGATCTGAACAAAGGATTAGAGCTTGCGCGTGAGGCGGCCAAGAGAGTGGATGTGCCTTTCTTAGTTATAGATTTTGCCAAAACGAACGACGGCCAATGGATAGTGATTGAATGCAATGATGGCCAAGAATCTGGGTATACTGATATCATACCACAGATCTTATGGGCTGATGTCTTAGCAAAATTATAGCTAGTGCTCGTGTCCGTTTTGCCAACAAAGCTACCAAAACCGAGCGGCTTAAAATCGCTCCAAATAAGACACTAGCAAACGACCGCTAAGCGGGTGCCCCTCAACCGCCTTCCCAAAACTACCCCGCCCTCAAAACTCTCCAAAACCTTACCATCTTATCACAATCGTGTTTTGGTAACCTTTGTCTAACGATTGGGGGTTATGCGGGGGTTATGAAAAAATTAACCGTAAATCTCCTCGTCTCTGCCGCTCTTGGCTTATCTGTGACCGCGATGTCTGGCTGTGCCGTGACAACGGCGGGCGTTAAAAAGGGGGATGAGCGTAATTTCGTGCGGTCGCTCAATGACGTCAATGCTGGCCGCGCGATCAAAGCGCGCATGACCCGCGCGGCAGATTTCAAGCTTAAACATGTCGATGTCGAAGTCGCCGAAGGCATTGTTGTGCTGTCTGGGAATGTCCCCGACCAAGCAACCAAGATTGAGGCCGAGCGCATTGCCTGGTCCGCCCCGCGTGTCGATGAAGTCGGCAATGAAATTCAGATTAAAAACGGCCGTAGCTTTGTGCGCAGCACCAAAGACAGTGTCCTGACCAGTAGCGTGAAGACGCGTTTGCTCGCCGATAAATCGGTCAAAGGCCGCAATATTAATGTCGAGAGCCATGACGGGATCGTCTATTTGCTCGGCGTGGCCCGCACCCCGCAAGAGCTTGAACGCGCTGCCCGTATCGCCTCCACGACCAGCGGCGCGCGCGAAGTTGTCTCTTATATGAAGCTCGCCGATAATGCGCCCAACACGCCTGTGGGTTATAGTGCACCCGCTGTGCCCACACCAAATTACGACACAGGCAGCTATCAGCCACTCGTCGCGCCGCAAAACTATCAAAGCTACACCGCGCCGCAAGCGCCTGCGGCCTCTGCGGAAATTGGGTCGGCCCAAGCTGGGTCGGCAAACTCTGGACAGCCCCAATACCGCGCGCTGCCACAAGGTTTATCCGCCACGCCAAGCGCGCCTGCGCTCGGCCCTCAAACGCCGTATTACATTGATCCCGCGACAGGGGCGAAACTGCCCGTGCCTGATAATGCTATCCCCTTAGGGCCGACAGCCCCTGCCAAGATTGGTGATATGGGCGATCAGCTTGGCAAAGCCTTCCCGACGGATGACGCACTCGGCGCTTACCGTGGTGGGGCGGCAGGAGAAGCGGTCTCTATTATCGAGAGCGAGCCGTTTTATATCGACCCGGAAACAGGCAAAGAAATCCCTGTATCATTTATACAGGGGCGCTAGATTCTGGGACGCTAGATTCTGAGGCTTTAAAGAGGCATTATTACGATAATCGTATAATTTATAATACGTAATAGTTTATAGCCACCGTTCTTGTTGCGGGGCTTTCCAGCCAACTGTTATATCTGTGCCGTCCGTGATGACGGGACGCTTTATCAGGGTTGGATGGGTTATCATGAGGGTGACGGCCTTGGCCTCCGACATATCCGTTTTCTCGCTATCATCAAGCCCGCGCCATGTCGTCGAGCGCGTGTTCAGCAGCGCTTCCCAGCCCACAGAGGCCGCTATGTCTTTTAGCACAGCCTCACTCACCCCGTCGGCGCGCACATCAACCAACGTCAGATCATGACTGTTTAATAGGGCTTTAACCGCCTTGCGGCAGGTGTCGCAGGTTTTTAGATGGTACACAGTCAGCGTGGTCATGGGGTCAGTCTCTTTTGCTTGGTCTTTGTTGTCTCTAAAATGAAGTCCCGCATCAGGGTGTAAACCGCCTCTCGGCAGCTGTCATTGTGCATTTCATGTTCGACATTATCAAAGGCGTGAAACTGACACTGCTTCGCTTGGGCGGCAAAATCCATGGACGCCGTGACATCGGTAAGCCTGTCGTCCTGCGCATGCATGAGCAGCAGCGGAATATTCCAGTTAGACGCAGCTGCGCTGGCCGCCTGTCCCGCCTCGACCATACCGACGGCTAGTCGCGCGTTCATCGACCCATGGGTCAGCGGGTCATTGACATAGGCTGATTGCTCGGCGGGGAGGGTCGATATTTTTGTGCCGTCAATCGGTGATTTTATCACGAGGCCCGGCGCGATTTTAGACAGGCCACGCACCGCCATTTCCGCCAGCTTACCGGGCGGTGATTTCAACGCCAGTAGCGGCGCAGACGCAATGACACTATAGAGGTCATGGCCAACCTCAGGGCTGTCCAGTAAATGGTGCAGCACCAGCCCCCCGCCCATAGAATGACCGTAAAGCACATGCGGCACGCCTGAAAACCGCGCGCGCGTGGCTGTCAGTATCGCGTCCAAATCATCACGCAAGTCTTGGTAGCTATTCACACTGCCGCGCTTGCCGTCTGACTGCCCATGTCCGCGCAAGTCACCGCTGATCACGGCAATACCAGACATCGCTAGCACATCCGCCATGGCTTGATAGCGCGCAGAATGTTCGCCGAAACCGTGGATAAGGGTCATCACCGCTTTGGGATTATCTGGCGCGGCAAGGATAACGCCGTGCAGCGCTGTGCCGTCACGCGATGTCAGGGATAGCGTCTCCACGCTAGGCCTTAAATCCTGCAAAGCGTTTCACCGCTGTCCCGTAAGCCAGCAGCTCGACGCCGCTTGCTTTTGGTTGTTGGCCAATGGTGGAAAATTCAAAACGCACATTATAGACCGCGTCTGCGCCCATCGCGTCCGCTTGCTTTTTCAACCGCACCAGCGCTTCACGCCGTGCGCGCTCGACCAAGCTTTCATAGCTGCGCAGTCGTCCGCCAAAAATCATTTTCCAACTCGCCACGAAAAATTTGAAATAATCGACGGCAATCACGACATTGCCCGACACCAGCGCGCCGCCGGCTTGAAAGCTATCGGGTACGGTTTTGATGTTGCAATCCATGATATGGGACAGCGCGGCCTCGTCTGTTTCCAGTTGTTTATAGTGATTGCGTTCTTGCATGCGGCCGACAAAAAAGCCGAGCGCGAGGAGCGATATAAAGACAATTAAGCTGCCCATTATTCAACCACCACCGCTGTGCCGTAACAATAAAGCTCTGACGCGCCCGCCGTGACGGAACTGGTGGAAAAGCGTACATTGACCACCGCATTGGCCCCGCGTTGTTGCGCCTCGTCGAGCATACGGGTGACGGCTTCTTGGCGGGCATCATTCAGCAGTTCTGTATAGCCGCGCAGCTCCCCGCCGACGATATTCTTAAGTCCCGCCATAATATCGCGGCCCACATGTTTGGCCCGCACAGTGCTGCCTTGGACAAGGCCAATATGTTTAACAATCGGTCGCCCCGGCACGGTTTCCAGATTGGTCATTAAAATATTATACATAGCGCTCTCCTCTTAGCGCTTAATGTGGCGTGTGGCTGTGTCTAGCGCAAGATAATAAATCGTCTGGATGTAAGGGCCCCCATAGCAAAACACCGCCAAGGCTGGCGGTGTTTCATTTCGTTTTTAAATGTGTCTACTTCGGAATAAGGACCGAATTGACCACATGGACGACGCCATTTGATTGTTTCACATCGGCTTGTGATACTGTTGCCAAACGTCCTGATTCATCGGCGACTTTGACGTCACCGTCCATGACGTAAAAGGTTAGCGTGTCACCGGATACCGTTTGGGCTGCGTAGCTACCGCCATTATCGTTGACCATTTTGATGACGTCTGACGCCATAATCTTACCAGAGACGACATGGGCGGTGAGGACTTTTTGCAATTGCTCGCGGTTCTCGTCTTTCATCAACATGCCGATTGTGTCGCTATCGACCATTGAAAACGCTGTGTCTGTCGGTGCAAAGACCGTGAACGGACCATCGCTTGATAATGTATCAACCAGCTCCGCTTGTTTCACTGCGGCGACTAATGTTGTCAAATTGCTCGCACTTGATGCGTTTTGGACAATCGTTCTATTGGGATACATCATGGCGCCGCCGACCATGGGGCCTTTGGCGTCCATTTTGTCTTTAGACTTCATTTTATCCTTAGACGTCATGTCGTCCATGGAAGACTCATAGCTGTCGTCATCATTGACGCCGACTTTGTATTTATCGTCTAGGCCGTCAGTTGCATCACTATTGGTGGCGCTATAGCTATCGCTATCATTCACGCCAATTTTTTGGCTATCATCTAAATAGTTCGATGCGCAGCCTGTTGCCAAAATTGCAATCGCGGATACGGATAGGGTCTTAAAAATATGTGTCATGCTGTTCTCCATTAATTGGTTATAATGAAGAAACGGGGTCAAACCCCAATCGTTGCAAATTAATCCTTACAGATGAGTCATTATTGCGGTTACGCAGCGAATTTACTCCGAGCCGTCTTCTGCTTATGGCTCTTCATCTGGCCCCTCAACTGACCCTTCAGCTGGCCCCTCAACTGGCATTGTCGCAGACAACACAGGCACGGGGGCTTTGACCTCTATCGCGTCGCCTTTGGTCATTGTTTTAATGGCGCCTACGGGATCTGTGCGCGGCAATGTCGGCGCATTTGTCACAATCGGGGCGTCAGATAAGCTATCCATTAACGGCGCAGGCGGCAGGCTTGCGTTATTAGCCCCCGTGGCACAGCCACTTAACCCAAGTGGGGCCAGTGTCACGGCGGCAATGATTACGCCATGTTTGAAACGATTATCCATAGGAGTCTCTCCCGCAATAAAATCTCTATATTAAAAAGCTGTCTTGCTCCTGCGCCCAAGCTAGGCCAAAAGCAAGCCATAGACATCACTCATGGATTAAATAAATGACAGATAAATCGCCCAACGCCTTGCGTGTCGCTTTTCAAATGGATCCGATGGAAACCGTCGATATTGACGGCGATACCACCTTTGCCTTGGCCGAGGTGGCGGCTGCCCGCGGCATGGTGATGTGGGAATACGGCCCGCAGCATTTGTCATATAATGAGGGTCGCATAGAGGCCTATGCCCGCCCGATGACAGTGCGCCGGGAGCGTGGTAATCACGTGAGCTTCGGCCCGCGCGAGGTGATTAATCTGGCCACCGATATTGATGTTGTCTGGATGCGCCAAGACCCACCCTTTGACATGGCCTATATTACGGCTGCCCATCTATTAGAACGGCTGAAGGGTGATACGCTTGTGGTCAATGACCCTGAATGGGTGCGCTCCTGTCCTGAAAAAATCCTGCCGCTGGATTATCCGGACCTCATGCCCGCGACGCTGATTACGCGGGATCGCCGCGCGATAGATAATTTCCGCGCTCACCATAAAGACATCATCCTAAAGCCGCTTTTTGGGAACGGCGGCGCGGGTGTGTTTCGCGTGAAATCTGATGACAGTAATTATAGCAGCCTTCTTGAGATGTTCATGGAAAGCTCTCGCGAACCCGTCATTGCCCAAGCTTTTCTGCCCGATGTGTCCAAGGGTGATAAGCGTATCCTGATCATTGACGGCGTCCCTGTTGGCGCGATTAACCGCGTCCCGCAAAAGGGCGAAACACGCAGCAATATGCATGTCGGTGGCAAAGCTGTGCCGACAGAGCTGAATGATGATGATATGAAAATCTGCAACGCCATTGGCCCGATGTTAAAAGCGCGCGGGCAAATACTCGTGGGGATTGATGTCATTGGCGATAAAATGACAGAAATAAATATCACCAGCCCCACGGGCGTTCAGGAATTAAAACGCTTTTCCGGTGTCGACGCCGCCGCCCTCTGCTGGGACGCGATAGGGGCGAAGCTGGTCCCCTAAGCCTTAACCGAACCTCAAGAGACGCGGATAAAAGTAATATTGGAAAATCTCGCATCCCTTGCACATCCGTGGGTCTCGTGAGGTTTGGCGCGAGACACTATTATCCGTCCCCTTGTGGGGAGGGATAAGCTAGGGGCTGGGATAATGCTTATTGTTGTCACACCGCCGCGCACTTAAGGGCGCCCGGTGTCCATGCCGTGAACTTTCCTTCCGCGCCAAGCTGATTGTTAGCTGATAAAGCACGGCATGGATTCCGGGCCGCGCTTCACTTGGCAACGGAATGACTTAGCTTTTTGGTTTGGCGTGAGACGTTTTTATCCTCCCCTCCTCAATTTCTATGACACGCTTACCCTATGCGTGATTTGCTTAATCTCTTGCCGGGTCTGACGGCGATGTTTGCGGGCCTGATGGTCCGCCTTGATACTGTCGTCCGCGCGGGCGGCAATCCGTCAAAGCTGATCCGTACCATGCGCGTCCTTATTGCGCAGATGACCGATATTCGTGTGACAGTCTTTCAGCATGAGACAAAAAACGCCATGTTATCTGATCCTGCATGGCGTGCGCGGGTGATTGCAGACCTTGGAGGACGCGCGGCCCTTTACCGTTGGCAGGAAAAATCACGCGCGCCGATAAAAGATTATAGCGCGCATATATCCGTGTCGCGCAAGACACCCAGCCGCCCATTGGTGCCGAGCAAGCGCGCGTTTCGCCTGCCGCCCCTTGTGCGCGGTTATATGAGCCGCAAGGCCGTCGCCGACCGTGACTGGCGGCCCTATATGCCCGCGCCGCATATCTCGCCCTTTGATAGGCCGATTACCGTATCGCCAGAGGAGCTTTTGTCTCGGCGGGCGGCGCAGCCTGACGACGCGCTTAATGGCAACGGCCCTGCAGAAATAAAAGGGTGGCGTCACCCACCTGCTAGTCCAGACCCGCCTTAATATTAAAAGCTTTAGATGAATGACCTGCAGAGGGACCTTGCGGGACCAATGACAGTTGCGCCGTTAAGAGCTGATGATAAGACACATCACCATCGCGCTTAACGTGAGGGTCTATCGCGATAATCCGAGCCTTCCCCCCACACACCACCAACCAAAGTCCTAGCCAGCCTGCTGCCCCTCTGATACATCGCGGCCATGACTGATAAAAAACACTATATCAAAACGCCCAATAACGTGCCCTATGAGCCGAATTTGACGGAGGATTTTAAAAGCCGTCCGAAATTACCGGCCCCGACGCTGACACGGCTATATGCTGCGCGCGCGGTGCAACTGGTTATTCGCGACGGCGTGACATTAGAGGCCGCCTTTGATGGTCAGGCAGGATATAGTGATCTTGACCCGCGCGACCGGGCCTTTGCGCGTCTGATTGCGGCAACGGTCTTTCGCCGTTGGGGGCAAATTGGGGCGGTGTTAAAACCGATGTTAAAAGATAAACCGCCTGCCTTTATTATGTCGGTTTTGCAAACGGCTTGCGCGCAAATCCTGTTCCTTGATACGGGTCAACATGCGGCGGTGGGCGAGTCGGTCAATGTGGTCAAATCCAGTAGCAAGACACGCGGTTTTGCTGGGCTGGTCAATGCTGTGCTGCGCCGCGTGACCCGCGAAGGGCCAAAAATTGCGGCGACTATGGCGCCGTCGGAAAATTTTCCGCGCTGGCTGTCAAATAGCTGGACGAAAGCCTATGGCCGACAAGCCCTGCGTAAAATGGCGCTGCAGTTGATGAAAGACCCGCCGCTCGATATCTCCGTAGTCTCTGACACAGAAGGTTGGGCGGAAAAACTGGACGGGACGGTGTTGCCCACAGGCTCTATCCGCAAAGACCGTATTGGCAATGTCACTGAACTGCCTGGTTTTGAGACAGGGGCGTGGTGGGCGCAAGATATCGCCGCTAGCCTACCCGTGAAATTGCTCGCCCGCGCTTTGGGTGATGACGGATTGACGGGCAAGACAGTCCTCGACCTCTGCGCGGCACCCGGCGGGAAAACCATGCAGCTTTGCGCCATGGGGGCGGATGTGACCGCCGTGGATAAATCCGATAAACGCTTGGACCGTCTGCGTCAAAATTTGGAACGCACAGGCCAAAACGCGCAAATTGTGGTCGAGGATGTGAAAGATTTCATGCCAGAGGGTGCAGACCCAGACGCATATAATGGCCAGTTTGACGCTGTCTTGCTTGATGCGCCCTGTTCTGCAACGGGCACATTTCGCCGCCATCCTGATGTGCTTTTTAATAAATCGCACACCGATATTGGCAAATTAGGGTCGCTGCAAAACAAGCTGCTGTTGGCGGCGGCGCGCCATGTCAAACCCGGAGGGCATCTAATTTACTGTACGTGTTCGCTCCAAACCGAAGAAGGCGAAGCCCGAATCGCGCCTTTTTTAGCGGCGCGGTCTGATTTTCGCCTTAATCCGATATTAACCGAACCAGACTTGGATGATTTACAAGTGGTAACACAAGAAGGTTATGTCAGGTCTTTGCCGCATTATTTGCTCAAAAAGGGCGGTATGGACGGTTTTTTCATCGCCCGACTGCAACGGACAAAAGAAAATTAAGGTTTAAACGCTACGTTTACCTAATCTGGTCTAAATGTTGCACACCATGGTCGGACGTGTTTCAAAACGGGAGGCTCATATGAGCGCGAACTTATTATTAAAAAATTCAGCTATTCTAGCATTGTCAGTTGCTGGGCTGACACTTACGGCCTGTGCAAGCGGCCATAGCAGCGCACGCTACGGCGATGTGTCTGCTTATGAAGGTAACGGCAATTGCGGCGTCAATGCTTGCGGTGGTGCTTATGGTGCTGCTGCGGGTGCAGCGATGGGCGCAGGCGCAGCTTACGGCGCATCGGAAACTCGCTACGGCGGCGTTGTCGAACAAACTTATGCAACGGGTCCCGGCTACGCGCCGAGCATGCCCGTATCCCCTGGCGTTGTTTACGCTGATTGCTCACAAATGGGCGGCATGAACTGCGGCACATCATCTGTGCAAACATACCAAGCCCCAATGGCACCAACAGCCCCCGTTTATAGCGCACCAACATATTCAGGGTCGACATATTCATCGGGTTCCATGAGCGCAGGTACAGCGGATTGTCCAGCGGGCACATCGATGCAGTCTGACGGCACATGTATGCAGTCAAGCTACTCATCTAGCTCAAGCTACAGCGCGCCGAGCACAAGCTATTCAGGCTCGACCTATTCATCAGGTTCCATGAGCGCCAGCGCCGCTGATTGCCCCGCAGGCACATCCATGCAGTCTGACGGCACATGTATGCAGTCTGGTTCTAGCAGCTACTCTTCAGGGTCTAGCTACTCATCAGGGTCAACTTACTCAGGCTCTAGCTATGGTTCAACGACATCAACGACATCAATGTCGGGTGACATGGCCAATTGCCCAGCGGGTACGACAAAACAGTCTGACGGCACGTGCATGCAAGGCGGCAGCGCCTCTGCTTACACAGGTGGTACAGTGACCATGACAAATGACAGCACATATGGCGGTTATTCATCAGACGGCAGCTATACAGCCAAAAGCTACCTGCCAATCCGCAAGTAATTTTGATGATTAGTGGGGATGTCTCCCCGCCTTGGTCATATGATTTATCTTTAAACCTCGCCGCACATCTGCGGCGGGGTTTTTCATATGGAAGGGGGGTAGGTAAGGCTCTTGTGACTTGCCCTTAAACGGGGGGGCTGATATGGGGCTATATGCCCAACGACATCCTTATTTCGCCCTCTATTTTATCCGCTGATTTCGCGGCCCTTGGCCAAGCGGTCAGAGACATTGACTCCGCCGGTGCGGATATGATCCATGTCGATGTGATGGACGGTCACTATGTGCCCAATATCACCATTGGCCCGGCCGTGGTCAAAGCGCTGCGCCCACATAGCGCCAAGACCTTTGATGTGCATTTGATGATTACGCCCGCCGACCCAATGATTGGGGCCTTTGTCGATGCGGGCTCTGATATTATTACTGTGCATCCTGATGCTGGGCCGCATTTACACCGTACGCTGCAATCGATTAAAGCCCACGGAATAAAGGCGGGTGTTGCGCTTAACCCCGCCACATCACCGCGCGTTCTGGATCACGTGATGGATAGTCTGGATATGATTTTGGTCATGAGCGTCAACCCCGGTTTTGGCGGGCAGAGCTTTATTCCCAGCCAGCTTGCTAAGATTGCAGAACTGCGTGCCATGATAGACGCCACGGGTCGCGATATCATCCTAGAAGTCGACGGCGGCGTGAATCCGCAAACGGCGCAAGACTGTATCAAAGCGGGGGCGAATGCCTTGGTCGCGGGCAGTGCGGTGTTTAAAGGTGCCGGCACTTATTCAGAGAATATTGCGGCGCTTCGCGGCTCGCAAACCTAAGTTTGGGGCGGGCCGTGTCAAACCGCATACCGTTTTCGCGCTTAACATCGGCTGCCATGAGCCACCTTGTGCAAAGCGCGGGTGATACACTAGCTTCACCCTTCCGACCCATGAATATGAGCGTGGGCAAACCCCAAGTTTTTTTCGATGGTCGCCCCACATTAAAGCTAGGCGATAAAGCGCGCGGTCAAGCGGTACTGTCAGGACAATTTACGCGTTTTGGACAAAGCCTTGATATTGGCCGATCAGGTGATCCGTGGACCGTTGCCGCCCCCTCGCAGCGCTTTGCCGATTGGCTTCACCGCTTTTCTTGGATGGAGGATTTATGCGGCTTAACCGATAAATCTGCCCCTGTACGCGCGCGGTTTTTGATTGACCGTTGGATAGAGATATACGGCGATTACAATGCCTTTGCCTGGGACGTTGATATCACAGCGGAGCGATTATTTTACTGGTTGTCTTTGTGGTCACCCGCTCTGTCCACCGATAGCCTTGGGGACAAAGCTGCGTCGCGCCGCGCGGCGGCTTTGCGGCAGATGAAATATCTGCGCAAATATTATAAACGCACAACGCCCGGCCTGCCGCGCCTTCGCGCCGCGGTTAGTCTTGCGATTGGGGGACTGCGTTTACAAAGCAAGTCAGACGGATATTTGAACCGTGCGCTGGATTGGCTTGACGATGAAATAGAATTGCAAATTCTGCCTGACGGCGCTCACGTTAGCCGCTCTCCGGAACAGACATTGGCTGCTTTTGACATGCTGCGTGTGCTCGATGATTTGCTCGATGCCAAAGACGTCGCGCGTTCTAAAACTATGGGCCGCGCGATTGACCGCTTAGCGCCTATCATTGCGTTTTTTCAAGCAGGTGACGGCGGGCTGGTTTGTTTTAACGGCGCGGGTGAGGGGGATAAGAAACGCATTGCAAAAATTATCAAAGCCTCAAACTTAACCAACAAGCCTTTTGGCTATTGCCCGCATAGTGGCTATCAGCGGATTGCTCAAAACGGCACCGTTTTAATGATTGATAGCGGCTCTGATCCATCTGTCCCGTTTGACGGGCAGGCGCATTTATCGCCGCTCGCCTTTGAGCTCTCCACGGCTGAAGGGCGCCTGATTTCCAGCTGCGGTTGGTCATCTGAACAGCCGCAAAAATGGCACGCGCCCATGCGGGCAACCGCCGCCCATTCCACCCTCGTGCTAGACGATAGCTCCACGGGCCGCATTGTTGGCGGCGGGATGAAAGAAAGACTGTTCGGGGCGGTGATTGCAGATGGCGTCGGCCCTGTAAAAGCGCAACGCAAAGAACAAATTGACGGAATATGGGTTGTTGGCTCCCACGGGGGTTACCAGGCAGATTACGGACTGTCCCATCGCCGCAGGTTTTATATGTCGCCAGATGGTCATGACGTTCGCGGCGAGGATAGCCTTTATGTGCCGCTGGGCGCGACGCCTTTGCGGCGCGACGCAATCCCCTTTGCCATTCGCTTTCATCTACATCCGACTGTGAAAGTTACTCTCGCTCAGGATCAGAAAAGTGCGCTTCTCATTCAAGCCGGCAGTGTCGGTTGGCGGTTGCGCACAGACGGCGGGCCTTTGTCTATCGAGCCGTCTTTTTATCTGGGATATGGCACACGGCCTGTGAAAACAGAGCAGCTGGTGATACATGGGGCGGCCTTTGGTGACGGCGACGGGGAAACGCGGTCCAATCGTGTGCGTTGGTCATTGACCCGTTTGGAGGCGCGTAAATAATGTCTGTTACGCCGCTAAAATCCTTACGACCCAATGCCGTGTTCAGCCATGTGGTCATCACAATATTTGATGCGGCCTTGGCGGCTATATCTGTGTTTTTAGTCATGCGCTGGCGCTATGATTTTGAAAACCAAGATGTGCCTGTGATGATTGATGCCAAAGCGGCCCTCGTGTTTTTTGTTGTGACAATAGGTGTCTGGCTATCCATTCGCCAGTACCGCAGCATTTGGCGGTTTACATCACTGGATGACATCCGAAAACTGCTTGCGGGAACCGTGCTCGTGACATCTGTGGCCTCAATTATTTTATTTGTATTTTTTAATCAAAATATGGTGGTGCCGCGCTCCATCCCCTTTTTTGCAGGGCCGTTATTTTTTGGACTTTTGACCCTGTCGCGTATCATTACGCTGCTCATCCTTAATGGTGATTTGCGGGCTGTTTTTCGCGGCAAAGCCAAAGAGAAACCCCCCGCCATTCTGGTCGGCTCGGCCGGGTCACTGTCTAATTATTTGCGTGATTACAATCGCCGTTCGACAGGGCATGACCATCACATCGTTGGATTAATTGCCACTGATCACGGGCTTCGCGGACGCTCCATTCGCGGTGTGCCTGTGCTGGGCGGGCTGGATGCCATGGCCAGTGTTTATGACCGCTTGAAACAGCGCTATGAGGCTGGGTTGACGTTAATTGCAACGGATCAGTCACCTGATAAAATTGGGTCTTATGAACTTGTTAAACGGGCCTCTGATCTGGGCGCGCCGTTGGTGCGTGTGGGGCCAGGCGGCGGCTCGGGCCGCGGCCAAGCGCTGACCCGGTTTGAGGCTGCCGACCTTATCGGGCGTCAAGAACGCGGGCTTGATATTACCCCTGTGCGCAATTTTATCAAAAACCGCCGCGTATTAATTACGGGCGCGGGTGGCACGATTGGGTCCGAGTTGACCCGTCAAGTTGCTGCCCTGTCGCCCGCGAAACTCGTGCTCGTCGATGCATCGGAATATAATCTCTATGCCATCGATAAAGAATTAAAAGAGCTCTACACGGATGATAAATGGCAGACGTGGTCCGTGCGCCTTGGTGATATTTGCCACGCCAGCTTTATCAAGGAAGTGTTTGAACAAGAAGCCCCCGAAATTGTCCTACATGCGGCGGCGTTTAAACATGTACCGTTATCAGAGCTAAACCCCATAGAAACGCTGCACACCAATGTGGGCGGCACGAAAATCATCCTTGATTTATGCAAACAATTTGACGCCCATAGCTTCACATTAATCTCGACCGACAAAGCCGTCGCGCCCAGCAATATCATGGGGGCCAGCAAACGGATTGCGGAAATGATGACACTGGCCGAAGCCTCTGATCTAGGCAAAAATAAAATGCTTTCAGCCTGCGCGGTCCGGTTTGGTAATGTGCTGGCGTCGACCGGATCTGTAGTGCCGTTATTTGAAGAGCAAATCGCGCGCGGCGGCCCGGTGACTGTGACGGATCCCAAAGTGAACCGTTATTTCATGACAACGGGCGAGGCGGCAGCGCTGGTTCTGCAAGCAGCCGCACTGAACCAATCCCAACGCCAAGAGGTGCCCAGCATCTATGTTTTGGAAATGGGCGAGCCTGTCAATATTGCCCATCTTGCGCGGCAATTAATTCGTCTGCGCGGCCATGTGCCAGACCGCGATATAAAAATCGTTTTCACCGGATTGCGCCCGGGTGAAAAAGTGACCGAGACCCTGACGGGGCAAGCGGAGCATTTAGAAAATACCTATGTCGCAGGGGTGCAGCGATTCACAGGAAAAATTCACGACATCAAATCTGTGCGCGCCAAAATCGACACATTATTGGCCGCAACAGAAGCGCGCGACAGATCAAAGATTAAATCGGCCCTGTCAAAGCTGCTCACGGATTATACCCCCAATGGCGGCCTCTCAGACTGATGTGTTTCTGCCAGACTGATGTGTTTTGCAGACTGATGTGTTTCTGCCAGACTGATGTGTTTTGCAGACTGATGTGTTTTGCTGCTACGAAAGCCTTCCCCCGCATTGGGACTCATGTTACCTCGCGGTCAAATTTAATTAACGGAGCCCGCCATGCCAGCGCCAAATCCTGACCTTCCTGCCTTTGACCCCGCGCGGTTTAGCCCCGTAAAACGTGCCTTGATCTCTGTCTCTGATAAATCGCGGCTGATTGACCAAGCCAAAGCCCTGCATGAACGCGGCGTAAAACTTGTCTCGACAGGCGGCACGCACCGCGCGATTTCAGATGCGGGCATCCCCGTGAAAGATGTATCAGAGCTCACCAAATTTCCAGAAATGATGGATGGCCGTGTGAAAACTTTGCACCCGATGGTGCACGGCGGATTGCTCGGTGATCGTGACCTAAGCTCTCACAAAGACGCCATGCATGCCCACGGTATTCTCTCAATTGATTTGCTGGTCGTGAATTTATACCCCTTTGAAGCCGCTGTTGCGGGCGGCGGTAGCTACGAAATGTGTGTCGAAAATATCGACATTGGCGGCCCGGCGATGATACGGGCTGCGGCGAAAAATCATGCCCATGTGGCGGTCTGTACCGACGCCGATGATGTTGATGCGGTGCTGGCTGATATGGACGCCAATGGCGGGCAAACGTCGGGGGCGTTACGTCAGACACTAGCGGCAAAAACCTATGCGCGCTCTGCCAATTATGATGCCGCCATTGCCAATTGGTTCGCCGATCAATTGGGTGATGTTCCGACCTACCGCGCGCAATCGGGCACGCTGCGCCAGACCTTGCGATATGGTGAAAACCCGCATCAGACAGCGGCGTTTTACACAGACGGCTCTGACCGTCCCGGCGTGGCCACGGCCACACAACTCCAAGGCAAAGAGCTGTCTTATAACAACATCAATGACACGGACGCGGCCTATGAACTGGTCGCGGAATTTGGCCGTAACTGCTCCACATTACCAGGGGGGGGCGCGAAACCCGCTGTCGCGATTATCAAACACGCCAATCCCTGCGGCGTGGCTGTGGCAGATGATTTTGTTACCGCCTATAAAAATGCGCTCGCCTGTGACCCTGTCTCAGCCTTTGGTGGGATTGTTGCGCTGAACGGACGTCTGGACAAAGCCACCGCGGCTGAGATTTTGAAAGTGTTTACAGAGGTGGTCATCGCGCCGTCTGCTGATGATGACGCTATTGCGTTATTTTCTAAAAAGAAAAATATCCGCCTTTTGATTGTTGGCGATTTGCCCAATCCCAACGCGCCGAGCCTGACCCAACGAAATGTTGCGGGCGGCATTTTGGTGCAAGACCGCGATAACGGCGCGGTGGCCGATGACGATTTAAAAGTCGTCACAAAACGCGCGCCAACAGAGACGGAAATGGCAGATCTGCGCATGGCTTGGAAAGTCGCCAAGCACGTCAAATCCAACGCGATTATTTATGTCAAAGACGGCGCAACCGCTGGCATCGGGGCGGGCCAAATGAGCCGTATCGACAGCGCCCGCATCGCTGCCCGCAAGGCTGAAGATGCGCAAAAATCTGCGGGCTGGGACGCGCCCAAAACACAAGGCTGCGCCTGCGCTTCTGATGCGTTTTTCCCCTTTGCCGACGGTATGCTCGCCGCCGCCAGCGCGGGCGCCACATGCGTCATCCAACCTGGCGGCTCCATCCGCGACGACGAAGTCATAGCCGCCGCCGACGAACAAGGCCTAGCGATGGTGTTCACGGGGATGCGGCATTTTAGGCACTGATTTTTAGAATTGATACAGGGTATAAATTGTAGCCGATTAAGTTTCTAGCTAAATAACTGCGCCAGTGAATTAAATTAGTTATTGGGAGTCAAATCCCAGTCTTTATTTCTAACCCTACCAAGTCCGTGAAAACTTCTTAAATTCTCAAGATAATCCTGAGCATCTTTGTTTTCTTTAGTAAGCCGATCTAAAGAATCCCAATCGACAGATTTACGTTCCTTTGCTGGGATCATAATAATGCTATCTGACGGGTTGGTTCTGTCTAGATTTATATAACCGATTCCATGAGAGGCGCACAACATACGCAACTCTGGCAAAGCTTTACTATCAAGTTTAGCCGCAACAAGATAAGCAAAATTAGCCCAAGAGGAATTGCTCAAAGTCTGAAAAAAACACTCACGAACGTTTGCACGATTGATTTTTTTCTTTATCTCAAAAGAAAACAGCTTCATTTGCCGGGCGCCAACAGTTCTAGCTAACTCCTTTGTTTCGCTATGCCAACCATCCATAAGATTGACTGCACCCACTATGTCGGGAAAGAGCCAGTGATTTCCTCTTTTTCCATGTTTGTTGGAACTTCGTCGCTCATCAATTCTCATTGCATAACAGTCCAATTCTTCAAAAACAAACTTTCCTAAGACTGGATATAGGTCATGCTCATGATAGCTACTTTCGGCAGAATCTTTTAGTGTTGTTTCGTTAGGAAATACCTCTTCTTCATCTGAAACAGTGGAGTAGTAAAATAAACGAGGTCGCGTTTCGACTGTTTTAATTGTTGGGTATTTCACCAATATTCTTTTCCAATTAGCGCCAATTTCGGCAACGAGTTGCGTTAATAATTCTTCTTCTGTATTTACTGATTTGCTTCTAGCTAATTTTGCAGAGGTTTCATCGGGAAATTGATTTCGAATGGCTGAAGAAATTTCACGCGCTGTCATCTCAGTATCTGGTAATTGTGAAAGTATGTCCCATACTTTCTTTTTTAAATCTAATTTTGCCATGGTCTACACCTCTCCCAATCCCCATCCACCTTTACCCGTTACTTTCCGCAACACCAAATACACGACCAATCCCACAGGCCCGAACATAAAGGTCAGGAGCAGGCACGGGATGAGCAGCCAATGACTAAACCCTTTGCGCCGTGCGTCGCGGGCTTCCCAGGCACCGACGAATAAATCAAAGATGAGGAAATGCGCCCATCCGACAACGACGCCCATGTCGGAGGCAAAGATTTGGCGCACGCCCGCGATCGTGGTGAACCCCGCACCGTCTGCGCCCATACCAAAAAACATCGTCGCGATAAGCCCCGCAATATAGATCCCGCCAAGCAGCAGCGGATAAAACATAGAATGCACAATTGCGGCGGTACCCCGCCAATTTGGCGCCAAGATGAGCAACGCCCATGCTGGCATAACGGATAGGTTTACAGCGCTAAATAATGTTTCAATTGTCATAATGTCCCCTGTGCACAGATTGACTATGGGCGCATGAAAAGGATTTGTTAACCATAATTTTTGGAACGAAGCGCAGGGTCAGCCGTAATAATTACAACAAAAACATGGAAGGAGTCCAAAATGAGCCATTTTAAAACCGCTACAATCGTCGTCGCCTCGGGCCTCGCTATATTTGCAACCAAAGCCCATGCGCAAGACACGCAAGAAACTCAAAATACAGAACAGGCTGTGACAACTACAATCAATGACGCCACTGACACGCAAACAGATCGTATGGTTCGCGTTGTCGCTCCGGACGGCACAGTGTTTTATAACCGTTACATGCCAATTGATGAGTTGACCCCTGTTGAAACGGATTTCGAAACAGTAGACCGTGTCGATGTTATCTATGACGGTCGCCGCTATACCAACCGTATTGTGAAAGCTTCGTCATAAACAGCATTAGCCACATTTAGGCCGCAATTGGGGCAGAATCTTAGACCCAAGTTGAGACTGAACATTGTCACAGGAGTTTGACATGACACGCATAATTTTAATGACCGCCGCCAGCGCGCTTATGCTTGGGGCTTGCACGACGACAGGTAATACAGAACGCAACGCCGCCATCGGCGCAGGGCTTGGGGCTTTGACGGGGGCGGTGATTGGCAACAACGTCGGCTCTGGCGACGGTGAAACAGGCGCAATTATTGGCGGCGTGATTGGTGCCGCAGGCGGAGCCTATACAGGTCGCCAACAAGACCAAAATATGGGCGAGCGCACACAAATCCGCCGCGGTGCTAATGGTGAGCCATTAGAATATGATAGCTACGCTGGGCGGTATTATTTCCGCGATACCGCGACGAACCGTACTTATTGGCAAAATGGGCAACTGCGCACGCGCTAGATTTTCTGACATAAAATTATAAAGGTAGCTTTGAATTTATTTCAGGGCTGCCTTTTTTATTTGGGAAAATGACTTTTACGTCTATCAAGGGATATGACAGATTTTCCGTTTGAGCGTTCGTCCACTGTTTTTGCCGCTGGCGCCTTATTGCAAGTGCGCGTTTACGGCGTTGTTAAACACTTTGGTATTGCGACGGGATACGGCACCGTTATTCATACCAGCGCGCGATTTGGTCGGGTCGAAGAAACCGATGTCGCGGCCTTTTCCGGCGGACGACCCATCACGCAAATCCATTACGCCCATAACCATTCCGGCACAGAACTTGTTGCCCGCGCACGCTCTAAAAAAGGGATGCGCTATAATGTGCTAATTAATAATTGCGAGCATTTTGTGAATTGGGTTTTGACGGGTAAAGGGCGCTCAAGGCAACTGGGCCCTGTTGACCCCCGCCAATTGAAACGGGACTAATGATGCGGATTTAGTGAGCCATTGACCCTAATAATGAACTTTAACTTTGGCGGCTGCGCGTATTGCTTTCTCTCGTGCCGCGTCCAGACTGTCGCCCCGTGCCACGGCCACACCCAATCGTCGAGAGCCGTTGATCTCTGGTTTTCCAAATAATCTGATTTGCGTGTCAGGCTCTGACAAGGCTTCGTCGATGCCGCTAAATCGAATATTGGTCGAGACACCGTCACCCAGTATCACCGCCGATGCGCTCGGCCCGAACTGCCGTACATCCGGGATGGGCAAGCCCAAAACCGCGCGAGCATGTAGCGCGAATTGCGACAAGTCTTGGGATATTAATGTCACCAATCCCGTATCATGCGGGCGGGGGGACACTTCGGAAAAAATGACGGTGTCACCTTTGACAAATAATTCCACACCAAAGACACCGTGCCCGCCGAGCGCTTCTGTCACTTTGGCGGCCATGTCTTGGGCGGATTTTAACGCCGCCTTTGACATCGGATGGGGTTGCCAGCTTTCGCGGTAATCGCCGCCCTCTTGGCGGTGACCAATGGGGGCAAGGAAGGTTGTGCCGCTGACGCTGCGGATCGTCAAAAGGGTGATTTCATAATCAAAATCGACAAAGCCTTCGACAATGACGCGTGATTTTCCTGTCCGCCCGCCGTCTTGGGAATAGGCCCAGACGGCTGCAATATCGGCCTCGGTCTTGGCTGTGCTTTGGCCTTTGCCAGAACTGCTCATCACGGGTTTGACGACACAGGGTAAGCCAATGTCGGCCATCGCCGCGCGGCAGTCATCCTCACTATCCGCGAAACGGTAGGGGGAGGTCAGAAGGCCAAGCGTCTCTGCGGCCAGCCGCCTGATGCCTTCGCGGTTCATGGTCAGTTGCGTCGCCCGCGCGGTTGGAATGACGGTGAAGCCTTCTGTCTCCAGCGCCGCCAAAGTGTCGGTCGCAATCGCTTCAATTTCGGGAATAATCAGGTCAGGTTTCACCTGCTCCACCAGGGCCCGTAGCGCGTCACCATCCAGCATATTAATCGTGACCGCGTGGTGGGCGACCTGCATAGCGGGCGCATTATCATAGCGGTCCACGGCGATAACTTCGACGCCGTAGCGCTGCAATTCTATGACAACTTCTTTGCCAAGTTCCCCCGCGCCCAGCATCATGACTTTGGTCGCGCTAGGGGACAGGGCTGTGCCGATAATGCCGTTCACAGCAACGCGCCTTATAACGGCAGTTGCGGATTAATCAGGAATTTCGTCCCCGTCGCCTTGGCATTATAGCGCGCAACAATATCCGCATTTAGCGCCTCTGACAGCGAAATTTCATCTGTGTAATGGCTGGCGAATGTCGTCTTTAATTCTTTGGCCACGCGCGTGCGAAGGCGAGTCCCAACCTCTGGCCCTGCTTTGGCAAGGAAGTTCGGCAGAAGCCACGCCCCTACGCCCCAGGCGAAACCGTAGCTGCGGTTCAGCACCGTTGGTGACGTATCCAGACCACCGTAAATATAGACCTGTTTATGTTTGACAGAGCCGTAAATGCTGTAAGCGCCTGGTGTGCGCGCCGCGGCCTTTTCCATGGCTGTCAGGATTGTGTCAGCGAGCGCCCCGCCGCCTGTCGCGTCAAAGGCCAGCGTCGCGCCCGTCGCGTGAATAGCGTCGGTGAGGTCCGCCATAAAGCTATCAGAGCTGCTATTGACGATATGTTTTGCGCCGAGCGATTTTAAGATATCGACTTGTTCCTGACGACGTACGATATTGACCAACTCTACACCATCAGCCATGCAAATCTTATTCAGCATTTGCCCCAAATTGGAGGCCGCCGCTGTATGGACGAGCGCGTTGTGGCCTTCCATGCGCATGGTCTCGACCATAGACAGTGCCGTCAGCGGATTGACAAAACTTGACGCGCCGTCGCGGGCCGTATGACCAGGCAGCAGCGGCATACACATAGCAGCAGGCACACAGCGGTATTGCGCGTACATGCCGCCGCCCATAACGGCGACAACTTTCCCCATCAAGCCTTGCGCGTCTTTGCCAGCCGCCACGACTGTGCCCGCGCCTTCATTGCCCACAGGCAAGTCTTGACTTATGCGCGCTTTCATCACGCCCATACCAGCAGGCGACACAGGCGCGGATAGGACTGTGTTTTTGCCGCTACCCTTAGAGCTCGCCTTGTCCATGCTCGCCCAGCCAAACATCACCCCGTGATCAGACGGGTTAATTGGTGTAGCCTCTATGCGCACCACGACTTGGTCGTCTTTGGGTGTCGGCATCGGCACGTCTTTAAGGGCCATAGTAAGCTTGGCGTCCTCAGATACAGTCGATAGCATTTGGGCATAGGTCGCGGGGAGAGATGTGGATTGTGTCATGGGGCGCTTTCTTTTAGGTTTTCATTTACCCAGATATAGGCACTCAACACCGCTTTGTCGCGGGGGTGGGCCAAATAAAAACTCGCCGTATTGCTTCTGGTGAGTGGGGGTAAGATTTATAATAAAAATTTGATATCAAGGTCGCCTATGGGGGCAAAGCGGACCTTAGAAATAATCCGGCTAACGACTTTCTTCGGCGTAAAGCGGACATAAGCCGAGAGGCTTAAAGCGCCCAAAAACGGCCGCTGGTAATGTTTGTTGATCGGGCAACATTCGCCCATAGTATGGCAACGTCATTAATTTTCGGCCCCGCCCTACGAGTAAACACAGCGTTCGTCATTTCGAACTTGCGTTTAAACCTCAAAGAGAGCACGGTTCGCAGACAGCGCCTTAAATTGACAAGATCGCCGAGGAAGGTTGGATCATCCACCTCCGGAGAGCCCTAAAATGATACATGAATTACGCGTAGCGATTGCTGCCAGCACGGCGCTCGCCTTGTGTGCGTGTGCAACGCCTTTAAAAACTACTGAGTTTGACGCCGTCATGCCCGAGATTCCTGCCCCTGTGGTCGAGACCGTCACCGATATGATCGATGACGCCAATGTCGAAGGGCCGACACAAGAAGCCATCATGCCGGATGTGCCTGAAGCAACTGACACCCCTGCGATAATCGCGCCTAATGAAACATTGCTCTACGGCGCTATGACGAAATATGAACTGACCCGTTTTGTCGAGGCTGTGCGCGCGCTCAAGCTTGAAAGCGCGTTCGAGTCGGAAACGCCAATGACGCTCTTTGCGCCCAATAACCAAGCCTTTGAATATGCGGCCCTGTCTACGGAAGCGGATATTGCTAACACCCTAAAGGGTCATATCGTACCTGGTGCTTTGGATGTAGCTGCGTTGAAGGCAGCGGCAACTGCAAACGGTGCACCTTTGAAACTCACCAGCTTGGCTGGCACCGAATTGACCGTCTATGTCATGGACGAGACCGTCAAGATTGCGGGGCCGTCCGGAACGCTTGCGACTATAACCCAAGCCGATTCTACCCAATCCAACGGCATTTTGCATCAAATCAATAGTGTACTCAAATTAAAATAATCGAAACATAATTAATCACAACGCCATAAGGCCGGAACAAGGGCGATAAGGGCCGTCAGAGTAGCATTTGTATGAGCGGCTTAAAATCGCTCCATAACAGCCGCTGGTAATGTTTGAGAATACGGCTGTAATTGCTCCACGTAAAACACTCGTTATGTCTGCTTTCGGACGAAAGTAACCGTTTTTGGTAATTGGCTCTAATGTCTGCAATGAGGATAAAAACCCACGTTCTGAAATTTTGCCTATATATCCGTTTTTGCATCACAGCACGCGTCGACCACAAAAAAGCCCCCGCCGCATCGATTAGGATGCAGCGGGGGCTTTTTAGCGTTAGGGGCTTTGCGGCGCGCTTAGGCTTCGCGGGCCAGGTTGCGCAACACGTAGTGCAGGATGCCGCCGTTCTTAAAGTATTCATGCTCATTGTCTGTATCAATGCGCACATTGGCGGTGATGGTTTTTGTCTTGCCGTCGGGATAGGTGATGTTGACATCAAGCGTGCCGCGCGGCGAAAGGTTTTCAATGCCAGCGATTGACACAGTCTCTGAGCCTTTCATGCCGAGGCTTTCCCAGCTATCGCCCTCTTGGAACTCCAGCGGCAGGACGCCCATACCGATAAGGTTAGAGCGGTGAATACGCTCAAAGCTACCCGCGATAACCGCTTTCACGCCCAGCAAGATTGTGCCTTTGGCGGCCCAGTCCCGTGATGAGCCGTTACCGTAAAGCGTGCCCGCAAAGACGACGAGGTCTTTATTATCCGCTTTGTATTTTTCGGCTGCGTCAAAGATGGACATAACCTCGCCCGTTGGGACGTATTTTGTGACGCCACCTTCTGTGCCAGGAGCCATTTGGTTTTTGATACGAATATTGGCAAATGTGCCGCGCATCATCACTTCGTGGTTACCCCGGCGCGAACCAAAGCTGTTAAACTCAGCCTTAGGCACACCGCGTTCTTTGAGGTATTCACCCGCCGGGCCGTCGTGTTTAATCGCGCCCGCTGGGCTGATGTGGTCAGTCGTGATGCTATCGCCAAGCAAGGCGAGGATATTGGCGTCTTTGACGTCTTCAATCGGGTCGGGCGTCATGGTCATGCCGTCAAAATAGGGCGGGTTGCGCACATAAGTTGATTTCGGATCCCAATCATAGGTCACGCCGCCAGTGACTTTAATTTTCTGCCACTCTTTGTCGCCTTTATACAAATCAGCATAACGCTCTGTGAACATTTTGCGCGTGATGATTTTGCGTACAACCGTCGCAATTTCGGCTGATGTTGGCCAGATATCTTTGAGATAAACCGCATTACCGTTTTTATCCACGCCGAGCGGGTCTTGCTCGAAATCATGGTGCAGCGAGCCTGCAATAGCATAGGCAACAACAAGCGGCGGCGAGGCGAGGAAGTTCGCTTTCAAATCAGGGCCAATGCGGCCTTCAAAGTTGCGGTTACCTGACAAGACAGAACAGGACACCAAATCACCTTCGGCAATGGCCTCTGATAATTCGGGGGCGAGCGGGCCAGAGTTTCCGATACAGGTCGTACAGCCGTAACCGACAACGTCAAAGCCGAGCTTGTTTAGCTCTGTCTGTAACTTGGATTTTTCCAAATATTCACCCACAACTTGGGACCCTGGTGCCAGTGATGTTTTCACCCAAGGCTTGACGGTCAAGCCAAGCTTGTTGGCTTTTTGCGCGACAAGACCCGCCGCCATCATCACGGACGGGTTTGAGGTGTTGGTGCATGACGTGATGGCCGCAATAAATACATCGCCGTGATCGACGCTGTAATCTTTGCCTTTGACGGGCACGGCACTGTCGCCTTTGGGAGTTTTGCCAAATTCATCACGTAGGATCGTGGCAAAATGCCGGTTGGCACCGTCCAAATCAAAACGATCTTGCGGACGTTTTGGGCCAGAAATCGCAGGCTTAATAGAGGACACATCAAGGCTGATGGTGCTGGTGTATTCCGGCGTGCTGCTGTCGCGCCAAAGGCCCTGCGCTTTGGCATAGGCTTCGACCAATTCAATACGTTGCTTATCACGGCCAGTCGCTTCGAGATATTTCAGCGTGTCACCATCAATCGGGAAGAAGCCGCAAGTTGCGCCGTATTCGGGGGCCATATTGGCAATCGTCGCTTGGTCTTCAAGAGAGAGGTGATCAAGACCAGCGCCGTAAAATTCGACGAATTTTCCGACCACACCTTTTTTGCGCAGCATTTCAACAACGCGCAAAACCATATCAGTGGCTGTTGCCCCTTCGGGCAGTTTCCCTGTCAGCTCAAAACCCACGACTTCGGGGATAAGCATAGACACGGGCTGGCCGAGCATAGCAGCTTCGGCTTCAATACCGCCAACACCCCAACCCAGAACGGACAAGCCGTTAATCATGGTTGTGTGGGAATCCGTGCCAACAAGTGTGTCAGGGAAGGCATAGGTTTTGCCGTCTTCTGTTTTGGTCCAAACGGTCTGCGCCAGATTTTCCAAATTCACTTGGTGACAAATACCAGTGCCAGGGGGCACAACGGCGAAATCATCAAAGGCTTCTTGACCCCATTTTAGGAAATCATAACGTTCGCCGTTACGTTCATATTCGCGGGCGACATTTTTCTTAAACGCATTTTGCGTGCCGAAATAATCAACCATGACAGAGTGGTCGATGACCAAATGCACAGGGTTTAGCGGGTTAATCGCAGAGGGTTCTTTACCCAAGTTTTTCATGGCGTCGCGCATGGCGGCCAAATCGACGACGGCGGGCACGCCTGTGAAATCCTGCATTAGGACACGGGCGGGACGATAGGCAATCTCGTGGGTCGATGTTTTTGGACCGAGCCATAATAGCATGGCTTCGATATCAGCTTTGGTGACAGTTTTGCCGTCTTCATGGCGGAGCAGATTTTCAAGTAGAACCTTTAATGAGCGCGGTAGTTTTGATGCGCCTTTCAGGCCGTTTTCTTCGGCGACCTTCAGGTCGTAATATGTATATGTGCCAGAGCGAACTTTGATCTCGCGTTCGCACTTAAAACTATCGAGTGATGCCATGATGTGTCCTTTACCAATGAAGCCCGAAGGGTTGCCTTGGGCCGGGAGCGGGCAGGGGCCGCGCTGTCTTGGCGTCTTATAACAATAATCATAGCTTTCGCAATTCTTTAACGGGATTTTGCGCGGCTTAATAAGGTGCTTTGCCGTCTCAAAAATTACGGCTGATGCATAAACGGGCGCAAAAGGTTAACGCCGCTGGACGGCAGGTTCATCGCGCGTTCATAGAAAAATCCATAGCCAAGCGGTTTGAGAGGGCACAATGAAACCAGAACAATGGACTGATATTTTTACGCTTTTGGCGATTATCGTGGTGGCTGATGACCGCGTGTACAAAGAAGAGGTCGATAGCTTTGTCGCCCAAGTCGACATCCTAAAATCCGAAGTGGGTAGCGATGCACTGGTCACGCCAAAGCTCGCCTTTGACTGGTTTGTCGCCCAGCGCGACGAAATAAAAGCGCGTGTTCAGCAAGAGAACGCCGAGTTTTTCATTGTGCGCACCATCCAAGGCCTGCTCGATTTTCCAAATCACGGCGCGCTTCTGCGCTCTATGGAGGCAGTATCGGTTTCAGATCGTGAGTTTCATATAGAGGAAAAATCAATCATTCAATTAGCGGCCGCCTATTGGGGGCAAACACCGCCCTATTAAACGCCCTAACTGACGCCCTATCAGACGCCCTATTAGGGGGCTTTGAAGACAGGTCGTGAAACCTTACTTTCCGCCCATCTCCTGAATTTGGCTATTCAGTTTAGCGACGCTTTGCCCTATAGCGTTGTCATGAACACATCCGCGACAGAACCAACAGGCGACCATAGTGTCAGCGAAGCACTGGGATTGTGGGAACCCAAGCGCACATTGACCTTGGAAATGGCCCGCCGCCATAGCGCGCGGATCAAGCTCATGCGCCGCGTTTTAATCGGTGGTGCGGTAGTGCTGTCGGCCCTAGTCATATGGCAATTCGCCAGCCAGCCAACCGGGTTTGATTTGCCGGATAATCCAGAGGATAGCGTGCGGATGATTAATCCGCGTTATTCAGGCCGCACATCGGATAATCTGCCGTATTACTTGACGGCATCCGAAGCTGTGCGCGAGGCGGAAAAGACCAATGCCGTTAAACTCGCCGCCCCTGTGTTGGAATTTTACAGAGCCGCTGGCGCCGCAGTGTCTAAAGTCGTTGCTAAAACAGGTGTGTATAATGATATCGATAAAGTCCTCGATTTATCGGGTGACGTGGATTTAAACACCGATGACGGCTATGCCTGCCAAACATCACAAGCCCGTATTCTGGCCCGTGATAAAGCCATTGACGGCAATGCGCCGATCGCGTGCCAAGGCAATTTTGGCACGGTGAACGGCAATGAATATGCGATTACGGATAATTATAAGCGTTTTGTGTTTAAAGGCGGCATGAGCGCGGTAATTGAGCGTGACGCGGCGCTTGCGGGCTCTAGTGCATCGGACGGCGCTGGTAATTCGGCCAGCCTCGGTTTTGCTGGCAATAGCCCGATTGATATTACCGCCGAGGAAGCCCGTTATGAGGACGCGCTGACAACTTTAATCGGCGGCGTTACCGTGCTGCAAGACGGCACAGAAATTACGTCAGAGACGATGATAATTGAACGCGCCAAGGCCGATAAAAATGTCGGGGACAGCCTAAAGCTCGGCGAGATTACAACCATCGATGCACGCGGGGATTTTGTCTATATCACACCAGATCGCCGTGTCAGTGGTGACCGCGGGGTTTACGAACGTGAAAAAGACATTATCACGGTAACAGGCAATGTGAAATTAGTCCAAAAAGGAAGCTCACGCACAGACACAACTGTGACAGGCAACCGCTTGGTGTATAATTTGGCAACAAAAAAGGCTGAATTTGGCCAAGACTGCACGGGTGATGACTGCGGGCGTGTCACCTTTGGTACAGGACAATAATAGGTTTGATGATGATACGATATTTAACAGCATTCACTGCGGTCGCGGCCTCTCTGCTTTTCCCGTTATCCGCCCAGGCTCAATTTGCCGCTAACTCTTCTGCGCCGATTACCGGCTCATCTGACCGCGCGGAATATTCGCCGGGCAAGATTATCTTCTCGGGCCAAGTGGATATTCGCCAAGACAATGTGCGTATCCTCTCAGATGAAATGACCGTGTTTTCAGGCGATAGAAACCGCGTTGTGTCTGCCAATGAAGCCTTTGAAGATGTGAACCGTATTGAAGCCGTCGGCAATTTTTTCTACATTACGCCTGACCAAGAAGTCACAGGCGCGCAAGGTATTTATGAGCGCGCGAAAGACAGCTTTACGGTCACAGGTGACGTCATTTTGCTACAAGGGGAGGACAATGTCGTGACGGGTGACCGCCTTGTTTATAATCTGTCGACCAACCAAGCGACGGTGACAGGTAATTGCAAGGGTCGGCGTTGCGGTGACAAGGGGCGTGTGAATATCCTGATTAAAAATAATGATAGCCAGCAAAGCGCACCGAACTAATGAATATCAAAGCCTTTGGCAAAACCGCTGCCACCACCGCCAGTAGCACCGCCAGCATGGCGAGCGACTTCGTTGCCCCTGCCACAGGGTTGGCGGCGAATAATATCGGTAAATCATATCGCGGCCGTGTGGTGGTCAAAGATATCACACTGACCGTGCAACGCGGCGAAGTCGTGGCCCTTATGGGTCCGAACGGTGCGGGTAAAACTACCAGTTTTTACATGATTATGGGCCTAATAGAGGCTGACCGCGGCATGATTACGCTGGACGGTCAAGATATTACGGCTCTGCCCATGTATCAACGCGCGCGCCTCGGTGTTGGGTATTTGCCACAAGAGCAATCTATTTTTCGCGGGCTAACGGTTGAGGAAAATATCAAAGCCATTGTGCAATTAACGGAGAAAGACCGTAGCAAATGGAATGATAATGTCGATGCGCTGCTGGACGAGCTTAACATCGGTCATATTAAAAATAGTCCTGCCTTGGCGCTGTCCGGCGGTGAACGTCGCCGTGTCGAGATTGCGCGCGCGCTTGCGTCGCGCCCCAGTTTTATCCTGCTCGACGAGCCGTTCACGGGTATTGACCCCATCGCCATTGCCGATATTTCCGAACTTGTGCGCTACCTTAAAAAACGCGGCATCGGTATTCTAATCACGGATCACCGCGTGCGCGAAACGCTCGATATCGTCGACCGCGCAAGCATTCTGTTCCAAGGCGAAGCCCTGTTTGAAGGCACACCTGACGAAATCCGCGCGAATAAAGATGTAAGACGGGTCTATCTCGGCGAGAAATATGCCTAATCGTCAATAAACCCGCTAGAGCGCAACGAAGGCGGTAGGGTTTATTGACGCGGAAAAGTGACGTGCGCAGATTGCGGTCTGTGTATTCGTCGTTAGGGGACGATAATCCTTTGAGCACAGCGAAGGCGGTAGGGTTTATTGACGCGGAAAAGTGATGTGCGCAGATTGCGGTCTGTGCACTGGCCGTTACGGGACGAACCATCGGCGCGCCAGTTTCAAAAATCACTTTGCCGCACCCTCACGACATGGTTTCCGGGTCACCTTCGGCGACGTCGGAATGACACGGCTTCATAACGCTTCTGAACCCCTCACAACTGTCATTCCGACGCGCTTGCAAAGCGCCCGGAATCCATGGCGTTCTCTTTCGCTTTAATGCCTTAGCTTGAATGAAGCGGAGGCGGTGGAGTTCACACGGCGAACCATTGGTGCGCCAGTTCCAAAAATCACTTTGCCGTACCTTCACGACATGGTTTCCGGGTCACCTTTGGTGACGTCGGAATGACACGGTTTTATAGCGCTTCTGATTCTCTCATCCCTGTCATTCCGCCGCGCTTGCAAAGTGCCCCGCTCGACAGGACGTCATTCCCGCGCTAATCTGCTGCAAAACACAGGGGATTATCATGGGACGGGTGCATAAGCTTCTGATCCGAAATTGTATAAAGGGCGTCGTTTTTGGCTGGGCGCTGCTGGCGCTAGGGCTTTATTTTAATGTTATGGGCATGGGTGACATCGTCTTTACCAGCAATGATAAAATCCTTGCGACATTCCTGTTGATGGTCGGCTTTGCGATTACATTTGGCAATGCCGCCATGGGCCACGCCGTCATGGGATTGGCGCGAAGTGAGGCGAAAAAAGAGAAAAAGGCGGCGCAAAACGACCCATCACCATAGCGATGGGTGACTATAGTTTTAAGCTAGACTGTATCATTTCGAATAATTTTAAAATTTAGAAAATAATCCGTTTCTTTGGTGCGGCACGTCAACCCGCCTTTGTCATTCTGCCACGCTTGAAAAGCGCCTGGAATCCATACCGTAATATTTCTAGACCGTGCAGTGCGTTTATGCTGATCCAACAAAAAAACCCGCTTGAGCGCAGCTAAGGCAGTAGGGTTTTGAATGCAGTAAAGAGACGCGCTGAGGCGAGCGGTCTGTGCAAAGGGCGTTAGGGGACGATACTGCAAAACAAGTCGGTACATGCCAACATTTGTCCACTACGTTCTTCATATAGTATTAAAACTGTGTCTTCTAAGCGAAGTTTCAATATCGCGGGTCTACCACTGTAACGGTCCTTTCTAGGCAGAGTATCTGAAAGATGTATGCCGTTATCTAAGACAAAATCGCCTTGTGCATTACATGTTTTCACAATTTCTTTTAGCTGCCTAATAATACCGGATGCACGGTGTGTATAACGTATGGCCGTTTTTGCAGTAGACACTCCCATGCCAGGGGCCATGAATATTTCGCCATCAATTTCAATTGGGGAGTTTATACCATTTTTTCTTAGGTCAAGTTTTTCAGTAAGAGAATAAGATTTAGCTAGACCAATGACGTTTTTAAAACGAAGGGGTTCGACTATATGTGGCCAACTCTCTTTAAGTGCTTTGATAAGTTCGATGTTAATCCAGACTAGATGGTGTCCACGTCCATGAGGAATAATATCAATGAAATAGCATGTGTCTTTACTAAAGCAGCAAAATAATATCGGACCTGTTCTTTTAACAAATCCATCATTCTCTATCTTGTCCGTTAAATGTAGATGATAAAACCCCCAATCGTTTAACATCATGTCCATTCTATCAGTTTTTGTGCCACGAGACTGATGAGGCCCGTTTGAGATACCGTTTCTTAAGTTACGCTCTATCGCTCTCAATCCATCTTGATATTCCAATTTGTATTGAGACCTTTCAAAGGCTTTTGATTTTTCAATCTTGAACTGTCGCGCAGGAATTACCTTGTTTTTCTGTGCAATTAAATCAATTAAAGACATGCTTACAGTATTGGATTTCGGCTTTGCGCCAAGTTCTTTAGTAATGATGTCTTTTAAATTTTGTGATGTTTGGTCGATAAATTTCATATTTTTATTTATATGGATAAAAATACCCCCAAAATAAAAAACCGCGCCCTGACTTAACAGGACGCGGTCTTTATTATAACGAAAGCAGCGGGTCTACTTAACTTGCTTGGCCATTAAGTCGCGGATTTCAGCGAGCAGCACTTCATTGGCGGGCGGGGCTGCGGGTGCGGCCTCTTCGGCTTTTTTCGTTTTGTTCATGCCTTTGATGATCATGAACATCACAAATGCGACGATAATAAAGCTGATAAGCGCCGTTAGGAAATCACCAACATTGACGATAACAGCAGGCTCAACGACTGTGTCGCCGTCCATAACCGCTGGAGACATTGTGTATTTCAAGCTGGCCAAATCAATGCCGCCCATAATCGGGCTGATCAGCGGCATAAACACGCCGTCGATAAATGATTTTACAACAGTGCCAAAGGCAGAGCCCATGACAAAGCCAACGGCCATGTCGACCAAATTGCCCTTCATGGCAAATTCTTTAAATTCGGAAATCATTCCCATGATTTTTCCCCCATAAACGTCACGCGTGATTCGCGCAGGCGCTTTGTCGCATGTTTAAGGGTCTTAGGTCAATATTGGAAGGAGTTGAGACCGTATTAGTAGAAAACGCCTATTTGGCGCTATCGTCGATGCGTTGTTTTAGCTCTTTGCCAGCGCGGAAAAACGGCACATGTTTTTCAGAGACAAACACTTGTCCGCCTGTACGTGGGTTGCGTCCTGCGCGGGCAGCGCGGTGACGGGTTGAAAAGGCTCCAAAACCACGCAGTTCGACACGGGCCCCATTTTCCAATGTCTGAATAACACTTTCTAAAATGACGGCAACAACACGTTCCACATCACGACGGGTGAGGTGTTCATTGTCCTTGTGCATTTTATCGATGAGTTCAGAGCGGAGCATGTATCCTTTTAGCACTTTGCTACGTGGGGTCGTCAACTAGATTCGCAAATCACAGCTAAATTGTCATAAAAATACCCGCCTCAGCAAGGCTGAGGCGGGCTAATTTTTGCTTAAATGAGGAGCGCCTAGTTCTTCTTCATCGCCGCGCCGAGGATATCCCCGAGTGACGCGCCAGAATCAGCAGAACCATATTGCTCAACGGCTTGCTTCTCTTCGGCAATCTCAAGCGCTTTCACAGATAATGTGTATTCGCGCTTTTGCTTGTCAAAACGAATGACCATGGCGTCAAGCTTGTCACCGACAGCGTAACGCTCTGGGCGCTGCTCTGAACGCTCACGCGACAGATCACCCTTGCGGATAAACGCATTCGCTTCGGCGTCGTCATCACCAAATGTCACGGCAATACCGCCCGTGTTCACTTCAGTCACAGTACAGGTCACAGTCGCGCCGCGATTGGCACCTGTGGGTGTTGTGTCCTTGATCAGTTGCTTGATGCCGAGCGAGATACGCTCTTTCTCAATATCAACTTCGAGGATTTTAGCTTCGACTTCGTCACCTTTGCGGTAGTCTTTCAAAGCCTCTTCGCCTGACTTGTCCCAAGAGAGATCAGATAGGTGAGCCATGCCGTCAATGTCGCCGTCCAGACCGATGAACAGGCCGAACTCTGTGACAGAGCGAACTTCGCCCTTAATGACAGTGCCAACAGGGTAGCGGTCTGTGAAGTCATCCCATGGATTGCCTTGTGTCTGCTTGATACCCAGCGAGATACGGCGTTTTTCTTGGTCAACTTCAAGAACTTCAACTTCAACCTCTTGGCTTGTTGAGACGATTTTACCAGGGTGGACGTTTTTCTTTGTCCAAGACATTTCTGATACGTGGACAAGACCTTCAACGCCTTCTTCCAGTTCAATAAATGCACCGTAATCTGCGATATTTGTGACTGTGCCTGTGTGACGTGTGCCAACAACATATTTCGCTGATGCGGCTTCCCATGGATCCTCTTGCAATTGCTTCATGCCAAGGCTGATGCGCTGCGTTTCTGGATTAATGCGAATGATCTTAACTTGGACAGTATCACCCACAGTCAAGACTTGGCTTGGGTGGTTAATACGGCGCCATGTCATATCTGTGACGTGGAGTAGACCGTCAATGCCGCCCAGATCGACGAATGCGCCGTAATCTGTGATATTTTTGACAATACCTTCGCGTGTCTCACCTTCGGCCAATTGACCGACAAGCTCTGCACGTTGCTCGGCACGGCTTTCTTCTAGGATAGCGCGGCGAGAGACAACGATGTTACCGCGCGCACGGTCCATTTTCAAAATCATGAACGGCTGTTCTTGGTTCATCAATGGCGCGATGTCGCGCACAGGGCGGATGTCCACTTGGGAGCCCGGCAAAAATGCGTTGATAGAGCCAAGGTCAACAGTAAAGCCGCCTTTAACACGGCCAACAATCGCACCGGGAACAGGTTCTTCTTTTTCAAAGACTTTCGCGATTTTGATCCAGCTTTCTTCGCGGCGCGCTTTTTCGCGGGAGAAGACAGCGTCGCCAAGGGCGTTTTCAATGCGCTCAATATAGACGTCAACATCATCGCCGACTTTGACAGCTTCTTTGCTGCCCGGGATGTAAAATTCACGCATGGGGATGCGACCTTCGGTCTTAAGACCAACGTCGACAATGACCATGTCTTTTTCAATACCAGTGACACGACCCGTGACAACGGATCCTTCTGACATAGCATTGGTTTCAAGGGATGCTTCGAGCATAGACGCAAAATCGTCCATAGTCGGGGTAAGGCTATTCTCAGCCATAGGGATAACTCCAATATATATGTTTCGGGCCGACGGGTTGTGTCCCGCGGTCTGGCCCCGCCAATCGGGGCCTATATATGTGCCGCGCCGCCGGAGTATGAAACCAAGGCGGCACGGACGTCGCGCGTATAGTCTAATCGTCTCCCCCGCGCAAGCGGCAGATAACAGGGGTGCGCAAGCGGCAGATAACAGGGGTGCGCAAGCGGCAGGTATAGGCGCTGGACCTGTTCAGACAAAGAAAAACCCCGCCTGAGAACAGACGGGGTTTTTTTAAGTCTAAAACAGGCGGAGGCCCGTTTTTAAAGCTTTAAAGCCTAGTTGCTGGCACTGTCATCGTCATCATCAGATGCGACAACGATTACAGCAGCAAGCTGAGCCGCAAGAACAAGACCAACAAGGACCTCTTCAGAGACGCCTAGGGCTGTTTTCTCGCCAGAGGCCAAAACTGCAGTTTTCGCTTGTGGTTGAAAGACAGTGATGGCGTCTGTTGATGTTGCGACAGCTTCAGTCGTTGCAGGTGCAGCGACAACAGCTTCTGTAGTTTGTGTTTCTGTTACGGTTGCAACAGTCTGCTCTGACGCGAACGCGCCAGTGGCAAATGCGGACATGGCTGTTGTGATGACAACGGCTGTTCCAAAACGTGTTAGGGTCGACATAATGCGCTCCGTTAAGTTTCTACCATCATTCAATGGCAGGATGTAAATATTACAACTCGAGGCTATTAACCCTAGCTGTAACGAGAGTCTATCCTTCATTAAGGCAGTATCATGACATTTTGGGGTAAAATACCAATTTTTGGACCCTAAATGCGTGTTTTGCGTTATTTTTGGGCGTTTTTTGCCAAAACAGCATCCACAAGCCTCGCGGCGCGGCCCAACACCTCCGCAATCGATAGTCCTGTTGTGTCGATCAAATGCGCGTCGGGCGCAGGCTTTAACGGGGCTGTCTCTCGACCTGAGTCGCGGGCATCACGTTCCGCCAGTTGGGCGGACACAGTCTCAAGCGTGATGTCCTCGCCGTAGCCCGTCAATTCTGCGTGACGGCGGCGCGCGCGTTCATCGGCGGTGGCGTCAATATAGAACTTTACCGTGGCATCTGGACAAATCACAGTGCCAATATCGCGCCCGTCCAGCACCGCACCCTTGGCCCCATTTGGCGGATTGGCGGCAAAGTCGCGTTGAAAATCAAACAGGGCCGCACGCACGCCAGGGTGCACGGCCACTTTGGACGCGGCCGCGCCGATGGGGCCAGACTTTAAAATGGGATCCGATAAAGCGTTTGTATCAATATGTTTGACGGCGGCCTCAGAATCATCCGCGTCATCAGGATCGCCGCCTGCGTCCAGCACAGCTTTCGCGACCGCGCGGTAAAGCTTGCCTGTGTCCAAATAGGCCAGCCCGTAATGGGCGGCGAGCTGTTTGCCCAGCGTACCTTTGCCGCTCGCAAAGGTGCCGTCAATGGATATAACCAGAGGCGATGTAAGATCAGCTATTGTCACGGCTAGGCGGACGTCTCTATGACGGCGCCCAAGCGCGTCATTATGTCAAAAAAGCTCGGGAAGCTGGTTGCAATCATAGAGGCGTCATCAATACGCACAGGGGCATCGCAGCCCAGTCCCAAGATAAGCGCGCTCATCGCGATGCGGTGATCATGGTGGGTTTTGACCACCGCCCCGCCGCGCGGCGTGTCCCCGCCGATGACCGTCATGCCGCTTTCATGGCTGGTGATATTAACGCCGTTACTGGATAACAACGCCTCTGTTGCGGCGATGCGGTCACTTTCTTTCACCCGAAGTTCCCCAATGCCGTCCATCACAGTGCGGCCTTTGGCAAAGGCGGCAGCCACGGCCAAAATGGGATATTCGTCAATCATGGCAGGCGCGCGGTGCGGCGGCACAGTAACGCCGTGTAGGGGCGAATGTTTAACATGGATATCAGCGATAATTTCTCCGCCAGAGGTCCTAAAATTATCAGAGCGGAGGTAGCCGCCCATCTCGGTCAGTGTCTCGAACAATCCCGTGCGCGTCGGGTTCATCATGACGTTTTCGATGATAATATCAGAGCCGGGGGTAATCAGTGCCGCAACGATTAAAAAAGCGGCAGAGCTGGGGTCGCCCGGCACGATAACGTGGGTGGCTTTTAGGGTCTGTCCGCCGTCCATGCGCACGACTTGCCCGTCGCCGCGCTTGGCCGCGGTGAGTTTCACGCCAAAAGCTTTGAGCATATTTTCCGTATGGTCACGGGTCAGGGTGGGTTCTGTTATCGCGGTCGTGCCCGCCGCGTTTAACCCGGCCAGCAAAATACAGGATTTGACCTGCGCGCTGGCATGGGGCGGGGTGTAATCAATGGCGGTCAGGGCCGCGCCAGCTTTCAAGGTGACAGGTAAACGGTCGCCTGGGGCTACGTCAAATGCTGCGCCCATTTCGCGCAAGGGATCAAGGACACGGCCCATGGGGCGCGATGTTAAGGACGCGTCACCTGTGAATGTTGCGCTCACCTTATAACCTGCTGCTGCGCCCATAATAAGGCGCACACCTGTGCCGGCATTGCCGCAATCCACAGCGTGTTTGGGGCTTTGAAATCCGTCTTTACATCCCACGACATGCCAAACACCGTCTTTGTCCTTCGTAATATCTGCGCCAAAGGCCCGCATGGCGTCGGCTGTGGACATAATGTCGGCACCCTCTAGCAAGCCCGCGACTGTGGTCGTGCCCGTGGCCATAGCCCCAAAAATCATAGCACGGTGGGAGACCGATTTATCCCCCGGTGCGCGCACTGTACCGCGCAGTGGGGTCGTTGATTTTTGTGAAACAGCAGCCGTAGATGTCATTGCAGGGTCATTTCCAGTTGACTTGGATAATAGAGCCGCTAAGACGCGGACACATCCGATTTAAGAGGACAGGTTTTAGCGCAACCACGATGAAGTGCAAGCGTTTGCTCCCCGTCTTTTGAGGCAGTCATTTAGTCTGTCTTTATTATCGGCACACGATGATAATATGAAGGTCTGTATCATGGCAAAAGTTGATCTCGGCACAAAACGTACCTGCCCCGAATGTAGCGCGAAATTTTATGACCTGACGAAAAATCCGGCCACATGCCCGATGTGTTCGCACAGCTTTGATCCTGCCGAGCTTTTGGCAGGTGCGTCATTGGCGGCCATGAAGGCGGATGAAGAGCTAAAAGATTATGACGCGGAGTCAGATGACGACGAGGATGATGAGGACGAAGACGGCGTGAAGAAAAAAGCCAAAGACGCCGATGAAGACGAAGACGATATTGATGAGGCCGAAGAAGAGGCTAAAGAGCTAGAACTTGACGGCGACGACGCCGCCATTATTGGCGGTGGGTCTGATGATGACGATGACGAGCGTCGCGATATGGACGGTTTCTCTGAGACCGAAGATGACGACGAAGACGCTGCCCTTGTTGATGATGACGATGACAATGAATTGCCACCGCCGGACGCGGATGACGCCGAAGACGATGACGTTGAAGAAATAGAAATCTAAGTCGATTTTTATTGCAACACTCGTGCTTGCGTTTTAAGAGCGCAGCGCAAAACATAATCAGTAGGCCGTCGTGGTACTGCTGGCGATAGTGTCCCGCGAAACGACGTTTCGCGAGCCCACTATCTTTCCCGCATTTGCATAGCAAATGCTCGGGGGGCCTTAGCTCAGCTGGTAGAGCGCTTGCATGGCATGCAAGAGGTCAGGGGTTCGACTCCCCTAGGCTCCACCAATTTTATTTAAATTACATCATTGTTTTGTATGACAGAAATTGGGGCTAATCGTTTGCACTCATACCTTCATTCATAACCGTGATGAAAAAATTAACTGCCTAAGGCGGCCCGATGGACGACTTTGTTCATAGCAAGAGAAATTTCAGCATACAGATAATCCTCTGCGCCCCATAGATGAGATAGCCAAAACTTACGCCGAGGCAGAGGTTGTCGGGGGATGTGTGTAAAAGTCAGATACTCTGACTTATTTAAGCTTCGTAGGCTTGCATTCTCAGGAGCTGTCAAAACAGATATCAACATTCCGAACAAAAAATCGTGCGGCATGGCATTAGCGCCGTCTTCGGACAAACGCATGGATCCATCTGTTGTCCAAGTAAAATTAGCATCTACGCGACCCTCATGAACAATACTTGTTCTGACCTGATCGTAGAGTATATCTAACATTGGTTTAACACCAATTTTTAACGTCATAATGTTTGACGTCGCAATGAAGGTAATCATTGGCGAACTTTCACTCAGGAATGATTTGATGCGCTTTCCTACCCCTCCACCGAACCGTCGCTTTGCTGTGTTGTCTAAAGCGGGAAAAAGTTGGAGCGCGCAGCTTTCGTAATCGCCCTCGGAGTAATTGTAAAAAGCCTTAACTACACGACGCTCTATGTAACTCAAATCTGTGCCAGAGTTCAAACTCATGTTTCACCTTATTACGCTTCTAAACAAACACCCATGATTAATTGCCTGCTTTGCCGAAATGAAGCTATTTTAGCTGCCATCGCTGTAGCGCGCTGCTTTCCTTACGTTTTTCACTGCTGTTACAGTCATTTTCTCGCGAGTTTTAGTCATCCGCTTTGCTTTATCCGTTAATACCTTCATTAATACTTTTAAAGTCTGAAGGGGGCAAACGCTAGGGTATATTGTAGAATGGTGCAATTTCTATCCTATTGATGTTTATCTATGCTTTAGACGTTCACGGTCGCTTACACAGTATGGTTCGATTCCCCTAGGCTCACCATTTTTTAATTTACCTAACGATTGCCCGCCAATTGTAACAACAGTGGTGACAGCGCGTGTCTTCACCTGTAACGACTATGGTTAGTCGGCATAGGAGTCATGCGTGGGGCGCGCGTCTGATCACACAGAAGTAGATAGAAAAATTAGGGCGTTGACGGCGCTTCTACGCTATCCGTTGTCGCTGCCTATTCACGAGCCGACCCCCGCGATTGACTTGGATATGGCTGAATTTGCATGCCGTCGTCATCGGGTCGGACAGTTACTTTTTCGGGCAGCACAGCTAGACCCACAGGCGGACATAAGCCCTGCCGCGCAGCAAATCCTTGCCGAGGTTTATCAACACAATATCTATCTGCAATTAAAGCAAAAGGCGGTGGTGAAGAACCTCCACAGCGTGTTGTCAGAACAGGCCATACCGTGTTTTTTTGTAAAGGGCGGACAGCTTGGCGCGCAGCTTTATGATGATCCCCATCTGAGGTTAGCCAAAGATGTGGATGCTGTGGTGCCGACGGAACATATAGCAGATGCCTTAACCGTGCTGAGCCAGGCGGGCTACCAATTTACCCGTGGCTCTAAAACCCTGCGCCCCAAACGCGACCGTTGGCGGCTCTGGGCGAATAAAGATATGCCGTTTATTGACCCAAAATTTGGTCAATTCATTGAATTGCATGAACGCCTCATCCATCTTGAGCCAGCTGGATTGACCGCCCGCGTGATACGCTTTGACGGAACGGCGGATGCACCGCCAATCACCCATAGTCCTTATGTGCTTTATCTTATATTGCATGCTGTGCTGGCTTATTTTCGGCGGCTGAAATGGGTGGTCGATTTGTCATCGCTTTTGCGGCGTTTGCCCGCCCCGCAAAAGACAGAGGTTTTTGCGCTGGCTAAAGAGTTTCATTGTATGCAAGCGCTGATTGCGGCGCTGCAATTCACGGAAGATTATTTCCCTGACACTTTGGATAATGATTGGAAGGGTCTGATTGCCGAACATGAAATCACGGAGCAAACAGACATCCTGCGCGACAGGTTTGCGCGCGGTCTATGCGGCGCTCAAGACGGCGATATTATGACCGCGCCGCCTATGCCGTATTTCCCTATTCCTGAGCGTGTCATTTTTGAGCAAGCGACTATGGGGTATAGTACGACTTTGTTTCGCAAGGCGGTTGGCGTGCTGACCCGGCGATAGGGCTTTGTGTATGTATAAGAGTAAGCTTGAATAAATTTGCGAAAAGATTAAAATGGAACGTGGGCACGTTTTGCAACATTTAAATTATCACAGCCATATGTACGGCCTTTCTGTGCGCAGCGATATCGCTTTGCCTGAACTAAACCAAGGTCGTCTTGGCTCTGCTGAATATATTACGATTTCCGCTGTGCCCAATTTAGGCGCGCTTGAAAATGGCCGTATCATAAATCCTTATTGCCAGGCTACTGACGTTGAAATCCGTCTTAACATCCCAGATAAGCTAACGCTGTCTATTGTAGGTGGCGCGCATATTTATTACCAAGCTGCACCAGGCGTGGATGAAGCCACGCTCCGACTTTATATCCTTGGCTCTGGTTTTGGCGCGCTCTTGCAACAACGGGGCTACCTTGTTCTGCACGGTAACGCCGTGAAAATGACAGATGGTGGTGGTCTGATATGCGTGGGGCCGTCGGGTATTGGAAAATCCACAACCGCTGCGGCCATGATGCAGCGGGGTTATAAGATCATCGCCGATGATGTTTGCCCCATAACCACGGCTGGTATTGTTATTCCTGGTATGCCGCGCATAAAATTGTGGGAGGACGCGGCCGCGCATCTGTCCGTATCGACTGATGGTCTGCGGCACATCATGCCAGGCATGGCAAAGTATAATTTACCCTTAGGCGAGGCTTATGCAACGGGCGGGCTTAAGGTCAAAACACTGGTTGAACTCGACACGCATGAGGGCGCTGATATTATTGTCGAGCCTGTCATGGGTGTTGAAAAATTCATGCTGTTGAAACGTAATAGCTACCGTTACGAATATTTGTTGGCGATGAATAGCGCAGCAGACCATTTCAAAAAAGCTGAACACTTTATCGCAGGCTTATCGATGTATAAGGTTAAACGGCCCAAAGACGGCTTTGCGATAGACCGTCTATTGGATAGACTTATAAATCTTTATGACGAAAGCGATATCGCGGGCCTTGGGGCCGCAAAATTATAGGGCGCAATATTATGACACAAAAGCTAATACGAAATTCCAACCTTATGGCGTCGGCCATTGATGATGAACTTGTTATGATGGATATAGAGCAAGGCAATTATTTTGGTCTTAATGCCGTTGGGGCCTATATCTGGACGCTGCTGGAAACGCCGCAATCGCGAGACGACATTATGGGGCAGGTCAAAGATAATTTCGAAGCGCCCGATGTATCCACCCTTGAGAAAGATGTATTGGATTTTATCCAAACGATGATTGATAATAAGCTCGTGCAGTTTGGGGGGTGAGTAGTCAGGTGGTATTGCCGCGTAAAATTCGGGCGTTTTTCATGCATTTTACATGGCGTGAAAAACTCATGATGCCCGTTATATTTCTTGCCCTAGGCGCGGCACGATTGATGGTCTTGATTGTACCGTTTCGGCGATACGGATTTATCTTTGGGCATAAATTGGGTAGCCGCGCAGTGCAGCCGTCTATAGACGCCACAGCGCAATTAGCAGACAGAGGACGGGTCATAAGAACCGTTGCTAAAAATACACCGTGGTCATCTAATTGTTTGGCTCAGGCCATCGTCGCGGCTGTTTATTTACGTATTTTGCGCCTGCCTTTTACAACTTATTTCGGTGTTAAAAAATCGAACAAAGACGCGGTTGATTTAGACGCACATGCATGGGTTGTGGCGGGTGATATTGGAATAACTGGATTGAAACAGTCTATTGGTATGACCCCCGTCTCGACGTTTATATTTGCGCCGTCCATAAAACCAAGTCGCACATAATGTTTGCTGCTATCATCATGCGCGGCTCGCGTGAAAATCCGAAACAATACGTCACGGGCGAAACGTTCATTGAAAGCTTAACACCGTTTACCAAAGCCGACGTGAGTGGTATTTGGCAGGACGACCGCGCGATTATCGCCCAAGCCACACATCATAACACGCCCGAATCTATTTATGAGAACGCGCCAGAGGTTTGCGAAGATACAGGCTGTGTTATTGCAAGCTGGATACGGTTGGATAATCGCGCAAAGCTCTGTGCGGCACTGGGGTTAACGGAACGGCCCACGCTGACCGACCCGCATATTGTTCTGGCCGCCTATCGGCAATGGGGGCGTGACTGCACGAATGAATTAGAGGGTGATTTTAGTTTCATCATCTATGACCCAAAAACCCATGCGACCTTTTGCGCGCGGGATACAATGGGCGCAAAACCGTTCTTCTATCAGCTAACAGACCGTCATTTAATTGTGGCCACATCGGTGGCCGCTATTCGCGCTGTTAAAGGATTGACGTTGATCCCCAATGTTGAATGGACGGCGTTATTTCTGGCCAATTTGAATTTTGCCCATAGGCAATCTGCCTATGAGGGGGTGGAAAAATTACCGCCTTCCCATGATATGTTTGTCGACATCAACACTGCCCAAGGCCCACGCGAATATTTCACATTCGATTTAACAGCGCCCCATAGTGTGAAACGCGACAACATATGGGTGGACCGCTACCGAGAAGCTTTTGATAAGGCCGTTTATGTGCGGTCTCGCAGTGCTAACCTCATTGGCGCGGAAAGCTCGGCGGGGCTCGATTCGTCTTCTATCATCGCGACGCTGGTCGATAAATTACCCCATAGCCGCGATGATTTTCATACCTTTGGTCTTTGCGCGACAGAGGATGAACCAGGGTTGTTATTGTCTACTGCGGCGCATTGCGGCGTCCGGCACACCCATACTCTAATGACGCCGAAAATGTTGCAAATTGATGAGAGTTTTCATCGTGCCCTAACATCGCTTGGCCATCCGCCAGAGCATTGGCAGATGCTCTACCAGCCTTCGTTTTTTGAACAGAGTCAGAGGTTCGGCATAAAGACCTTGGTCTCTGGTTACGGCGGCGACGAAGTCGTGACCAACTATGCTAAATATCTTCCTAGAGAATTACTACTACGTAAAGCTTATGTGGCCGCGTTAAATGAAATGTCGGGCTCGCTGCCCATGCGGCTTGCCCGCTTTGGTAAAGCGGTAACAGCGGGTTCGTCTGATCCTCATATCTCGCTGCGTGCTATTATCAAAAATAAATTTGCTCTTAGCTGTATTCACCAAGACGTCCTTGAAAATAGCAAGCTAAGGCAGCGCGTCGAAGACACGTCATTTCCAAGACAGTCTGAGTGGACATTGAACACGATCGCTGCCAATGCGCCAGGGTTTCGTTTGGCCCGGTCTGGACGGCTTGAAAGTGAGGCAATTTTCGCAGCGAGTTACGGTATGCAATACCGCTATCCTATGTATGACCGTCGCTTGCTTCAGCAATATTTTGCAACACCGTCCATTGAAAAGCGTCGCCGTCATATGGGGCGATATTTACACCGCCGTGCATTGCAGGGTCGTGTGCCTGACCGAATTTTGTGGCAACCTACTAAATTTATGGGGGCATATTTGGGCGGGCGAATGAATGCCCAAACGCATGACCCCACTGCTTTTTATGAATTGCCCGAATTATTGCGAACAATCATTGATGAAAAGGCCTATAGGCAGCAGCAAACGGCGCAGCGCAATGTGAGCGATAATGCCGATAAGGATGCCGTTCGTCGCAACATTTTCTTTTTTCAATTAAAACAATTATCTGCTTGGTTAAATGAAGACAACACCAGTTGATATTTGACTTGTACAAAATAAGGATTATTGTCAACAAAGTGTAAACTCAAACTTTACGGGGCAAAATTCATGACTAATCACACTTCAAACACGCATACGGGCGAAAAAAAACCATTCGTCAAACCAGAGCTTAAAATTTTAGACGTTAAAAATACACAGACGGGACCAAACCCCGACCCTAATGAATTTAATCCTATATTACAGGGGAGCTAAACCCTTTTTGATAGTGACGTCGCTTTGAGAGCGTGCATCATATTAAATTCTCCGTATCTTGTTAGATTGCAGACTTCATCTGCATCATATTAATCTGTTTGGTTAAATTTTAAGATATGCTATCGCGCTCAGATGCGTTAGCCTATGTGCCCTATTTGGTGGTGCTTTACTACGCGGCTATCGAGTAGCGAGGCGACATAGTTGTGATGTAAGTCATTGATTGGCGGTCTATGGGAGTGGGTTTTGCAAAAATTTGTTTTTGATGAAACCACTGCTGAACACACAACTGCGCTTGCAGAACTACTTCATCCGCTAGACGCAAAGCATTTTTTTAAAGACTATTGGGACAAGCAATCCATTTTAATTCAGGGTGGAGGGCACGGTCGGTTTCACTCCATTATGACTGAGGCTGACTTCGTAGACGCCTTATATAAGGCAAAGCTTAGCAGTCCGAGTTTGCGCTATTTGCAAAAATCTTTGGGTGACCGTCAAGAGAGCTTAGATTATTTTCTTAGGCAAAAAGCGACTTGGGTTGAGCCGCATTCCACGGCCCAATTGGCCAAGGACTTTCACGGCGGCACGATGGTCTATGTTGCGATTGAGAATGCTGTTGCTTCGGTTAAGTCGTATTGCCGATCAATTTTTCCAGACTTCAAATCTCAAATATCAATCAATGCCTATTTCAGTGCTGGACGTGATGCGAGCGCATTTGACGCGCATTTCGACCCGCAAGATGTTTTCATATTACAGCTCGAAGGGCAGAAAGAATGGCAGCTTTGGAACCAGAATAGAGTGACCAATCCGATATCAGGCATTCCAAAAAGCAAATCTGTCCCACAAGCGAAATTGCCAGCAGATGAGACGGTTATACTGACACCGGGTGATGTATTATATGTCCCGCGCGGTATGTGGCATTGGCCGCGGTTGTTAGACGACAATCCGTCACTGCATCTGACTGTAACGTTGATTATGCCAAGGCCTGTCGATGTGCTTGACTGGTTAAAAGTGGTTATGTCTGAGGATGAAACGTTTCGTGCGTCTCTGCCATTTTCCAGTTATCAGGACGGGGCCGTTGAACGCTCTGCCTCACTCAATCAAGCAATAAGGTTTCTGACCGAGACACTGGCCTCCCCGGAAGCAAAATCAATCGCAGCAGCCTATATGCTACAAAAAGGCGTGCGGTCCATAATGCCCACCCTAGAGCCAACGCCTGAAGATAATGATGAATTATGATTTCATTCTTCTGATTTATAAAGCGAAAAGACGGGGCGAGACCTAAAGTGGCCTCGTCCCGCATTAGACATCAAGTTTTCGTAACCGCAATTATCAATTAAGAGCGGCTTGGAAAAACACCTTGTAATGCAATGATGAAATTCACCACTGAATAAGGCGACTCGTTAGAAAAGCTTTGTCCGCTGCCAACACTCTGTTGCTTAATCGACTTCGGGTTCATTGCAACCTCGGCCGCCGCCGTATCAGGACCATAAACTTTATCCCCATTGGTTGAAACAGACAACATGGCATTCGTCGGGTTGGCTGTATTGCCGACATTACCTTCAGCGATTAATTCAACGCTGTGATTATGCGGCGGCAAATTATTCACAGCCAACGTCGTCGATTCTTGACCGCCTTTTTGACCAAGAGCTTTAGTGCCAATTCCGGGACCGTTGCCCTCGCCCATCGGAGAGCGTGCTCGCATATCTGGCAAGCCAAAGGTTGTGCGGCCATCGCCGCCATAAGTGGTGCCTAGAATTGAAAATAGCGCTGTATTGCTTGAGATGGCAAGTAATTGCCCATCACAAAATGCCCAGCCGCGCGGGGCAAAATTGCCACCAAACATTACAATTTGACCTAAAAAGGGTTCCATATTTTTCTCCTTGGATAATGAAACAAAAGTTACAATTAAATGTCCGCAGAGAAATCAATCGGTCATACAGCCCAGAGAATAATCTCATAATGAGAAAACCTCATAGCCAGAATTAAACACAAGCAAAAATGGACTTCGGCCTAAGCCAAAATAATCCCGTCATTGACAATAGAATAATTCATATGTGCGCCCCGATATGACAAACTTTGGTCATATAACATTATCACCTTATGACGCTATTTCCAGTTGGTCAATGCTTGTTTGGTTGGCCCATGATGTCATGCCACTGACCAGCGGATTTCACCTGCCCCTTTTCAAGCACAATTAATTGATCGGCATTCTCTAGGGTTGGCAGACGGTGACCAATCACAATTACCGTCAGGTCCCCATGCAGCGTATCAAGCGTGCGGCGAATACGGGCCTCATTCTCCACATCAAGCGCGCTGGTGGCCTCGTCTAAAATAAGCAGCAGTGGTTTTTGCAACATAGCCCGGGCCAGCGCGATCCGTTGACGTTCCCCGCCCGATAGGCGCATGCCACTATCACCGACAATTGTGTCCAGACCGTCTGGCAGATTAAAGACAAAATCAGCAGAGGCTTTTTGAAGCGCGACGCGTATATCATCATCTGTGGCCGCGGCGTCAGCCCAGAGCAAATTCTGTCTGATGGTGTCATGAAACATGAAAACATCCTGCGCGACATAAGCTACAGAGCGCCGCCAGGCGAGACGGTTGTCAGGGGTTAGCAGGACGTCATCAATGTAAAGGTCCCCTGTGTCCGCGCTGAGTAATCCGGTGATGATATCGGCCAAAGTGGATTTTCCGGACCCTGACGCTCCCATGATGGCCGTTGTCTTTTGAAAGGGAATGGTGATTGTAATATCATTTAACACCGATGCCTTTCGCCCTTCATAGCGGAAGGTGACACCGCGCAGGCTGATTGCACGGCCAAAGGATAAAGGCGGGCTCTGCGGTTCATCTACGACGGTTTCGCTGCTGCGGGCTGTGGATGCCATAAGTGCATTAAAATTATTAAAAGCCGCTTGCGAAAAAGAAATTTGATTGATGTGTGTCTGGATATGCCGAAGCTGTGGGGCGAGGCGGGCAAAGATAACAATTAATACGAGTAAAGTCGCAATCGGAAGGGCAAAAGTCTGCGCGCCTAGATACAAAAACAGGACAACACATGTCGCGACTAAAATTTGAAAGGTAAATCCTGTCGCAGCATTTAGTTTTACAAAGCCCAATGTGCGGTCACGCAGCGTCGTTCTGATATCCAGCATCAATTGACTATGCCGGTCTTCATTCCCTAAAATTTTTGTCAGTTTTAATCCGGCTAGTCCCTCTTCAATAACTTGCTGCACATGTTTGTTGGCGTCGCTTGTGATCCGGCCAAGCCTTTGCGCCCGTTCATGTTGGCCGCGCATGGTGAATAATAAAACAGCGCCTAGTATAATGGCAATCGCGGTAAGGCCCGGCGACAAGCTAAAGGCGACGAGCGTATAGGCCAGTATTGACAGGGTCGATACAAGAAAGCGGATGGAGAAAAACAAACCACTCCCGATTTGGTCAATTTCAGTGATTAAAAGATTGGATAGATCTGAGCGCTTGCTATTGGCAATCCATTGCCACTGCGCCGCGACAACAGCATCAAAACTTTTAGCGCGCAGCGCGTCTAATAATGTCAGGCGGAAATGTTCGGACACTATCGTCTGACTATATTGGATGGCGGCCCTTACAACGGTGACCGCTAAAAATGCGCCCAATAATCCCGTTAAGGTCAGCGGTAGTCCAAGTGATTTTAAGGCGCTGACCAGATGTGCCACGGGCCCGCTTAGGGGACTGCCTGTATCTTGCAAAACGCCGAGTAGTGGGACAAGCAAAATCAACCCAACACCTTCGGTCACGCTGGATAAAATCAGGAGTGTAAAAAACAACACGGTGCGAGGCGGCGAAAATTGCCACATTATTCGTAAATACGTTAGAATTGCGCCCATTCTATTCCCCGTCTGGATGTCCTTTCTAAGGCTGGGGCGCATGAAAAGCTAGCTTGGAGTTTTATGGGTATTGATAGATATTAAATCGCGTCACCTATTTTAGGCAGACGGATAATTATCCGAAGCTTTCCTAAAATTTTAGACATAAAACAAACATTTTGTCGCACCTACCCGTATGATAGTCTTGATACGCCACTACCTAAATGGCGTTACAGTTTTATGAGCCCTTCATGACGTCCAGCCTTGTTTCATATACGGCAATCGCCGCCGCTATTATGCTAAGTTCATGCGCGAGCTTGCCTATTGATGTGCCGCCGCAACCCGCGCCGTCTGTTTTGGCCTCGAGCGAGAGCCTGCCGCAAGCGCAGTTTTTTAATGCGACCGCAGCGCCGCTTCCACTCCCGAGTGAGTGGTGGACAGAATTTGACGATGCTTTGCTGTCTGATCTTATCACCCGCGCGCTGGGGGCGAATAAGCAGCTATCGGTGGCCGAGGCAAATATTGATATTGCCCGCGCAGGATTATCACGCGGGTCTTTGGAGCGCGGTTATAATGTTGGCTCCTCAGCATCAGCAAGTGCCGCGCGCAGTGCCAGCCCCAACGCTTTTAATACAGACCTAAGCCTGACGGGCGGCGGTGGTATTGGCGCAAGTTGGGAATATGATCTGTTTGGCCGTATTGAGGCGGCGATTAAGGCGTCAGAGCTATCCGTTGAGGCGGCTGAACAAGCCCGCCGTGATGTTGCCGTTGTCATCGCGGCTGAAACCGCGCGCGCCTATGTTGATTTACGCGGCGCGCAAACACGGCTCGCCGTGGCGAAAGACAACGCCGATATTCAGGCTCAGAGCTTAAGCTTGCTTAATGACCTTTTAGAAAATGGCCGCGCGACGGAACTGGACGTCAATCGCGCCGAAGCCCAATACCGCACGACACTCGCGAATTTACCGCGCTTTGACGCATCGATTGATGCGGCCGTCGCGCGGCTTGCGGTTTTGACAGGCAGCAATGCCTCTGCGCCCGATACCGTTTTGCGCTCGCTTAAATCCGTGACGGGGCGCGTGCCTGTTCTGCGCGGGACAATGGCGCTCGGCGAGCCGTCTGATTTATTACGTCGCCGCCCCGATATTCGCAGGGCAGAGGTAGAGATTGCGCGGCGATTAGCTTTATCAGAGGTCGAGCGCGCGCGGCTGTTCCCAGTCATTAGCTTTAATGCCGATGTCCGCACATTGCTTGATAGTGGTCTTGGCGCCCGAAACGCAACGGGCATAGGCATCGGTTTTGGTATTGGGCCAACACTCAGCTGGGACGGGCCCGACCTGCGCCGTGTGCGGGCTGATATTGATATTGCCGACGCGCAGACCAATTTAGCCTATGCAGTTTATGAGCAAACCGTTTTGCAGGCTCTATCTGATGTTGAAACTGCTTTGGCGGCTTATAAAAATGAATTACGCCGTCGCAGTGATCTTGTGCGCGCCGTGGAGGCGGCACGGTCTGCGTTGGGCTTGGCGAAACTTCGTTTTGAAGAGGGCTTGGACGACTTTTTAGACGTGCTAGACGCGCAACGCACGGTCCTAGAGTCAGAGGACAGACTCGCCGAGAGCGACCTACAAACAACTTTATTGGCGATTGAAACGTATCGTCAATTAGGGGGCACGTTGTAAATTACGACATATAGTGATGCAGGACACAGTGATGCAGGACAATGCGCAATAAGGTCGGCTCACTTATAATAACACATAATACAGACTTAATTTTAACGAATGAAACGCCATGACACGACTTTTAAAATGCCTATCCCTGATTGCCCTTGTTACCATGCTCATGGGGACGCAGGCTGTTGCGCAGCGCGGGCCTGCTAGCGTTTTTGTAGAACCCGCTTTGGAGCGTGATTTCGCCCAACGTATTGAGGCGCTAGGCACGTTAGAGCCCAATGAAGTTGTGGACTTGACCTTGAATGTGGCTGACCGTGTTCAGTCGTTATATTTTGATGATGGACAACGCGTTCGCAAAGGTAAGACATTGTTGTCCTTGGCCCAGCGCGAGCAAATCGCCCTTACAGAAGGCGCAGAGGCCAATGCCGATGAAGCCAGACGGCAACTTGACCGCATACAGCGTCTCATTGAGCGCAAAGCTGTCTCGCAATCTGAATTGGACGAAGCGCAGCGTAATCTCGATGCGGCAACAGCGCAGCTCAGGGCTGTGCAGTCCCGGCAAAAAGACCGCGTCCTTGTGGCGCCCTTTGATGGTGTGCTGGGTTTTCGCCAAGTCAGTGTTGGGTCTTACGTGCGTCCGGGTGACGTCGTTGCGCGGCTGATTGATGACAGTGAAATGAATTTGGAGTTTACGGTGCCGTCAACATTCCTACGGGCCCTTAAGCCTGGAACCGCTGTGCGGGCGACGACGGATGATTTGCCGGGCTCTGTGTTTGAAGGCGTGATTACGTCACTCGATAATGCCATCGACCCTGTCACGCGGTCTGTGCGTGTGCGCGCAACATTACCAAATCCAGACCGCGAATTAATTGCGGGCATGTTCATGGAAATCGTCTTAACCGCTGATCCGCGTGCACGCATTGCCATTCCTGAAGAAGCTGTTCAGCCCGTCGGCCCCCGCAGCTTTGTTTTTATCGTCGATAATTCAGACGGTGCCCCGAAAGCCACACGCATAGAGGTCAAGCTTGGCGCCCTGCAAGACGGCTATATCGAAGTGATAAGCGGATTAGAGGCGGGGCAGCGTGTCATTACAGAAGGCGTTATTCGTGTTCGTGAAGGCGCAGAAATTAAAATCGAAAGCAAAGACATGTTAAAACCACGCGTTGGTGGCGGCATGACTGGCAATCGTTCCTCTGCTGGGGGCTAAGCCATGATACTATCAGATATTTCGGTCAAACGCCCGGTTTTCGCCTCTGTTATTTCACTGGTGATGATCATCTTTGGCATCATTGCCTTTGACCGTCTGTCTTTGCGCGAATATCCCGATATTGACGCGCCGATTGTCTCCATTGATACACGCTATCCTGGTGCGTCTGCATCTATTGTAGAAACACGTATCACTCAAATCATCGAAGATCGTATCGCAGGCGTCGAAGGCATTCGCTTTATGGACTCGACCAGCACGGACGGGCGCTCACGCATTAGTATTGAATTTGGCATCGACCAAGATATTGACGCGGCAGCCAATGATATTCGTGACCGCATTTCGGGTGTGCTTGATAATCTCCCCGAAGAAGCCGATCCGCCAGAGGTCGAAAAAGCCGATAGTAATGATGACGTTATCATCTGGCTGAACCTTGCCAGTGAGTCGATGACGGTGCCAGAGCTGTCTGATTATGCGGACCGTTATCTTGTCGACCGGTTTTCAGCGCTTGACGGTGTCGCGCGTGTACGGGTTGGCGGGTCACGCAATTATGCCCTGCGGGTCTGGCTAGACCGCCGAAAAATGGCCGCGCGAAATTTGACTGTGACGGATATTGAACGGGCGTTGCGCTCTGAAAATATCGAAGCCCCAGCGGGCAGTATAGAATCAGATACACGTAGCTATACAATGCGAATTGACCGCGCGTTTCGCTCTGCTGATGATTTTAAACAACTCGTCATTGCGGAGGGCTCTGACGGCTATCTCGTGCGTTTGGGTGATATAGCCCGGGTCGAGCGCGGGACTGAAGAAGACCGCAATATGTTTCGCGGCAACGGTGTGCCGATGGTTGGCCTGGGTATCATTAAACAATCGACCGCCAATACAGTCGACGTGGCCAATGCCGCGCGAGAGCTTGCTGATCGTTTAAATGAAACTCTCCCTGACAGTATTGTTATTGCGCGCAGTTTTGATAGTTCAGTCTTTATCTCTGCCTCTATTCGCGAAGTTTACATCACGCTCGCTATTGCTGTGGCGTTGGTGACGTTGGTTATTTTCCTATTTTTAGGCAGTTTGCGCGCGACAATTATCCCCGCAATCACTGTCCCTATTTCCATTACAGCGACCTTTATTGTTCTCTTTGCTTTGGGATTATCGGTTAATCTTTTGACATTACTGGCCTTGGTTCTGGCCATTGGCTTGGTCGTTGATGACGCCATTGTTGTGCTTGAAAATATTGTGCGGCGTATCAATCAATACGACGAAACGCCATTGGTGGCGGCTTACCGCGGCACGCGCCAAGTGGGTTTTGCTGTTGTCGCCACAACCTTGGTCTTGGTCGCTGTATTTGTGCCAATCACATTTTTGCAAGGCGACATCGGGCGCTTGTTCCGCGAATTTGCCCTGACCATTGCCGCGGCCGTCGTATTCTCTAGCTTGCTAGCTTTGACGCTCACCCCGATGCTGGCGTCCAAACTCATCCGTATGAAAAACAAAGGCCGTACAGGTGGGCTCGCCGCTTTGCCGCGTGCGGTGGATAAAGGATTTTCTTATGTGTCAGGCGGTTACGGCTGGGTCATTGACCGTTTGATAAAACGCCCGCTTATGGTTGGTATTGTGTTGCTTGGCCTGCTGGGCGGGGCGGTTTACGGCGTGAATAATATCCAACAAGAATATGTTCCGACTGAGGACCGCGGCGGATTTTTCGTTGCTGTTCGCGGACCGCAAGGCGCGTCTTATAGTTATATGGAACGCTATATGGACGAAATTGAACGCCGTCTTTTACCTTATACCCTTCCCGAAAGTGAGGGCGGCACGGATGAAGTTAATCGTCTTTTGTTGCGTGCACCAGGCTTTGGCGGTGGGGCCACATTTAACCGCGGGGCCGTTATCGTTGTCCTTAATGATTGGAGCGCGCGACGCCCCGCCCAAGAGATTATCAATGAGATTAATCGCGGGCTCTCTGATCTGCCTGGCATTCGCGCCTTTGCGATTATGCGCCAAGGCCTCGGCGGGGGTACGGGGAAACCTGTGCAATTTGTGCTGGGCGGGCCGTCCTATGAACGTCTGACCGAATGGAGAGATACATTTGTGCAGGCCCTAGAGGCTGATAATCCGGGCCTTGTCGATATTGATTGGGATTATAAAGAAACCCAACCACAATACCGTATTCAAATTAACTACAAACGCGCCGCTGACCTCGGTGTCACAGTGGATAGTATTGGTGCGACCTTACAAACAATGCTCGGCAGTAAACGTGTTACAACCTATATTGATGAGGGCGAAGAATATGACATCATCCTTGAAGGTCTTCGTAATGAGCAAAATAATCCCAATGATATAACCAATATCTATGTGCGATCCGATCGTTCTGGGCAATTAATTCCGCTGTCTAATCTGGTTAACATTAACGCGATGGCAGACAGCCCAACGCTTAGCCGTTATAACCGTGTGCGTGCGATTACCATCGAAGCAGGCCTTGCGGACGGAGCGTCGCTCGGCACAGTCCTCAACTCTATGACAGCAACAGCGCGTGAGGTGCTGCCCCAAGAAGCGACGATAGACTTTAAAGGTCAATCGCTGGACTTTAAAAACTCGGGCAGTTCAATCCTGTTTGTTTTTGGAACGGGGCTTGTGATTGTATTCCTTGTTCTGGCGGCGCAATTTGAAAGCTATCGTCATCCCATTATTATTATGCTGTGCGTCCCTGCCACTGTTGCGGGCGGCCTTTTGGGGCTTTGGTTGACGGGTAATTCACTGAATATCTACACTCAAATCGGCTTGATTATGCTGGTCGGTCTTGCGGCAAAGAACGGTATTTTGATTGTCGAATTTGCCAATCAATTGCGCGACGAAGGCGTGGAATTTGACAAAGCCATTAAAGAAGCGGCTATGACACGGTTCCGCCCGATTATCATGACGGGCTTAACGACGGCGGCAGGCGCCATCCCGCTTATCACCTCTAGTGGCGCGGGATCAGAAACCCGTGCTGCAATCGGGGTTGTGATAATCTTTGGTGTCGTGGCGGCCGCTCTTGTCACTGTGTTATTTGTACCGACAGCTTACGCCCTGATTGCGCGCGGGACAGGGTCACCCCAAGATGTGGCTAATCGTTTAAACGAGGAAATGGATAAAACGCCTGATGCTGATAATCCGGAAGCAACGCCTACGCCGACCCCGACCCCGACCCCGACCTCGTCTGGGCAACCGTCACCAGCGGAATAAAGTCTGTTTAAATGTGGCGCTCCCTCTTATGGGACCGCACTCAAAGACGGCTTTAACACAGCTATCACCGGTTCTTCGGTCGTCATATCAATGCCGCTGACGTGGCCACCCATGCGCTGCATAGTATATAAATAAGTGAGATGTGATGTCTCAATACGGCTCCCCGGGGCCAAAATGGGTGTCCCTGGTGGATAGACGGCGATGCTGACTGCGCAGATATGACCGCAGGCGGTTTTAAGCGGCACGTTATGGCTTCGTCCACGTTTTGCGTTGCGGATAGTGACAGAACTGTTTTTTAAAACGGGGGGATTAATGGCTCTCAGCGTCTGATGGTTAGTCACCATTTTTCGGTTCAAGCAGGTTTTAACACTGCGGTGCAGGGCCTTAATTAATGCCTCTTCTTGACCCAACAGCGAAGGCGATAGCAAAATTAGGAGTGTTTTAAATGTGCCCTTCTCGCAATCATATCCCAACTGGGCCATAGCGCTCACCATATCAAATCCGCTGATACCAATGTCGCCAAGATAAAATAGCAAATGGCTAGGGTCTGCCGTTTGAGCTCCAGAATCTTGCGGCCCTAACACCCATATTTTAGGGTGAATATCAGCAGTGCGCGCGGCAAGGCTTTTATGCAAATCTGGAATTCGCGCCCAATCATCCCCGACCTCGCCGTGGGTTAATTCTGTATGCATGACTTGGGCGAAACCCAGCGCCAGATATGATGGGCTAGTTGTGAAATGATCAAGGCTTTGGCTGTCATAATGCGTCGTAAAAGCGGCGTTGCGGCTATACAGGCAAGACGTCTGGGATAGGCCAATGCCTTTCTTGTGAAAAGAAACGCTAGCGGCTGTTGCGCCCAAGGTCACAGGATTTGCGGGATAGCCTTCAATAATGCCGCATCCCACACCCCATGCGCCGTCGACATATAAAAACGCCTTATGTCTTTCACAGACCTTTGAAATCGCCGCAATATCGGCAACACAGCCATTATAATCAGGGCTAGTGATTGCAACGGTTTCAATCGCGGGGTTAAGGCGCAAAGCCGCCTCAATCGCGCAAGCTGTTGGTACGTTTTGGACATCTAGGTCCGCATCATAGCGGCGGTTTAACCAGACAACCGTTTGCCCGCTAATGGCGATCGCAGCCAGCAGCGATGTATGGGCAGCAGAATCTAGTAAGACGACGCTTTTGTCCCCTGCCTTGGTAAGCTGCGGCATAACGTGTCCAAGCGCGCTTTCATTGACAGATGAAGTTCCCATGAACCCGATACGGGCAAAAGGCACGGCTGCCGCCTCAGCAATTTGTTGGTTAAACTGCCCCATGGGTCCATGGTGGATGCTGCCGCCTTGTTCAACTAATGTATCTAACGCTCCATAAGATATCGATGCATCCAATGGGGCCAATTGCGCAAATAATGACAAGAACAATGCGCTAGCCGGATCAGCATTTGAAGGATCAAAATCCAACACTGTCTGATTATCAAAAACAGGAATACCGTAGTCGAGTGAGGTTTGGGTGTTCATATCAAACCCGCGGTGTCTGACGTAATGCGCCTGTTGGCGAACAGAGTTTGACGCGGCTTTGCAGCGCAAATAACGCTTGGCATATTGTGTTCACGGGGCGCGGGCTTTGTGGCCGCAAATGGCGTGGTGATATTAATTGTGCTGTCTTCATTCTGACCTCTAGGTGACAATGCAATTATGCGGAACCAGAGTTTAAAACAGAAATGGATGAGGGTAGGGTAATCGATAATATAAAGAAAAAACGCCCCGATTAGGGCGTTTTAATCATGCTTTATAGCTGTTTACGGGGTGAATATAGTCAATATAAAGCCGACTTTTAGACCCCAATGTAAACCGTCATTAGCCAATATCGTCTTGGCTAATATGGTCCATATCGTCAAAGACTTGGTTCTCTCCGCCCATAGACCAAATAAAGGTATAAGACGACGTGCCTGCCCCGCAGTGCATAGACCATATGGGAGAGAGGGCCACTTCGCCTGCTTTCATAATCATGGGGCGCATATTGTCGGCTTCGCCCATGAAATGGAACACGCGCTGATCTTCGGGTAGGTCGAAATACATGTAATATTCAGACCGGCGTTTATGAGTATGCGGCGGGAAGGTGTTCCAAACATTGCCTGAGTCCAAGATGGTAAAGCCCATAACAATTTGGCAGGTCTTGAGGATCGCTGGATGAATGGGTTGGAATATTGTGCGCTTATTACTGGTCTCATTTGCGCCTAAATGCAGCTGATTGGCTTGGGATTTTTTAATGTGCTGCGTCTCGTAACGCACATGGGCCGGGTAGCTGACGAAGTAAAATTTGGCGGGATTTTTGCCGTCATGGCTTGAGAACTCAATCCCCTTAGACTCGCGCCCAATATAAAGGCTATCGAGATTTTCCATGTCATAATCGACACCGTCAACTTTGATACTGCCGTGGCCGCCAATATTGATCACGCCCACTTCGCGGCGTTGCGCAAAATAATCAGAGGCCAAATCTTTATGGGTCGGCACGGTCAGGGTCTTTGTGACGGGCACAGCCGATCCCACAACGCCGCGGTCAATATCGGAATAAACCAGCGGCACTTCGTCAGCTGTCCATAATGTGCTGACAACGAATGTGTCGCGCAATTCTGAATTGGTCATAGTTTTGTAGCGGACGATGTCGGCTGAGTAACGGATTTCCATAGGGGTCTCTTTTCAGTCTTTTAAAAATTAGGATTAAAGTGGCGGGGCCTTTATTGTGCGTTTAATGTTCTTTGTGTTGTGTCTAGCCAAGACGCAAATTCTGCGGCGTCTTTTAGGCCGCCTTTCTCTTGGCTCCAAGCGGCGGCAGTATAATAATTGGGCGACACATTGTCTTTGAACACAATGTAATGGTCGTCATTGTCTTTGCCAACACGCGCCACATCGGATGCTTTGTAAAACAGCGCCATACCCAGCCCGTCGGGGATTAAACTCTGCTCTCCGTAACGCGCGATATATTGCCAGTCTCCTGGGCTTGATGAGGTCATCTCTTGCGTATCGGGGTGAATGATCATGCCCGCCGCATAGGGATAGTTGCAATCACCGCGCACGCTGACGCGGCTTATCCGCTCTCCTGCCTCGATGCTATATTGCGCGCGCACGTCACCGCCGCAGGCTATTGATTGGCTATGGGTGACGACAACAGCGGCACTGTCATTGTTGTCTGTGCTTACTTCGGCGCTATAGCCTGCCGCTTCGCCGATTTGCACGACCTCACCATCTTTAAAGATGCCAAAGCCGCCCGCGCCCAGGGAATTACCAACTTTTAGAATGTCCATGCCCCAATCGGCCATGGCGTGATAGTCATTGCCGCGCCCAACGGTGGATAGCACAATGGCGTCTGTTTTCTTGCCAAAAATATCCAGCGCATTACGCTCGTCCAGATAGAGGCGAAAGCCAACTTTGTCTGATTCCCACCCTGGGCCTTCATAGGCGACAATCTTTTCGCCGCGCTCGAACTGCTCGGGCATATTGATGCGCGTCACTTGAACGCCGCCGTTGCGCAGATCGCCAATATCGGCGCTAGCGCGGTCAACGGTGGAAGTTTGCTCAGTCATATCAGTGGCCGTCTTATCAGGCGCTGTCTGTCCACAGGCCGCTATGGATAAAGCCGCCACGACGAGGGCAGAATAAAGGCAAGTTTTTTGGATAAATATGGTCATAGCCAGAGCTTAGAGAAATTGCGCGCATGATGCAATATAATCTGTTTGACCAAAATTATTAATGCTGTCATGTTTATCTGACCAATTATACTATCAGGGGATTGTGACCATGGGACATTTGAAGACACAGCTGTCATTCTCACGGCTAGTAAAGTGCGGAATGTTAACGGCTATCCTTGGCCTAACGACGGTCTCTATGACGGCGTGTCAACCGTCACAGGATACGCCCAATACGCCCAGCGAGACTATCGCCTCTGATATTTTTGCAAAAGATAATATCATCACTGTCACCAACGGTGTTGCCGATTGGCAGTTGGCCCATATAGACAATTTTGAAGATTATGTCCCCAGTTTCCAAGACCGCTCTCGTGAAAAACGCGGCTGGATACAGGGCACATTTTTAAAGGGCCTCGCCGACTGGGGTGTGCGCACGGATAACGATGCCTATTTAGCTTATTTGAAAAACTTTGCGGAAGAACAAGGCTACCGTTTGGAAGACCGCATTTATCACGCTGATGATCATGTGGTCGGACAATATTATTTCATTTTGCATGACCGTTATAAAGACCCGGCCATGATTAAGCCGACGCAGGATGTCTTTGATCAAATTCTGGCGAACCCGTCTGATGTGTCGCTGGACTTTGGTCCTGACGGCACGGAAGAGGGCTATTATAAAGAATGCTTGAAACGGTGGTGCTGGGCGGATGCGCTGTTCATGGGCCCGCCCGTCTGGACAAAGCTGACCAAGATTACGGGTGATGATAAATATCTAGAATTTTCCGACAAAGAGTTCTGGATTACAACGGACTATCTGTTTGACGAAGATGCGGGATTGTTCCTGCGCGACAGCCGTTTTTTTGAGCGCCGTGAAGAAACAGGCGAGAAAATATATTGGAGCCGCGGTAATGGCTGGGTGTTGTCTGGTCTGACCGATGTCATTGACGATCTTCCCATGGATCATCCGTCGCGCGACCGTTATATCGAGCTTTATAAAACGATGTCGGCAAAATTGATTGAGGTGCAAGCGGAGAATGGTTACTGGCCCGTCTCATTAGAGGCGGGACATTTATATCCTGTGCCTGAGAGCAGCGGCACAGCCTTTTTCATTGCGGGTCTTGGCTGGGGCGTTGCCAATGGGACGCTTGATGCGGACACATATATGCCCGCCATTCGAAAAGGGTGGGCGGCGCTTAACGACTCTGTCATGGATACGGGTATGATGGGATGGGTGCAGCAAGTCGGCTATGCGCCTGACAAGGTTTCGGCCAATGAGACGCAGTTTTACGGTGCGGGCGCATTTTTGCTGGCGGGCGAGTCCATGCTCGACCTTCACGCTGCGGGCCATTTGAAATAGAGCTTAATCACGCCGCCACCCCTTTAATCGGAGCCTCCTATGTCATCTTCTATTTCTTTTGACCTGTCTGGAAAAACGGCGCTGGTCACAGGGGCGAGCCGCGGGATTGGCCAAGCGATTGCTATTGGCCTCGCGGGGGCAGGAGCGGATGTTATCGCTGTGGCGTCCCGTGCGGAAAACGCGGCTGAAACTGTGGCGCAGGTCAAAGCTTTGGGCCGTGACGCCCATGCGCTGGGCTGTGATCAATCTTCGCCAGATGCCATAAAAGCGGCGGTGGAGGCCGCTTATGCGGCGGTGCCAAAGGTTGATATTCTGGTCAATAATGCGGGCACCATACGCCGTGCGCCCGCGACAGATTACTCGGACGAGGATTGGAACGCGGTGATTAATACGAATCTGAACGGTGTGTTTCAATTTTGCCGTGGTATCGGCAAACATATGGTCGCGGCAGGTGAGGGCAAGATTATCAATATCGCCTCGCTGCTGTCATTCCAAGGCGGCATTACTGTGCCCGCTTACGCGGCCAGCAAAGGCGGCGTATCGCAATTGACCAAAGCATTGGCGAATGAATGGGCGGCATCAGGCGTACAAGTCAACGCCATTGCGCCGGGCTACATCGCGACGGATAACACAGCCGCCTTGCGCGCCAATCCAGAGCGTAACACAGCGATCCTTGCGCGGATTCCAACAGGCCGTTGGGGCGATGCGAAAGACATTGCAGGCGCGGCTGTATTTCTGGCATCTCCCGCATCTAATTATGTCAACGGTCATATTCTGACGGTCGACGGCGGCTGGATGGCGCGCTAACCTGTTTTCAGTAAAAGCTTAAACCGTTTGCGGTCCTCGGATACGCGGCGCTTGACCGCTTCAAAGGCTTCAATTTCTGTGGCTTCAAACATGGTATCGATAACGCGTGATAAATGCGTGCGCATTGCGGCGCGGGCTTTGATGGGATCTTTAGCTTTTAAGGCTTCAAAGATGGCGATATGCTCATCAATGCTGGGCTTTACGCCAACCATACGTACAGTTTCATACATCGTTTGCGTCAGCTCGGATCGGTCGCGGAGCGTCCATAAATCTTCGATGATGGTTTCAATCGCGCCGTTGCGTGTTGCGCGCGCGATAAGCATGTGAAAGGCCTTATCAGCAAGCTCTTCACCGTCATCGCTCTCATTCTCGCGTTTCATTTTTTCAATAATTGTTTCGAGTTCCGCGATTTCGTCCTCGGAAATTAATGTCGCAGCAAGCCCTGCAGCTTCACCTTCGATTAACATACGCGCTTCGGTAAGCTCAAAGGGGCCGACGTCAAGATCAAGTGATTTTACGCCGCTATGCTCTTGCTCGATGACATAAACACCAGAGCCCTTGCGGACCTCGACACGACCCGCAATTTCCAAGGCAATAACAGCTTCGCGCATGGTCGGGCGGCTGACCTTATATTGCGCCGCAAGGTCCCGCTCTGCGGGCAGGCGGTCACCGACCTTAAATTGGCCAGAGTCAATGACAGCTAATAAGCTATCTGCGACACTTTTATAAAGACGTTGGGCTTTCACGAGTGGTCCTTTTTAATTTTGACCCTAGGCCTTTTTAGCGCAGTTTGTCAAAAATACGACTATATTTCTTAGCAATAGTTCAAATCAATATGACCAATTTAACACATCTGTTAATATTGGCTTGTCCAATTTATATGTTTGGGCCATAAAGCGGGCGCAGTCATTGCATATGGCGGGCGATTTAGATTACGGGATACATCATGGCTGAGACATCATTTTTACACCCTGACCGCCTTTTCCCCATTTCATCTACACAACGCGATATATGTCGTGACCTCTATAATGGTGTGAAAGACTTCCCAATCATTAGCCCGCACGGCCATACCGATCCGCGCTGGTTTGCGGGTAACGCAAATTTCAGCAACCCGACGGAACTATTTATTATTCCCGATCACTATGTCCTGCGTATGCTTTACAGCCAAGGCGTGTCGATGGAAGATTTGGGTCTAAAGCCCAAAGACGGCGGTGATTATGAAACAGATCCGCGCAAGGTCTGGAAAACCTTTGCACGCTATTATTACTTGTTTGCGGGCACACCGTCGCGCATCTGGTGGGATCATGTCCTGTCAGAGGTTTTCGGTATTAAGACCCCGCTGAGCGAGACAAGCGCAGACGCGATTTATGACGTCATTGATGCAGCCTTGGCCAGCGACGCCTTTAAACCGCGCGCTTTGCTCGATAAGTTTAATATTGCGCTGATCGCGACTACCGAAGGCGCATTGGATGATTTATCCCATCATAGGGCTATGGTGGGGTCAGGCTATGAAGACCGCGTCATAACAACATTTCGTCCCGACGACGTCATTGATGCGTCAAAGCCAGAGTTTGCGGTTAATCTAAAAAAGCTGGGGGAGTTGACCGATTGCAATACGCAAGACTGGTCAGGCTATCTGGACGCGTTGCGCATCCGCCGCCAATATTTCCGCGAGGCAGGTCGCGCAACGGCGACTGACCACGGACACCCCACCGCGCAAACGGCGGATTTATCTGCCGTAGAATGCCAAACCCTGCTGAGCCTGTGTTTATCAGGTGAGGCGACAGAGGCGGATTGCGAATTATTTCGGGCGCAAATGCTGACCGAAATGGCAGGTATGAGCGTGGAAGACGGCATGGTTATGCAAATCCATCCCGGCAGTTACCGCAATCATAATACCAAGCTTTATGAACGCTTCGGTGCGGATAAAGGCGCGGATATTCCGACCGCTATTCATTATACCGAGGCGCTCCAACCGCTGCTCGCGAAACACGGCAATGATCCGCGCCTAAAAGTGATTTTGTTCACATTAGACGAAAGTAATTACGCGCGCGAGTTGGCGACCCTAGCGGGGCATTACCCGTGTCTGAAACTCGGCCCGCCGTGGTGGTTCCACGATAGTCCCAATGGCATGATGCGTTTTCGCGACCAAGTCACAGAGACGGCAGGATTTTATAATACCGCCGGATTTAACGATGATACGCGCGCGTTCCTCTCTATTCCTGCGCGTCACGATGTGGCCCGTCGTATGGATTGTGTTTATCTTAGCCAATTGGTCTGCGAGCATAAAATCACGTTGGATGAAGCCAAGCGTATCCTCGTGGACCTGACCTATAATCTGGCGCGGGATGCTTATAATTTAAACTTGCCGCGTAAAAGCGTGCAAGGCCAAAGCGCTCAGGGCCAAAGCGCTCAGGAAAAGTCTGCTTAGATGACGCGGCTATCTAATCAAACGCTGAGCACAGCCAAGGCTGCAAAGCCTCAATATGACCGTGCGGCGGTTAAAGTCGGCATTGTGCATCTGGGTCCCGGTGCCTTTCACCGCGCACACCAAGCGGTCTATACAGACGACGCTATGGCGGTGTCCGGCGGGGATTGGGGCATATGCGGCGTGTCGCTGAACAGTCGCGGTATGGCCGAAGCGCTTAGCCCGCAGGACGGTCTTTACACATTAACGCTGCGCGATAAATCGCCCAGCAACCGAATCATTGGCAGCGTCAAAGAAGTGGTCTGCGCCAAAGATGACCCTGATTATGTCTTGGCTAAATTATCCCATCCCGATGTCAGCATTGTGACCATGACCATTACAGAAAAGGGCTATGCCTTGTTGGGTAATGGGCATTTAGATGTAGATAATGCGGGTATTGCAAAAGACGTAGAGTCACCGCGAAACCCAAGCTCTGCCATTGGTTATCTGGTCGAGGCTTGCCGGCTTCGCCGCGCGGCGGCCGTCCCTCCGCTGACGCTAATTTCTTGTGACAATCTGCCCAGTAATGGCGATAAATTAAAAACGGTTGTGACAGAATTTGCGGCCCTCATTGACGGACCGTTGGCTGATTATATTACCGGCCATGTGCGCTTTCCCAACACCATGGTTGATAGCATCACGCCTGCCACTGATGACGGCGTGATTGAGGCTGTCTCAGTAGCGACGGGTCTGCATGACGCGGCCCCCGTGCAGCGCGAGGCGTTCTCTCAATGGGTAATTGAAGACAATCTGCCAGAGCACCGTCCTGATTGGGAAGCGGCGGGTGCGACCGTGACCTCTGATGTTCACAGTTTTGAGATGACCAAGCTTCGAATTTTAAACGGCGCGCATAGCACGCTGACGTATTTAGGGCTGCTGGCGGGGGAGGTCAGTGTCGAGGACGCGATTAGTAACCCGACCTTGCGCGACTTTGTTGACGCGCTGATACCATCCGAAACGATACCTACAATTGAGGCGCCGAAGGGGCTGTCACTGAGCGGTTATTGGAGCCAGATTATAGCGCGATTTGAAAATCCCAATATTGTCCATTTGCTAGAACAAATCTCGCATGACGGCTCACAGAAAATTCCCGCGCGAATTTTCCCTGTCATAGAGCATCATATGAACACGGGCCATGTCGCGACACGGGCCTGTTTTGTCGTCGCCGCGTGGATAGAATTTAACCGCCAAAGGCGCGCGGCAGGCAATCCGCCGACCGATGGTTATCTGACGCACAATATAACACTGCTCCCGTCGTCTGAATTGGACGCCGCCAACTACGCCGATGCTTTTTTAAAGATAGAGGCCGTCATTCCCAAAAAGCTCGCTGAGCATGCCGATGTTCGCGCTAGCATTATTCATGCCGCAAAAGCGATTGCTGATGATGGTGTTATCAACGCCGCTCAATCAATCCTTAACCCGTAAACCCGGACTCCGTAAACCCGCCCCCATAAACCCGCCCCCATAAACCCGCCCCCATAAACCCGCTACAACTCATATATCGATAAGACAAAGAAACGGTCTCCATTATGAAAATTACAAATATAAAAGTCATTGTCACCTGTCCCGACAGAAACTTTGTGACGGTTAAAATCGAAACTGACGCGGGGATTTACGGCATTGGTGACGCGACTCTCAACGGTCGTGAATTGTCTGTTGCCAGCTATCTAAAAGATCACGTCGCGCCCTGCCTTATCGGCAAAGAGGCCGGCCGGATTGAAGATATTTGGCAGTATTTATACCGCGGCTGTTATTGGCGTCGTGGGGCGGTGACGATGACGGCGATTGCTGCGATTGACACAGCCCTTTGGGATATCAAAGCCAAGGCGGCCAATATGCCGCTGTATGAATTACTGGGCGGGAAATCGCGTGACGGTGTCATGGTCTATGGTCATGCCAATGGCCGCGACATTAGCGAGACCACTGACGAGGTCGCAAAATATCTGGATTTGGGCTATAAAGCCATTCGCGCGCAAACAGGTATTCCAGGGCTGTCATCGACTTATGGCGTGTCAAAAGACAAAATGTATTACGAGCCTGCGGACGGCGATTTGCCTACGGAAAATATCTGGAGCACGTCGAAATATATCAATCATATCCCAAAGCTATTTGATCATCTGCGCGATAAATTCGGCTTTGATATTCACCTTTTGCACGATGCCCATCACCGCTTAACCCCGCAAGAAGCCGCCAAAGTCGGCAAGTCGTTAGAGCCGTATAATCTGTTCTGGCTAGAGGATACGGTGCCCGCTGAAAACCAAGAAGCCTTTCGCATGATCCGCCAGCACACGACGACGCCGCTGGCTGTCGGTGAGGTGTTTAATTCGATATGGGATTGTAAGAAACTCATCGAAGAAGGCTTGATTGATTATATCCGCAGCACCGTTGTCCATGCGGGCGGTATCTCGCATTTAAAGAAAATATTTGAATTTGCGAGCCTCCATCATGTGCGCTCTGGCTCCCACGGGGCGACGGATCTATCGCCTGTCTGTATGGGTGCAGCCTTGCATTTGGACACGGCGATTTATAATTTCGGTGTGCAGGAATATATGCGTCACACGGAAAAAACGGACGCGGTGTTCCCTCATGCTTACACCTTTAAAGACGGATATCTTTACCCCGGCGACACACCGGGTCACGGCGTCGATATCGACGAAAAACTCGCCGCGAAATATCCCTATGAACGCGCTTACCTGCCTGTGAACCGTCTTGAAGACGGCTCTATGTTTAACTGGTAGCCCGCGCGCAAAGACCCCGCTCAAAGACAGGATTTAAAATGACACATTTTAAACTTTTAATGACCGCATCGCTTTTGGGTTTGGGGCTAACTTTGGGGGCCTGCCAAGTGGTAACGCTGTCTGGCGGCGCTAGCGCTGTTACGGCTGATGTGTCGGCGACATCTGTTGCAATAACCCAGCCTCGCCAGCAAATTTCGGCCAATTGGTTTTATCTTGAAAACCCAGCGACCGACGTGAAAGTCGCGAGCGACATGGCGGCATGGAGCCGCGTTGATGTTCCCCATAGCTGGAACGTTGATGACACAACCGATGTTATCACAGGCTACCGCCGCGACGCATCTTGGTACCAAAAGGTGGTTGATCTATCGGTCAAGGCGGACGAGCGTTATTTCCTCCATTTCGAAGCCGCGCAAATGCGGGCTGATATTTATGTCAATGGCCAGAAAGCGGGCAGCCATATTGGCGGCTATACAGCCTTTGACATCGAGATGACTGAACAGGTTAAAGACGGCGAAAACACTATCATGGTACGCGTCGATAATGGCGTGGATTTTGACATTGTGCCCAGCCAAAAAGCAGACTTTTTCCAATACGGCGGTCTAACGCGCGATGTCTTTGTCGTCACGCGTCCTGATGTATTTTTAGAACAAGTGCGAGTAAACACTGATGTCAATGCAGAGCGGGCACTCGTCACGCTAAACCCTATCATGGACGGCGGCGAAGCAAGCAGCTTTGCGACAACAATCTTGGCGCCTAATGGCGACGTTGTGGATGAGGGTGAAGGCCTCAGCTTTTCTATTGAGAACCCACAACTTTGGCATCCTGACACACCAAATATTTACCGGTTTGAGACCCAAGCGCTTGATGCAGACGGCAATGTTCTTGACACATATGAAGATACCTTTGGCCTGCGGTGGTTTGAGTTTAAAGAAAACGGGCCGTTCTTTTTAAATGGTGAACGGCTGCTGTTACGCGGCACGCATTTGCACGAAGGTCACGCGGGTATGGCATCTGCCATGACGGATGAGCAACGCGTCAAAGATCTAACCATGATAAAAGAGCTCGGCGCGAATTTTGTGCGCCTTGGGCATTATTCTCACGACCCCGTGATTTACGATACAGCGGATGAGCTTGGCATCATCCTCTATGACGAAGTGCCGTGGAACCGCGGCGGCGTCGGCGGGGCAGATTGGCGTAAAAACACGCAAGAGATGACGCGCTCTATGATTGCGCAAAATTACAATCGCGCCTCTGTCTTCCTCTGGTCACTTGGTAATGAAATGTATTGGTTGCCTGACGCGCCGGGCGGCGGAGACAAAGCTCGCGTTGCGGAAGAACTGCAACTGCTGCACGATATTGCCAAAGAAATGGATCCTGGCCGCCTCACGACAATTCGTAAATTTCCAGAAGGCGCCGATATTATTGACGTCTATTCGCCGTCCATCTGGGCGGGCTGGTACGGCGGCGGCTACGTGCAATATGAAGAGGCAATAAAAGCCGCGCGCGCAGAACACCCCTATCTGCTGCATATGGAATATGGCGGTAGCTCTCATGTCGGCCGCTTTCTGGAGCAACCCTTTGGACGCTACGGCACATCTGACCCCGCTAATCTCGGCTCTGTGGCCGAAGCGGTCAACCAAACGGGCGTCACATCCGTGGCCAAATCCAAAGTTTGGGACATGTCCTATATGATTGATTTGTTTGACTGGTATTTGCGTATATCAGAGACTGACCCTGATTTCGCGGGTTCTGCGCAATGGGCCTTTAAAGATTTCGGCACGCCTATCCGGCCCGAAAACCCGCTTCCTTTTGTCAATATGAAAGGCCTCGTGCAGCGCGACGGGGTGAAGAAAGACGTCTATCACGTCTTTGCCAGCTATTGGTCCAAAGACCCGACGTGTTGGATTGAAAGCCCAAGCTGGAATTACCGGGAGGGTGATAAAGGCGAGGCGAAAACTATTTCCGTCTTTTGTAATACTGATAGCGCGGAACTGTCGTTAAACGGCGAGCCTTTGGGTAAGAAGACCCGCGATATCACGCAATATCCAGCCTCCGGCCTGACATGGGACGTGGTCTTTACAGAGGGGGATAACACGCTCTCTGTCGACGGCTTTAATAGAGACGGCGCGGTTGTAGCGCAGCATGGTTATGACCTGACCTACACAACCAAAAAAGCCGGCAAGATGGTTGATATTGTCCTGACCGCCAATCCCAATGATGACGGCAGCTATACAATATTTGCCGAGGCCCAGGATAGAAACGGGTTGCGCGTCACATCTATGAATGATCGGGGTTATTTCACCATTGATGGTGGGGGCGAGTTCCTGATGAACCAAGGCACACCGACGGGTAGCCAAACTCGCGAATTTGCCAGCGGCATATCATCCATCATCATGTATCCTGGAAAAACTGATAGCGTCGTGAACATCCAAACCCAAGATTACCGCGGGTTTTATATCACGGTTCCCGGAACAGGACACTAAGATGAAAAAAGCGGTCCTATGCCTCACGACTGCGGCGTTGCTGAGCGCAATTGGCTTATCGGCCTGTCAGCAAGCGGTTGCGCCGACACAGGATAATAACGCCCCGCAATTTCGTCCCATATCTGCGGCTGCGCTGCCCGCGATTGTCACAGGCAATGATGATTATCTGCCTGATTTTTCTTATGCAGGTTATAAAAACGGCAATGTCCCATTGCCAGAGGTTAGCGGCACGGTGTTTGACGTGACCGATTACGGCGCGGTGCCAGGTGACGGACTTGATGATACTCAGGCGCTGTTTAAAGCCCAAGCGGCTGCCAATGCGCATGACGGCCCCGTGGTCGTGAAGTTTCCAGTCGGCCGTTTTATCTTGTCCGATATTTTTTATATCACCCGCAGTGATTTTGCGCTGCAAGGCACCGATATGGGTGAAGACAAAACAACGCTTTATTATCCGTTTCCGCTGACCACCTTGCCAACGCCCGCAGGTTTCAAGGAACTTGATGAATACCTTATTGAGTTTGATAAACGCCAACGGGAAAAAAAGAACAATGTCGATATGCCGTTTTCGCTTTATGCGTGGAGCGGCGGCTTTATCTGGACAGGGCCAGAGGGGCACCGCGCCAAAGCTTATCTAGAGCGATATGATAATTTCCCCGACCCCATTACCGCTGTCACGGCGGGGACTAAAGACGATCTATCAATTGAGGTCGCAGACGGCAGCTCTGTTAGCGTTGGCGACGTCTTAAAAATCGAATGGTATAACCGCGAAGGTGAAAACGGTTCTATCCTAAGCGCCATGTATGGTGACCGCACAAAGTTTAAAAAACTTGGTAGCCATCATTGGAACTTCCCGCGCCGTCCGCTGATTACGCAATTTACAAAAATTACAGCCAAAGACGGTAACCGCCTTACGCTCGCCGACCCGCTCTTGATGGATGCGCGGCCCGAATGGGAACCGGCGTTGGTGCCGTGGGATCAGTTGCAACATATCTCTATCTCTGATTTGGATATTGAATTTCCCAATGGCATTCGTATGCCGCACCATGTCGAGGACGGTTTTAACGCTTTATACCTCACCGGGATTTACGACAGCTTCGTGCGCAATGTTACGGTGACCAATGCTGATGCGGGTATTATTTCTGATGATAGTGCCAATATGACGATTACCGACTTCACAACAACGGGGGATCACCGTGCCCATTATACTGTTCATATGGGCGCCGTTTATAATGTGCTGGCGGAAAAGCTGCGTGTTGAAAATGTGGCTGAACACCCGCTTAGCTTTAATACCTATTCCGTCAAAAGTGTTTATAAAAATAGCGATGTCCTTGCTGCGCCACTGCTGGATCAACATTCAGGCGCGAACCACCAAAATCTTTTTGATGATATTCGTGTCCACGTCACGCTCCCTGATGACGTGGATGACTATGCTTTGTTTGACGGCGGTGGGGCAGGATATTGGAAACCGTCTCATGGTCGCTTCAGCACATTTTATAATATCAATGTCGATGTAACAGGTGGGGCGGCTGGTCCTATCACGCTCTCTGGTCCGCAAGACGGCGTGCAGGCACGCATATTGGGTGTTCATGGCAACCGCGAATTTGACATTCGCTATACTCCAGACCCAATTATCGAGCAGCTTAATCAGGCGCCAACCGTGCGCTCGCTTTACGATTATCAAATGCAGCAGCGCCGCCAATAATATTTCACGGCGTCATGCACGCCAAACTCGGTTACATTAATTCTATCCCATCTTAAAACGGATTGCCTGCCTGCGACGTAATGTCTAGTAATTGCAGATGTTACACTATATCTTTGCTGTAACGTGACTGACCTTTGGTGGATTGATGATTATGCGGGCTGTAACTTATTATACGGGTCAAGCGTTTATCGCTTTGGCAGTAATATCTCTTGCGGCGTGTGGGGGTGGTGACGCCCCAGCCGCACGCGGCGGGCCACCCTCGGGCGCGGCCAGTGGTGAGGCCCCAGCCGTCCGACTTGCAACGGCGTCTGTCACACGGGGTGAAATATCTAAAATCATCAATGCCACTGGCGCTGTTCGTCCCGAGCGAACGGTCGAAGTGGGCTCTGAGATTTCGGGCAAGCTGTTATCGGTCAATGTTGATTTTAACTCTGTCGTCAAAGAAGGCGACGTGCTCGCCATTATTGATCCAGAAAACCTCCGCAATCGTGTGGAGCAAAACGAGGCCATAGTTGAAAACCGACTGTCTGATATTAATATTAATATGGCCTCTATCCGCCGCGCCGAAGTCAACGCCGCCCAAGCCAAGCGCTCTATGGACCGTCGTGAACAACTCTTTGCAGAAGATGCTATTTCCCAAGCGCAACTTGAAGAAACAGAGCGCGCATTAAAGCTGGCCGAAGCCGATGTTGAATTGGCCAAAGCGCGGCTAGAAGGTGCGCAGTCTTCACTCCGCCAAGCCGAAGCAACCTTGCGGACATCGCGCGTTGAACTCGCACGGACACGTATTATCGCCCCTATTGATGGTGTAGTGATTGAACGCTTTGTTGACCCTGGGCAAACTGTGGCGGCCTCATTAAACGCGCCGAAACTGTTCACCATTGCAGGCGATCTATCCAAGATTAAAGTCGATGCCGCCATTGTCGAAGGCGATGTGTCTGGTCTTGATGCAGGCGATCCCGTGACCTTCTCTGTTGATGCCTATCCCGGTACTCAGTTTCGCGGAGAGGTCGAGCAGCTGAGACTGATTTCGCAAAACCAAAATAATATTGTGACCTATACTGCCGTAGTTGTGGCGGATAATCCTGACGGGCGTCTCATGCCCGGCATGACGGCCAATCTGCAAATCACTACAAATTCCAAACAAGGTATTTTGCGTATTCCGACCATGGCCGAACGGTTCCGCCCGACACCTGATCAAATCAAAACGTGGCAATCAGATACTAAAGCCGAGGGCGAAAAAGACGTTGATCCTAAGGCGCGTGAACGCCTGACCGAGGTCGGGCTGAGCAATGCGCGTATTGATGACATCCTCTCGCGCATGACCCGCGAGACAGAAACCCTGCGCGAGCAAATTAACGACCCATCCCAAGTGTGGCGGCGTGTCGTCCGTCTAAAGGAGCTCCGTGATGTCTTTGACGGCATTATCAAAGACGAGCTTACCTCTCCGCAATATCAAAGCTACCGTCAAATTGTGCAGTCCATGTCCCAAGTTCGCGACGCGCAGGTTTGGGTGAAAGACGGCGATAAAATGCGCCAGCAAGAGGTTGGCCTTGGCCTGTCTGATGGCTCCTTCATCGAAGTTTTCACAGGGCTATCTGAAGGCGATGAAATCGTGACAGGTATTGGCGGTGGTCGCAGCGGCGGTGCGCGGCGCGGTCCACCCGGTCGTCGCGGATAGCGTTCATGGCTAACGCTCCTCTTATATCCTGTCAAAATCTGACCAAAATCTATAAGATGGGTCAGTCTGAAGTGCGCGCGCTTGACGGCGTGTCGCTCGATATCGCTGACGGTGAATTTGTGGCTATTATTGGCTCGTCTGGTTCTGGTAAATCCACACTGATGAATATGCTCGGCGCGCTGGATCAACCCACCTCTGGCACGGTGATGATTAACGGCGAGAACATTGGCGCCATGTCGGGTAAAAAGCTCGCGACGTTTCGCAATAAAACCATCGGCTTCATTTTTCAGCAATTTCAGCTTCTGCCCAAGAAATCAGCGCTGAAAAATGTTGCACTGCCCCTGCAATACCGCCGTCCGAAAGTGGCAAACATGTCCGCTAAAGCCGCCCATTGTCTTGATCTTGTCGGGCTAGGCGACCGCGGCGGTCACCGCCCAACGGAATTATCAGGCGGGCAACAACAACGTGTCGCGATTGCGCGCGCCCTTGCGGGTGATCCCAAAGTCCTGCTGGCCGATGAACCGACAGGGGCGCTTGATAGTAAAACATCAACGTCCATTATGACATTGATGCAAGAGCTTAACGCCCAAGGGATCACGATAATCGTTATTACCCATGAAGACGAAGTCGCGGCCTATGCCAAGCGCGTCATTGAATTTCGCGATGGTAAAATCCTGTCTGATATTCGCAAAGATACAGCCACGCACACTGCGAAAGTGGGGGCTTAGATGAACCCGCTTATGACATTAGGACTGGCGTTTAGCTCTATCATTGAACGGCCTTTGCGCTCGATTTTAACCTCACTTGGCATCATCATCGGTGTGGCGGCCGTTTACGCGATGCTGGCCTTGGGTGACGGGGCGAAGAAGAAGGTCGAAGAGAGCTTAAACTCTGTATCCGCGCGAACGATTAATGTCTTTCCCGATTGGGGACGTCGCCGCACGAGCCAAAGTAAACCTCGCATGCCGTTTAAAGAAAGCGATGTCGATGAAGTGCGCAATATACCTGGCGTTATGGCGGCCAGCGGCGAGCTTGAGCGCGGCGTGACCATTGCGAATGAGATTGGGGATTTATCAGGACGGCTTTATGGTGTTGGCCCTGATTATCTGCTGACCGAGGACGCGACGCTCATCTTAGGTGAAAATATAACCTATTCAGATATTGAAAACAGTGCCCCTGTCGCGATGATTAGCCAAAGCATTATGGAGCGATTATTTAATAACCAAGATCCGCGCGGCGAAACTATCAAAGTCAATAATGTCGCCTTCACCGTTAAAGGCGTGTTTAAAGTCCCGACAAATAATTGGAGTGGCAGTGATCTTGATGTCTGGGCCCCAATATCTATTGCGCGCGAGCGGATTGTTGGGGGTGACCGTTTTGTTCAAAACCATGTGCGGTCCTTGAAAGCTGTTGGTGAACTGGGGGCGGATTTGCAATTAATTGAGCGTGAGATGAATGTGATTTTACAACGCTCAAGAGGACTTAAATCTGACACACCGCCTGACTACCGCCTTGTCAGCTGGCGTGCGGGGCGTGAACAGGCGGCGGAACAGACAAAAGCGATTAGCTTTTTGCTCGCCGTCATGGGGGCGATATCGCTACTCGTTGGCGGCGTTGGCGTGATGAATATCATGCTGGTATCAGTCACAGAGCGCACGCGAGAGATTGGCCTTCGCATGGCGCTAGGGGCGAAGAAAAATAATATCATGGGTCAGTTCCTGACAGAGGCGCTGCTGCTTTGTATTATTTCTGGCATCGTCGGTCTGGGGGTCGGCTATTACATGTCAAAGCTCGCCATGGATACGATGGACCTAGACCTCGTGTTCAGTCCCCAAGTGGCGTTGATTTCCTTTGGGGCATCATTAGTTATCGGTGTTGTCTTTGGCTTTCTACCCGCCCGCCGTGCCGCCCGCTTAAATCCGATAGAGGCCTTGCGTCATGAATAGACTGTCTTTTCTTAAAACCGCTCTCGTCTCCTCTGTGGCCGCGATGAGCTTTGCAGGATGCGCCACGCTTAGCCCTAATGATTTGGGCGAAACACTCACGGCGGATGCGGCTGTGTCTATTCCCAATAATTGGCTCTTGGACGTGCCGGCTACAACGGCGCGCGCAGAAGGTTGGGCCGCGCTTTATGATGATCCTACACTACTAGATTATTTGAAAATCGCTGAGGTTCAAAACTATGACCTGCGCATTGCGCGTGCCCGCGTCACAGCGGCAGAGGCGGATTTAAAACGCGCCAATACGCGCCTGTCTCCGCAAATCAGCGGTAGCGCATCGGCGGGTGTGTCGGCCGTAGTTGATAGTCTTGATGATCCCTTTGATAGCTACGGCCTTGGCCTATCGGGTCGATGGGATCCGGATATTTTTGGCCAAACCCAAACCATCATTGACGGCTCACGCGCGGCTTTGAAAATCGCCGAGGCATCAGAAGCCGACACGCGCCAAATCATTCTTGCCCAAACGGCGCGCGCCTATATCCGTGCCGTCGAGGCAGAATTGCAAGCAGAGCTTGCCAAGGTGAACCTTGACTTTCTAACGGAAAGCCGCCGCATATCAGAAGCTCGCTACCGTGCGGGCGACAGCGCCAAAGGTGATTTCTCTTTCGCCGAAGCCAATTACCAAAGCGCGCTCGCCAGCTATGAAAACACGTTGCAATCGGCCCGTGCGGCCAAACGCGCGCTGTCCATTGTGCTGGGCGATTACCCTGTCAATGATTTGCAACTGGCCAGTGTCATCAATACGCCGCGCCAATTCCCAAGCCGTGCGCTGCCCGCCAGCGTGCTAGAGGCGCGCCCTGACATTATTGCGGCGCGTGCGCAAATTGCGGCACGCGTGGCATCTCTGCGCAGCAATGAACTGTCCTATTGGCCAGACATTGGCATTACGGGCGGACTGTCCAGCGGCTCTGCATTTTCTGATTTGTTTGACCCCGGTGATTATGTCGCGCGGCTCGGCGCGAGCCTTGGCCAAGTCATCTTTGACGGGGGCGCGATTGAGGCAGGCATAGACGCCGCCAAAGCCGATTTAGACTCGGCGGTATTATCTTATGAACAACGCTTGCGCCGCGCCATGGGCGAAATAACCGACGCCTATGACCGCGCAGAAACGCTGCAACGCACGCTTGTTAATCAAGAGGCGGCGTCCACATCGGCCAATGAAGCGCTGCGCCTCGCTAGTTTACAATATGATTTGGGCGAAAGCTCGCTGCTCGAAGTTTTGCAAGTGCAAACACGGGTGAACTCGATTGATGCGGGGCTTATCCGGACCAAAGCGGCGCTGATTGAAACACTGATTATTGCCAATCAAGCCGTGGCAGGCTTTGAGCGGATTTAAGCGGGATTATCTGCTTTTAGCGAATGAGACTCCCGTTTCTTTTCGGCTATCGCGCGGCCTTTTTTGTAAATCGGTTCTTCGATAAAGGTGCTGATGATGGCGGCGACAATACAGCTAATCGCGATCACCATAAGCGTATACATAACATAGGTGATTTCCACCCCGCCAAAGGTCTCTTGAAAGGCGGGGTAATATTGCCGCGTCTCATTGACCACAATCGGATGGGCCAGATAAATCGTGTAGCTTTTATTGCCTAAAAATTTCGTGACAGGATTATAAAGATTAAACCACGCCTTTCCGCGTAACGTCGGGGATACGAAAAAGAACACGGTCAAGGACGCCACGGCGAGGCCTTTGATGGGTTGAATGAAATCTCGTGATAGAGGCAAAACCTCGTGAATAGATAATGTCCAATAGGTAAAGGTCAGCAATGACAACGCCCCCATCGCCCAGGCCCAAGGCTCTGCCCATCCGTTTTTAAGCGCGCGCCGCGTGACGAAATAAAACGCACAACCCATGATGAACATAAAGCCGCGTTTGGGAAAGGACAGCGCCATATAGCTATTGTCGATCATCCCGTCGACATAGGGCCGCATGGCGGCTGATACGCCGACAAAGACAAGGGTCACGAACAGCCAGCCTTTGATATTATTACGCAGGATAACAATCAGCAGCGGAAATATCGCGTAAAACATCATTTCCACGCCAATTGTCCATCCCGCCCAGACCATGCTTTCATGCCGTCCGGGGATCAGGGGATAGGTGAGGGTGACGTTATATAATATTTCGGCGGGCGTGTGGGTGACGCCCCATTTAATATAATGATAGGCCATGCTGATACCGATGAAGACATACCAGATGGGTAGGATGCGGGCCGCGCGTTTTATAACGTATCCGCGCAGCCAATCGCCGCGGTCAATTTTCTCATAATTAGACAGGCTAAGCGAAAAGCCAGATAGGATAAAAAATAGCGTGACGCCTGTTCCGAAATAATTCACCGCCGCCAGCCAGCCGACATCAACCGCCGGGTTCATGCGGTGGCTATGATATAGCACGACTGCAAGGGCCGCGAGGCCGCGCAAGGCATGAAGATTGCCGGAGAATTTTTTCTGGGTTTCGTACACGCACAGACTTTAGCCAAGATGGCGCGGCTGTCTATAAATTCTTGGGCAATTAATTCTAGAGGCTATAAAGCCTTGAGACCCCCATCCCATTTTGATGAGGGTCGGCTTTGTTTAGGCTTTCACGGCAACAGGGGTAAAGTCCTCTGGTTCGTCAAGCTTCGCACTAAAGGCTTGTTGCTCGCGTCCTGTAAATAGATAGACGAACAGGCGGCGGATATCAGCGCCAATGCCGTAAAGCGCAGGCACAAGGAACAGCGTCACAAAGAGCGCAAATAGCACACCAAAGGCTAGGCTAATGCCAATCGGCACGAGCCATTGCGCTTGTAAGGACCGTTCCATCAATAGCGGCATTAGGCCAATAAAGGTCGTGAGTGAGGTCAGAAGGATGGGACGGAACCGCCGCGTGCCAGCCTCGACCAATGCCTGCGCGCCGTCCATGCCTTTGTCGCGCAGCTTATGCACATAATCCAGCAGCACGAGGTTGTCGTTTACTGCCACACCAGCAGCCGCAAACATTCCCAAGGTCGAGAGCAGCGACATGGTTGCCCCCATGGCAAGGTGCCCCAATATCATTCCGCAATAACAAAACGGTATCGCCGCTAGAAGAATAAGGATGGGTTCAGCGTAAGACCGGAATGATACCGCAACGATAACGTAAGCGGCCCCAATCGCGATAAGGATGAACAGGAACAACTCTTGTTGGAACTGCGCTTCGCCTTCTGCGCGGCCAATATTACCGCGTGTGACTTCGGGATGCAGACGGTCAAAATCATCAAAGAAGCCCTCGTTAAGGGTCTCTCTAATTTCGTCCACACGGTCAGATGCCACTTCGGCGGAAACGATAATCGCGCGTTGACGTTCGCGGCGCAGAATACGGTTTGTGCCTTTTTCAAAGCGCAACTCTGCCACCGCATCCAGCGGTAATTCACGGCCATCATTTGTGCGAATGCGGATAGACTTTAGAAAGTCGATAGAGGTGCGGTCTGCGCGTGGGTAACGCACGTAAACGCGCACATCTTCGCCGTCACGCGGCAGGCGCTGCACTTCTTCGCCAAAGAACCCTTGGCGCACTTGGCGGGCAACATCAGCCGTCGTGATACCCAAAGCTTCGGCCCCGGGGCGCATATCAAATTGCACTTCCTCGGACGCGCTTTCCATATCATTGACGACGTTAAACACCCCATCAAAACTGCGCAGCTGCGTCATCAAATCTTCGGCTGCCGCTTCTAGCGTTTCAAAGGATGAGGCGTTAAGCACATATTGAATGGCAGGGTCATTATTGCCGTTACCTTGTTGATAACGGACATTGATGTTTTCTGCATCTGGCACGTCACCAATTAATTCGCGCAGGCGTTCTGCGGCGTCTTTCACGGGCAGGGCACGGGTCTCTGGTGGAACGAGTTTTACGAGCGCGAGGACACTATTATCGCGCGACCGTGTGTACCAGTTTTCAATGAGGTCACCGTCCTCGGCTTTGATCTCTTCCACCAATTGCTCCTCGGCGCGCTGTAATTGCGCAAGAACTTCTAACGTGCGCGCATAGGGCGTACCTTCGGGCAATTCGACACTAATATCAATTTGATCAGATTCTTGTTCTGGGAAGAAGCTGGATTTCACATAGCCATTTTGAACCAGACCAACGGTGAAAATCATAATTGCGATGAAAAAAGCCGTCGTCAGATAACGGCGGCGCAAGGCCCCGATAATCAACGGGCGGTAGATATGGCTTGCCACCCACATCAAGCTTTGCGCGATTTTGTTTTGCAAGCGCATGATTTTGCTTTTCGGGTCAACAGGTTTTAGATGCGCCAAATGCGCGGGCAAAATAAGCAAGCTTTCAATCAGTGAGAAGAATAACGCAAAGATAACGACGAGCGATATGGCCCGCGTAAATTCACTTGTCCCGCCAGAGAGGAACATCCACGGCGCAAAGAAAATCATGGTTGTCATCACCGCAAAAATCACGGGTTTGATGACCATAGTTGTGCCTTCGACGGCAGCATCAATCCCTGTTAGTCCTTCTTCGGTTTGGTAATGAATGGCCTCGCCGACAATAATCGCGTCATCAACAATCACCCCAATCACCAATAAAAAGGCAAAGGTCGAAATCATATTAAAGGACACATCAAATAAAGGCAGCAGCGCAAGCCCACCGGCAAATGCCGTCGCAATCCCGATAGAGACCCAGATGGCAATTTTTGGACGCAGGAACAACATCAACGTTAAACACACCAAAAGAAGACCGGTGAAGAAATTAGATGCAATGGTTTTAATCCGTCCGTGGTAATCATCGGCTTGGTCATTCCATTTTGTAATGCTCATGCCTGCGGGCAGGGTGTCTTTGACCTCATCGACATAGCTGTTGACGTTCTCAGACATTTTCACAATATCCATGCTCGGCCCACTCATGACTTGGACAAGGACTGTGCGCTTGCCATTGACCGTTGCCAGCAAGTCAACTTCTTCAAAGCCGTCAATGACAGTCGCAATATCGCCCAAACGAATGGTCGCACCGCCCGAGTCTTGGCTAATGATAATGTCTTCAAAATCGGCCTGACTATCGGCTTGGTTTCGCGTGCGAAGCTGCATGCTACCCACATTGGTGCGTACGCGCCCGGATGAGCTATTGACCGATGTGGCGCGCACGGCTGCCGCGACTTCGCCGAGGGTTAAGCCGTATTGGCGCAAGGCGTCCTCGGACACTTCAATGGACACTTCTTCGCCGCGCACACCGAATAAATCAACAGAGGGCACAAAACCCAGCAGCGCAATATCGCGCCGTGTTTTCTCAGCAAAGCGTTTTAAATCGCGCTCATCGACGGTTTCGTCACCGGATACAGCAAGGCGGATAACTTCTTGTTGATTGCGAAAGACGCGGATTTGCGGTTGTTCTGCGGCATTAGGGAATCCTGTCACGGCATCAATCTGGCGTTTCACATCGGCCATTAATTTGGCTTCATCGACATTATTCTTGCCAACCACGGTGACATTACCGCCGCCTTCGCCCGCAAAAGCCCAAAGACGGTCAAGCCCGTCAATTTGGGCAAGCGCCTCTTCCATACGCACAATCAGCTGTTCTTCGACGTCTTGAGGCGACGCACCGGGCCAAGCAATAGAGACGTTCGCGCCCGGAAATTCAACATAAGGATCAAGCTCACGCTCGATTGTCATATAGCTGACCAGACCACCGATGAGGCAGATAAACATCAAAAGATTGGCGGCAACGGGGTTGCTTGCCCACCATTTTATAAAGCGGGTCATTGGACATCTCCCGCAGCTATAGCCTCGGCGGCTGTATCCTCGTCAGAGCTATCCTCTGAGATTTGCGGGCCAAGTTCGCGCGCATTATCCACGACGGCGATTTCCATGCCGTCGCTCGCCCCGCGAATGGGGGACGTCACCACGGCGTCACCAATGGACAGCCCTGAACGGATGACGGCACGGTCGCGGTCTGTAGAAATTACTTGAACGGTTTTAATCGATAAAGTGTCATCATCATTTGCGATAAAGACTTGGTTGTTTCCGCGTAGGGCCGCGCGCGGCACAGTGATGACATTTTCAAATGTTTCGCCGCCGATCGCGCCTGACACAAATAATCCCGGTGCGATGGGCACACCGTTATCTGACCCTGCGCCAAAGGGATCGCGCACTTCGGCGTAGGCATAAAGAACACGCGTTGCCGCGTCATAACGGCTATCCGTGCGAACAATTTGGCCTTGCCATGTGGCGTCAGTGCCGCCGACATTGGCCGATAAATCAACGGTAATCGGCATATCACCCGATGCATGTTGATAGCCAATTTGCAAACCTGCACGGCGAAGCTCGTCATTGGTCAGCGGTAAGCGCACATCCATGACGTCATCAGCATAAACACGGCCAATGGCGGTGCCAGGATTGACAAATTCGCCTTGGTCAACATTGCGCGTCGTCACGCGGCCTGTAAATGGCGCGCGCACGACTGTCCGCGAAAGTTGTAATTCTGCTTCATCAAGCTGCGCTTCGGCTGAGGCAAGACGCGCCTGCGCTTCGGCCATTTGCGGTTCGCGCAAGGTCAGGGCAGACGCCTTGCGACCCCGCCCAATATCGTTCCAATCTTCAAGCGCGATGGCGGATTCTGTTTTTTCACGCATGAGAACGGTTTGCGCTTGGGCGACATTGGCGCGGGCTTGCACAACACGAAGCTCATAATCGCGCGCCTCTATGCGAAACAGGACGTCACCTTTTTTAAACTGACCGCCTGCAATAAAATTGGGTGACATATCGCTAATGCGTCCGCCGACTTGCGGAACGATATTAATTTCTGTGCGGGGTTGCACTTCGCCTTGGGTGGAGACGCGCAAGGTCACGTCGTCCTGCACGGCCAGTGCGGTCAACACAGGCACGGCTTTAATCACGTCTTCTTTGGTTTCAGGTTTTTCTTTCAACGCGCCCAATATGACGACGAGAGCGATTGCACCGACAATGACAAGCGCGGGTAAGATGAAGATAATCGCACGCCAAATAAACAGGCGTCGTTTTGGATTTCTTGCATTGCGGGCGTATAGGGCTACGGCTGCCCCGTCGTGTGACTCGGTCATAATTGTCTCCTCCCGGTTGGCACACCGGACTATGATGACTTAGCTATAGCAGGTAATTATTGTTTTTCAATAAACATTTATTGAAAAACACGATTTTTTATCGCGATTATGCCCGCCCCAATCATACACAGCCCTAAACTGGCCAGTGCAACAAGGCTTACGGGTGGTGCTAATAATGTCCAAATTACAATTGCGAAAAGAATTAGACAGATTGCGGAAATGACCGATGTGCTGGCCCCAAGGCGCCCACTGGGAAGGGGGCGAAAGCGTTTCACTGGATGGGCACGTAAACGGTCGACCCTGAACAGGTCACCCAGCATAAAGCCCCCGCCCATAAAGGCGATTAGGCTGATGATAATCAAGGGCGTGTCTTTCAAACCGGCAGATGTATTTTCAAACACCATGGGCCAGAAAAAGGCCGTGACGAGGCAAGCCATTAAAATATAGGGCCAGACGGTGGGACGCATGGCCTCAAATATGGCAGACGCTTCAGGCTCGCGCGGTTCTAAAATCTCAACGGGATTGCCGTGTTTATCCAAAATGGCCTCTACCCCTTTGGGCGGGGCAATGGCGAGCGCGATATCCGCGTCCACCCAGACATCGAAATCCTGCGTGCTATTGCCCATGTAAATAAAGCCGACTGGATAGCGGTCTTGTAGAAACTTTGACTTATTGCCTTTGACAAGGTTCACGGTCTCGGTCGTGCCAAACCCTGCGTCCACATCATCCAGATGATCGGCGATACGTTCAATCAGCGCGCCCTCAGATCCAGAGCACAGGATAACCTCACCGCCCTTTTTCTTATGCGCGCGTGCATATTTTAAAACCAGCGGATTATAAGGGAGGTGTTCGGGGTCAAACACATCCGCTAGCTTTGGCATTAGCAGTGCCTTTAACGCGGGACGGTCATTTTTAATCAGGGTGAGAATTTTCGGTGCAAGCCAAGGGAATTTCATCAGGCCCAACCAAAACATCTCTTGCGTGATATCACTGCGCAATAATGTCCCGTCGACATCAATGGCCAGCGGTAAGGGTGTCTTACTCATGGATTAGTCGCGGCGGCGAAAGCTATGGGCAAAAATGTCAACTTCGTTCCATCCTTGCAAATCAAGGTCTGCGCGGGTCGGCAGAAAATCAAAACAGGCCTGCGCCATATCCATTCGGTTTTCGCGGTAAAGCCGCGCCATCAGGATATTTTTCAACTGATGCAAATAAAGCACATCAGACGCCGCATAGGCGATTTGCGCGTCGGTTAGCTCGTCAGACGCCCAATCAGAGCTTTGTTGTTGCTTGGATAAATCCACATTGAGCAGCTCTTTACACAGGTCTTTTAGCCCGTGACGATCGGTATAGGTGCGCACCAAACCCGATGCGATTTTCGTGCAAAATATACCGCCGAGCTTAATGCCTAAATCACGCTGGATGATGGCGACATCAAACCGGCCAAAGTGATAGATGGTCTCTGTCTTGGGGTTTGATAATTGTGCTTTTAAATTCGGGCAATCATAGCTGTCGCGGTTCATCTGCACAACATGGGCGTCTCCGTCGCCTGACGATAATTGCACCAAACATAATTTATCGCGCACCAGAGACAGGCCTTGGGTTTCTGTATCCACAGCAATCGTCGGGCCAAGGTCAAGGCCGTCGGGCAAGTCGTTTTTATGAAGATAATTGGCCATAGTGTTCACCGTAAAAAGATTTGACCCGCCTTACCGTCCCTGTGCAGAAATCACAAGCCCGCGCAGCGACGCTGTTTCGGTATCAGGCTTGTTTTTCACTGCCGTGCCTGTTTTTTGGCGGCAGAGGATAATGAACTGTGATAGGCATAGCCCATGTCCCAAAGTGATCTTTTTACTCCATTGATTGATGCTGATGCGGCTTATGCCTTATTTGCGTCAAAGCCTGCGCTCACCCCTGATAATGCAGGGGTGTTCATGGGCGTGACCTCGACGGGGATATTTTGTCGTCCTGGGTGCCCCGCGCGTTTGCCAAAGGCGCAAAATTGCCGATTTTATCACAGCGCAGAGGCGGCCTTAACGGCGGGCTTTCGGGCGTGCAAACGCTGCCACCCAACGCGGTTGCCGGGCGAGGCGTCTACACTGATTAAGACATTAGTCAGCCTTGTTGAGGACGACATAGAGCACCGCTGGCGGGAGCAAGACTTGATTGCGCGCGGCATTGATCCGTCTACGGCGCGGCGGCAATTTAAATCGCGTTTTGGTATGACCTTCACGCAATATGCGCGAGCGCGCCGTTTGGGGGCCGCGCACAATACGCTCGTATCAGGGGAGGCGGTGATTACTGCGCAAGTAAGCGCTGGCTATGACAGCGCCTCTGGCTTTCGCGCCGCCTTTTCCAAAACATTTGGCGCGCCGCCTAAGAATAAATCCGCACCGCCCCTCATGGTGGACTGGATTGACACTGCCCTTGGCCCGATGATTGCGGTCTGTGATAGCGCCCATTTATATCTGCTTGAATTTACCGACCGCAAAGCGTTGCCCAAACAATTCGCGCGCCTATCCAAAGTCCATGGCCGCGCGATCATTCCGGGCCGCACAGATATAACCGCGCAGATAAGCGATGAACTAACACAGTATTTTGACGGCAGCTTACAGGATTTCAAAACCCCGCTTGCGCCCACAGGCACAGACTTTCAGAAACAAACATGGGCTGCCTTATGCGCTATCCCTTATGGTCAGACACGGTCATATGCGCAGCTAGCAGAGGCGGTTGGCAATCCCAAAGCGGTTCGTGCCGTGGCGGGGTCAAATGCGTCTAATGGCATGGCCCTGATTATTCCGTGCCACCGCGTGATTAGAACAGGCGGCCATTTGGGCGGTTATGCGGGTGGTTTGGGCCGAAAAAACTGGCTGCTCGCCCATGAGGCGAAACATGCGAAAGCTTAACGCGCCTGTCTTGATTTGATGTCGATTGCGAGCCGTTACTTATCCACACCCTGTGCATAACTATGAAATAGCTGTGGGCGGTCTTTAGATTAACCGCCCTGTATATTGTCACGCTCCCCAAGCGCCTCTTTAAAGGAGATTAAGACTTTCTTAGTCAAGTAACGAGTCAGGGGACGGGCCATGGGCAAGCGCACACAGAAAAACACATCTGCAAAAAAGACATCTGAAAAGATTGACATTTCGCAACGGGCAGACACGCCCATTATAGAAATTGCCACCCCGTCTGATGAAAGCCAAATTTTGGTTAGCCTGCGTAAAGTCCCACAAGGCGGCGGTGCGTCTGCGTGGCTATCACCTGTTGGTTGGTCTGACGTGAAGAAAAGCACGCTTCTGGATTGTTATGAGAATGCTGCGGGTTGCGAAATCATTATTCCCGATACTTACGCGAAAGAGATTAGCGACGGTGATAAAATCTATCTGTCATGCACGGCGTTGAATGTTCGCGGCGATATTGCGTGGCGCGCGCCAGAGGCCGTTATTGAGGCCACGCCCGAACCCACCGTAAAAGTCGCCGCCCCAACTGGCCTTATGTCACGGCTTTTGTCGCGCGGAACACCAGAGGCGGTCACTCCTGTCGCGGATGTTGCCCCCGAATCAGATGCCAAACGCCGCACGGTTGAAGCCCAAAAGCTAGCCGATGAATATCGCGCTCAAATGGAAAAGGCAGCGTCTGCGCGCGAAGAGGCGCAACGCCAAGCCCTAGAGGCCGCTCGCCGCGCCGAAGATGCTTTACAAGCTGAATCTGAGCGTATTGCAGAAATGGAAAAAGCGGCCAAAGCCTTCGCCGAAGCCGAAGCCCAACGCCAAGATGAAGAACGCCGTCTTGATGCCGAACGCCGCGCAGAAGAATTGCGCCTCGCCGAAGAAGCTCGCCTTATTGAGGAAGCCCGCCAAAGAGAGCTTGCCATTGCGCGCGCCGCCGAGCGGGCCGAGGAAAAAGCCCGTCTTGTCGCCCTACAAGAAGACGCAAGCAATCAACGCGCGGCCTTGGCAGAGCGTATCGAGGCGACGCGCTCATCACTGCACCGCCTTGACGTTGACCGTAAGGCGAAAGCGGACACGCTAAATAGCCTGACGGATAGTCTTGCTGATAAAGAAACAGAGCTATCGATTTTGGCGCAAGAACTAAACGCGCAAAAAGGCGGTCTTGGGGCGTTGGACGAACGGCTGGTGATTGCCAATGCGCGTGACGCTGACGCAAAGACCAGCCAAGATCAAATGCAGGGGTCTGTTACCGCCGCTGCTCGCGCCTTGGAAGAAGCCGAAGCCGAGGTTAAAGCCGCTATGGCGCGCGCGAAGCAACGCAAGTCAGATCATGATGCTTTACTCTCTGACATGACTGAGATCACACAACGGGTAGAGAAAGCGGCCCGCGACCTGAGTGCTTTGCATGCAGAACGCAGCAAAGCCGATGCAGCCGTATTAAAAGCGCAAGAGGTTTATGATGCGGCGCAAGCGGCCTCTGACGCACAACGCGCGAAAATGGACGGCCTTATCCATGATGACGCCAGCATAGAAGCGGCCCAAGCCACTCACAAAGGTGAAATGGATCGTCTGGCCCGTGATTTGGATACGGCTTTGTCCCGCCAAGATGCGGCCAAAGCGGCGCTTCAAACATTGGAAGACGGCGGTGATGTCCGTGCCGCACGCCAGATCATGGCCTCTGTTGACGACGCGCCTGACATGTCCGCAGCGCCTATCGCCGAGGCAGCGTCAACGCAGGCCAAGACGATGAACGCCCCCGTCAGCAAGATTAATGTTGCGGGTCTGTTTGGAAAGAAGAAAGCTGCCGCCGTGCCTGCGGTAAAACCAAAAGCGCCCGTGTCTGTTTCTGCCTCCACTTTGGCTGTTCCTACCAAAGTCTTAGTGCAAGACGATAAAGCCAGCGCCCATATGGATGACAATACGGCATCCGGTATTATGGCGGCGCAGATTGCGGCCAATAATACGGGTGGCTTTTCTGTCGCAAATTTGGGTAAGACCAAATTTGCCGCCATGGGTGTTGGCGCGATTGCGCTCAGCATTGCGCTTGGCCTTGGTGTGTCGTCCATGACCCGCCCCAATGTTGAACAATCGGTCAGCGTCAAGCCCGCCCCGACAGAAGTATTAAGCATAGAGACGCGGGCTACTGATACGCTCAAACCGCAAGATATAGTCACGCCTCAAGAGACGACCCCCGTGCCGGAAAAGGCCAGCCTTAAAGAGACAGCAAGCCTCGATACGCAGACGGCCCCTATTGTAACACCACCGCCTGTAGACGTGCCAAAGGTCGTAACGCCAGATGTCAAAGCTACTGTGAAAGTGGCTGAATTGAAAGTTGAACCAAAATACAAATCCATCAATGTGTCGCGCATGGCCCGTCAAGCAGCCCGTCAAGACGACGTTGCACGTAAAGAGGCCGCGCGCATAGCAGCCCGTGAGGCATCACGCCTAGAGGCCGCACGCTTAGCCGCTGCTAAAAAAGAAGAGAGCCGCAAAGAGGCAGCCCCTATTTCTGCTGCGCCTAAGCCTGAACCCAAAGCAGCGCCTGTTTCGCAACAGACAAAGGCGAAAGACATCGTCAGAGTTGCGGAGATTGCGCGCGATGTAGCAATTCCCCCTGTTCGCGCGACTATCCCTGCACCGTCAGCGCCTGCTGCGAACCCTGCAATATTAAACCCAATTGTTTCAAATCCTGCACCGACCGTAGCGACTGGGCCGACAATGTCGCTGGCGATAACGCGCGATGTTCAGGATAATTTACAACGGCTTGGTTATTATTCTGGGCCCGTTGACGGGGTGATGCGGGCAGAGCTGCGCGAAGCAGCCGCCTTGTTTAACACGATTTATGACCGCCCAGCGGGTGACGTGTTTAGCGGTGAATTTGTCACGCAATTGGCGACAACCGTGAATGAACTGAACGCCGTGCAAGCGGCCCCGCCTGTGCAAGCGGCTTCAATTGCGGCACCGGTGCAGCCTGTTGTAACATCAAACTTACCCTTAGTTCAGCCAGTTGAGACGGGAAGCGCTGTCGCGCCCGCACCGCGTGAGGCCGCGCTAACAACACCCGCCATTGCACCTGCGGCGATTGCCGACCGTATTGTTGAGCCAAAGCTCATTGACAATATGCAAATTAGCTACCCGTCCAAAGCGATGCGGCGTGAGATTTATAAAAACGTTTCTGTCGAAGTCAGCTATGACATTGGTGTTGACGGGGCTGTTGTGAACGCGCGTGTGTCAGATATTGATTACACGGGTCGCCTGTCTATTGCTTTTGAAGAAGAAGCGTTAAAAGGTGTGCGTGCCATGAAATACGCACCTAAAACTGTGAACGGTGAGGCTGTGTCCGCACCGGGTCAAAGCAAGCGCGTAAGGTTTCAAATCGAGTAGCGCACCGCGCGGTCTATATGAATGAGAGCCGCTCTATGCGGCTCTTTTTTTGAGTACTTTTTTCATTGGCTGATTGTCAGCCCCACCTTGCTTGCCTACAGTCATCCCCATAAGTGCAAAGCACAAAGCCAAAAGGCGGGGAGAGACGATATGGGATTTGAGGTAATTGATTGGATTGGCCATCACGCAGAGGCCACACCCGATAAAGTGGCGATGCATGAATTGCCCAGCGGGCGGCAATTTACCTTTTCCCAGATGAATGACCGTGTGGGGCGTTGCGCCGCTATGCTGGTTGACCACGGGGTTGAGCGCGGTGACCGCGTCGGTTTTCTAACGCTGAATAGCTGCGATACGCTAGAGGTAATTTTTGCGTGTTGGCGGATTGGAGCGGTCTGCCTTGCCATTAATTTTCGCCTGACCCCGCCAGAGATTGGGTTTATTTTAAATAATTCAGAGGCCAGCGTCGTTATCGTTGATAGTCCCTTTACACCCATTGCCGATGCGCTAGCGGATAAGACCCCAGTCAAACATTGGATTAATACGGACGGTATGGGTGGGGATAGCGATTATGAACGCGCTCTCGCTAAGGCCACTCCAATCCTGGAGATGATCCCCCAAGAGATGACCGACCAATGCATGTTGATGTATTCATCGGGCACAACGGGCACACCCAAAGGGGTGATTATCACCCACGCTATGATGTATTTTAGTGCCGCCGCTGGCACAGGCCCCGGCGGCAATAGCCGTGATAGCGTATCACTATCCAATATGCCTTTGTTTCATATTGGCGGGCTGAACGTGACGGCGACACCCGCGATGTGGATTGGGGCTAAGACAGTTATTCTGCGCATGTTTGACCCCACGGCAACATTGGACGCGATTAATAGTCCCGATTTAGGGGTGAGCACATTGTTTATGGTGCCTGCGGCCTATAATGCCTTGCGCGCCCATCCAAAGTCAGAAGCGACTGATTTCTCGCGCATCACAGCGGCGCTCTGTGGGGCGGAAACTGTACCAGACGCGCTTGTGCATTATTGGCTGAACCGCGGTGTGATTATCCAGGAAGGTTACGGCATGACCGAAACCGCTGCGGCGGGCTGTATGCTGGCCAAAGACGATATTCCCAGCAAAATCGGCTCTGCTGGCAAAGCGCTTATGCATGCCAAAATCCGTATCGTTGACGAGGCCGGTCAGACATGCGCGCCGAATGTGCCGGGTGAAATCTGGTTCAAAGGCCTCTGTATAACGCCGGGCTACTGGCGCCGCCCTGACGCCACAAAAGATGCCTTTGAAGACGGTTGGTTTAAATCGGGCGATATTGGCCGCAAAGACAAAGACGGCTTTATTTATATCGATGACCGTATCAAGGATATGTATATTTCGGGCGGCGAGAATGTTTACCCTGCCGAGATTGAAAACCTGCTTTACGAAATGGACGCCATTGCAGAGGTCGCGGTGATTGGCGTGCCGGATGAAAAATTTGGCGAAACGGGCTGTGTCGTCGCTGTGCTAAAGCCCGGGGCGAGCCTATCGATGGAGGATATCACCGCCCATATTTGTGACCGCCTCGCGAAATTCAAATGCCCAAAACATTTGCATATTATCGATGCTCTGCCGCGCAACGGTACAGGCAAGGTCTTGAAATTTGAGCTTCGTAAAACGGTGCCCAGCACGCTTAAACTCAACGCGTAAAGGTCTTTCATGACATTGAAAAAAGTAACCCTGACAACATTATTAGCGCTAAGCGTGGCGGGCTGTGCTGATACTGCGCCCCAAATGAAAACAGAGATAAAAGCAGAGACGATTACTGCGCCGCAAGTCAAGGCGGCGGCGCAAGCGCTAACGGCTGACCCAGCGGCGACGGCCCGCATAAAAGCTCTGCGCAACCGCGGCGATATCCAAGCAGCATTTGCTGATTTCCAATCCATGAACGACAAGAATATTAAGCGCTTGATTGAGATCACCGAAATTCCAGCGCCTCCATTTGGCGAAGAGACGCGCGCGGCTGATTTTGCAAAACGCCTGACCGCGCTAGGTCTGAGCGACGTCAGCCTTGACGGTGTTGGCAATGTCATTGCGCGCCGCAAAGGCACAGAGGGCGGCCGCACGGTCGCTGTCGTTGCCCATATTGATACCGTGTTTCCAATTGAAACCGATGTCACAGTGCGCCGCGACGGCAATGTCTTTTACGCGCCCGGTATTGGCGATAACAGTCAAGGCATGGTCGCGATGATGTCGCTCATAGAGGTCATGGAGACCCATAATATTCAGACGCGCGACGACATTTTATTTGTGGGATCAATTGGCGAAGAGGGATTAGGCGACCTGCGTGGTGTGCGGCATTTGTTTAAAGACGGCAGCCCGCAAATCGACAGCTTCATCGCGATTGACGGCGGCGGTCTGGAACGGCTTGTGGTGGATGCGGTGGGATCAAACCGTTACCGCGTGACGTTTTCTGGCCCCGGCGGGCATAGCTACGGCGCCTTTGGGCGCGCCCATCCGCATCAGGCTTTGGCCGAAGCCATCACGCGCTTTACTGACGCTGCCACACCAATCACGAAACTCCCCGGCGTGAAAGCCACCTTTTCCGTGGGCCGTATCGGCGGCGGCACGTCCATTAATTCAATTCCGTTTACCAGTTGGATGGAGGTCGACATGCGCTCGACCGACCCTGCTAAATTGGCAAAGCTGGACGGCGCTTTTCAAGCGGCGATGGCTGAAGCGCTCGAGGTTGAAAACGCGCGGCGGACATCTAATGAGGCGTTGACGGTTGAGGTTAAATCGGTTGGCAAACGCCCCGCCGGTGAGGGCGACCGAGGAAGCACGCTTGTTACTAACGCAGTCGCCGCGCTAATCTCAGAGGGTTACGCGCCGAGCCTTCATGCATCCTCTACAGATTCGAATATCCCCATATCTTTGGGCATTCCGTCCCTGACGATGGGGCGAGGCGGCATATCGCGTAACGCCCACGCGCCCAATGAAAGCTGGGAGAATAAAGACCCGCATCTGGCCTATGAAATATTGCTTTTGACGCTACTGACTGAGGCGGGGGCGAATTAAATCGCCTCTAATCTTTAAAGCCCAAATCGTCTAAGCAGGCATCAAAGTCTTTAAGGATCATATCGCGGCGAATATCGATAGAGGCGCGGGCTTCGGGATCGTTAAAGATATAAAGCCGTTTTGCGGTGATGGACTTCAGAACAAGATCGGCCAACACGTCAGGCTCCATACCATTTTCAACAAGACCTTTGGTCATCTCAAAGACTTTTGCCGCAGTGCCGTCAATCTTCGTTGCCTCGCCGTTGCCAGATTTTTCAGACGCCGTTGGGCGGCCAAAGGCGGCCATATGGATTTTTGATTTTACCCATGTCGGACACAGCACAGAGACGCCAATATTTACAGGCGCAAGTTCTTGGGCCAGTGTTTCGCTATAGCCAACGGCCGCAAATTTCGTCGCGTGATAGGGCGCCATGCCCGCCATCGTAAAATGCCCCGCCATAGAGGCTGTGTTGACAATATGTCCGCCTTCGCCGTGAGCAACCATGGCAGGCACGAAAGCCTCTATGCCGTGAACAATACCCATCAGGTTAATATCAACAATCCATTGCCAGTCTTTGATGGCGATATTGCCGGGCCGTCCCGCAAGGCCAACCCCCGCATTATTAAAGAGGAGGTGCACCTTGCCAAAACGGTCTGTGGTCGCTTTGGCCGCCGCAACGACGCTGTCCATATTGCCAACATCACATGTGACGGTATCGACGCTGCCGCCTGTCTCGGTCCGCAAGCTGTTTGCCGCCTTGCTCAGTGCATCCGCGTTAATATCGCTCATCATGACATTTGCGCCAGATTTTAACAAGGCGCGCGTAATGGATAAGCCAATGCCAGAGGCTGCCCCCGTGACGAAGGCAGTTTTATTTTGAAAATTATCCATGGAGAGGCCCTTTTATATCTTGGCGTTACTTCTACTACGCAGCGTCAAAAGGGAAAGGGGGAATTAATCTAATTTTGCACCACAATTAATCCGGCCATAATCAGGGCAGAGCCAATCATATAGCGCAGGCCAATGGTCTCTTTTAAAAACACAGCGGCGAGAAGTGGTACGATGACAAAAGTCAGCGCCATGAAAGAATAGGCAAAGGATAGCGGCACGGATTTAAGCACAAAAATCCAGAGCAAAGTCGCCCCGCCGTAAAGGGCGAGTGCGGCAATAAAGACGGGGTCAAACATGACAGAGGCAAAGGCGGCGTCACCGCGCGCAAGCAACCGCTCGCTCGTCATTTTAAACAAGACCTGCCCGCCCGCAATCATAATGGGCGTTGCAATTAAAAGCGCCGCAACAGCGGGCGATAACCCTGTGAAGCTGACAGATTTCATTAGGCGACGATATCCATAATTGGCATCATGTTTTCTGCCGGCTCACTCATATCTTCGTAATAATAAATATCGCGCTTAATATCTTCCACGGCATGTTTTGCGGGCACGGGTTGCATCGCGCGCAGAAAGCTATGGGTATAAGGGAAGAAATTAAAATGAGGATTAAAAGTATAACGGTATTCGCGTTCGCGCGGCACAATAATGATAAGCCGCTTTTTCGTGATACGGCGAAGCTCTGCTATGGCGGCGCGGTAATCCAACACATGTTCAATCACATGGGTGCAGATGACGGTATCGAACTCATTATCCGCAAACGGTAAGTCTTCAACTTTGGCGGCGACATACTCAATCCCTTTAATGGCGTTGGCATCGTCAATGGCAAAATCAACGCCGACAAAACGCGTCATATCGCGGCGCGCATCACGGATTTTATCCAGCGTATAACCTGTGCCGCAGCCCACATCACAAATGGATGTGCCGCGTGCGTCCAGCGCCATTCGGTCTAGGCACGCTTTGGAATTATCTGTGCCTTCGTGAACGCGTGGATGATGTTTATATAGCGCCTCATATTCTTCATCGGTGAGGAATGGAGCCCGTTCGCGGAACTTGGCTAGATCTGCAATATGCTTTCCCCAGACAAGGCTGGCAAACCCTTTGAACGCCGCGCTATCGCGGATGAAGGCCGGCAAGATGTCTTCTAGGACAAAGCGGATTTTATTGGTGGTCTCGCGGTTCATGACTAACCCCTTGCTGATTTTTCATTGCGTTCTTTGACAGAGCCTTCCGCCTTGACCGTACCGCGACGTTCGCGCAGGCGGGGTGTGCTATGGATATGTTGCTCACCGCGTGAGGGGGCAATGGACAGATAATGAATACGCTTTTGCTCATTACGACCGCGCGCAACAGAATCAAGAATGACACCCGCCATAAACACCATCAGTGAGGCCAACAGCATCGTCATGGACATCACCCATGTCGGCATACGGTCAACTAATCCTGTCCGGAAATACTCAATCAAGACGGGCGTTGCGGTAAACATGGAAACGCCCAACAGACCAACGGCAAGATAAGAGAAAAACAAAAATGGCCGCGTTTCTTTCATCAAAGTCGCAATCATGCGCAGGATACGAAAGCCGTCACGAAAGGTCGATAACTTGCTCTCTGATCCTTCGCCGCGTACGCCGTAATCTGTGCCAACTTCTTTGACAGGTAAACGCAGGGACGAGGCGTGAACGGACATTTCTGTCTCAATCTCAAAGCCTGGCGACATGGCTGGAAATGATTTTGCAAAGCGGCGCGTAAACACGCGGTAGCCTGAAAAAATGTCGGAAAAGTCATTGCCAAAAATGGCCTGATAGACTTTGTTAAACAGATTATTGCCAAAGGCATGGCCTTTACGGCCCGCGTCTATCGTGACGTCATTACGGGTGCCGACAACCATATCAACGCGCTCATCCAATAGTGTTTGGATCAGGGTCGGGGCGGCAGACACGTCATAGGTTCCGTCACCATCGGCCATAATATAAATATCGGCATCAATATCGGCAAACATTTGGCGCACGACATTGCCTTTGCCTTGGCGGCGTGACGGCACAACAGTTGCGCCTGCTCGCGCGGCTTGCTCGGATGTATTATCCGATGAATTATTATCATAGACATAAATGCGTGTGCCGGGCAGGACGCGGCGAAAATCTAAAACGACCTGCGCAATGGCGGCCTCTTCATTATAACAGGGCAGTAAAACTGCGATGTTTAAATCACCAAATTGATTACTCATAACGCCATCCTCACCAATCATGCCTCTTTAACGGTTTGCATAAAACGCGTTCGGGCTGTTTCATTTCAGTATTTCTTAAGGCGTTAAGGTTAAATTTCAGGAAACAAAAAGACGAAAGTCACAGGACATTTCAATGGCTGATACGACATCCGACGCTGGTTTTGCTTTGCCGAAATTTATCTTGCGCGCACCAACGCTTTGGGCGGGGCTGCTTATGATTGCGCTGATCTTTATAATGGCAGCCGCCAAAGGCAGCCTGGGTGATATTGGCCAGGATAATGATGATGTCATGCGGCTTGTCCAAATTCGCGATTACCTTCTGGGTCAAGGGTGGTTTGATACCAACCAATACCGCCTCGGCCTTGCGGGCGGCACAGATATGCACTGGTCGCGTATTCCCGATATTCCGCTGATTATCCTGACCCATATCTTTGATCTATTCACAACCCAAGAGACGGCGTTGCAGATATCTTATACAGTGTGGCCGCCGCTCTCTGCGTTAGTTTTAATTTTCGCCATGACAACGGGGGCCAAATTTTGGGCCGCGCAATACGGTATAAACCCCAAGGCGACATATGGCTTTACCCTCGTTCTGCTCGCTTTTTTTGTATTGAATTTTTACCGCTTTACGCCTGGCGCGATTGATCATCACAATGTTCAAATGGGATTAGTGGCTTGGGCGGTGGTTCTGCTGCTTGATCCCAAACGCCGATTTTGGACCTTTGCCGCCTCTGGCGCAGCGGTGGCGACATCATTGGCTGTGGGTGTGGAGGTTTATATTTTCGCCGCAATCATCTGCGCCTTTGTTGCGCTCAACTGGATGGTCTTGGGCGCGTCTGCACGGGCGGGAACGCAAGGCTTTGGTCTGGGCTTGTGCGCAGGATTGGTCGTATGTTTTTTCGGCACTATCGCCCCCTCTGAATACGGTGTTGTGGCGTGCGACGCGCTATCGCTGATCACGCTTAGCGCGGCGTTGGTGGGGGGATTGGGCCTTGCAAGCCTTGCGAGCGGACTATCAGCGCGGTCTTTGATGCTTCGTTTTATGGGGCTTGGTGTTTTGGGCGTGGCATGCGTGTTGGTGCTATCGTTTCAAGCCCCGCAATGCCTCAATAACCCGCTCAATGTTCTGCCTGATGTGGTTGATCGTTTGTGGCTCTCTAATATCAGCGAAGCCAAGGGGCTGAGTTTGGGTATGAAAAATGCCGCGATGGAAATTCCCTATATGTTGGGCGCACCGCTTCTGGCGCTGGGGATGCTAATAGTGGCCATTTGGAAAAATCGCCGATGGGGCGGGACTGTCTTAATCTTGATGCTCTTGCTCGGCGCGCTCGGGCTGACGATTTATCAGCAGCGCTTTTTCCCATTTGCTTATGTCGTTTCTATCCTGCCGCTGGCGGGATGGATTGCGAAGACCTATCAGGCGGGGGTAGGAAAACTAGCGGCCCATGACGACGCGAGTGATACGCCCAAGCCGTCCAACATCGCCTATATCGGCGCGCTGGCTTTGTCTGTGCCGCTCATCTGGGCTGTGCCGGGGATATTGATGTCAGAAGCAGATAATGCCGCGACGGAAGCCAGCAAAGCCACCGCTTGTTATTCATCATCGGTGATGGACGCACTAAACACATTACCGACGGGCGTTATTGCCGCGACCAGCAACGGCGGCGCGCCAATCCTTAACGCCACAAAACACCGTTCAATTTCGGGCAATTATCACCGTAATATTACGGGCATTGCGCTGCAAATAAATATCGGCACCTCGACCCCTGATGTGGCCAAATCGCTATTGAAGGACAATGATATTGATTATCTGCACTTTTGTCGTCCCACGGCGGAAACGCAAAACCTCATTGATGAAAACCCAGACGGGCTTTACGGCGTTTTAAAACAAGGCATCGTGCCCGATTACCTCACGCCCGCTGTCGATGATTTGGAAGACGGCGATGTGACTATTTATAAAGTGGTGCGCTAAAGATTATTAATTGCGACCTTATAGGCTCGCACAATAATCTGACCCGGCAGGCCCGCAATTTTATACGGATCGCGCGCCATCCATGCGTCGAGTGTCACGCGGTCTTGGCAGTCGACAATCAGGAGGCTCCCGCGCATCGTCCCGTCGTCGTCCATCCACGGACCTGCGACTTGGACGCTCACCGCCGCGTCACTTTTCAGCCAATTTAAATGCGCCTCACGCGTGGCTTGGCGAATGGGCAGGCCGTCTGTGACGTCTTCAGAATATATCATGAACTGCATATTAGTGCTCTCTTTTGGGGTCGCGCGACAAGAGCGCGGTAATCGCTTGGTCTACGGTAATCTGCCCGTCGAGTATATCGGCCAGCGCAAAACAAATCGGCATATCGACACTATGTTGCTGCGCAAGCGCTTTCAGGGCGGGCGCCGTCGCCACGCCCTCTGTTACGGCTGTGCGGGAGTTGACAATATCTTGCGCGCTTTGTCCGCGTCCCATCGCAAGGCCGCAGGACATATTGCGCGACTGCTCGCTTGAACATGTTAGCACCAAATCCCCTAGCCCCGATAATCCAGTGAGGGTTTCGGGCGCACAACCCAGCGCCGTGCCAAGCCGTGTCATTTCGGCAAAGCCGCGCGCAATAATCGCGGCATGGGCCGAACGTCCCAACTCTTTGCCCAGAACAATTCCGCAGACAATCGCCAACACATTTTTGACAGCCCCGCCAATTTCTGCGCCTAAAACATCGGTCGATAAATAGGGGCGGAATGTGGGGGCGGCTATCGCTTGCATCAACGCCTCGCCCACATCCACATCTTCACAGGCCAAAGTCACCGCTGTGGGTAATCCCTTGGCCACATCAATAGCGAAGCTGGGGCCAGACAGCACAGCCGGCACAGCTCGGGGGACGACCTCGGACAGGACATCTGACATGAACATACGGGTCGAAATTTCAATCCCTTTGGAACACAGCACAATCGGCTGCCCCTCTGGCGCGAGCGGGGCGTAAGCGGCGAGCGACTTACGCATGAACTGCGCGGGCGTCACGGCCAATACGGCGTCACATTTTGCCATAACCGACAGGTCATTCACGGCGGTTATTTTGGGCGAAAGGCTCACCCCCGGCAGGAAAAGCGTGTTTTCATGCGCGCTATTAATCGCCTCAGCGCAGTCTGCCTCAAAGGCCCATAATGTGACGTCACGTCCTGCGCTAGCCAAAGATTGCGCCAGCGCTGTGCCCCAGGCCCCTGCGCCGATCACGCCGATGTTTTGATAATGAAGTGTGCTCATGATTTAGGGCCCTTTTTCCCAGACCCGCTGGCGGGATCAGATTTTGCTGCCGCACTATCCAGCGGCCAACGGGGTCGCGCTTTGGCCGATAAATCGCTAATATTCCCCTGTATGAAATGCTCAAGGCCGGCGAGCGCAATCATTGCGGCATTATCCGTGCAATAGACCATGGGCGGCGCGTTAAGGCTAAAACCCTTTGCCTCGCATAAATGCTCCAACGCCCCGCGAATGGCTTTATTCGCCGCAACACCACCTGCAACAACAAAGCGGTGGGGGGTATCTGACGGCTCCACCTCATTTGTGGACATAATGTCTTTTGTGAACATATCCATGGCGCGGCCTGTGCGCTCTGACAGAACCTCGCAGACTGTGGCTTGGAAGCTGGCGGCGACATTGGCGGCGTCTTGTTCGGACTTGTCACTGCTCCGCCACGCGCGCGCAACGGCGGTCTTTAGGCCCGCAAAAGAAAAATTGGCATGGTCTTGCCCCCAATAGGGACGGGGTAATTTCACGGATTTAGGATCGCCCCCCGCCGCCACGCGTTCCACATTCGGCCCGCCCGGAAAACCTAGTCCCATGACTTTGGCTGTTTTATCAAACGCTTCACCGGCTGCGTCGTCAACTGTGCTGCCTAGCCGTTCATAATCGCCCAGGCCCTTGACGGATAAAAGCTGCGTATGCCCGCCCGACACAAGCAGCAGTAAATAAGGAAATGCACACGGCCCTGATAGGCGCGGGGAGAGGGCATGACCTTCCAAATGGTTGACCGCAATCAACGGAATATCCAGTGACAGGCATAGTCCTTTGGCGGCGAGCAATCCGGTGATGACCCCGCCAATTAATCCTGGCCCTGATGTGGCGGCCACAGCCGATAAATCGCTGTAATCCACCCCCGCTTCTGTCACGGCTTGGTCGATAATAGCGTCAATGATGCTCATATGGGCGCGGGCGGCAATCTCGGGGACAACGCCGCCAAATTTCGCGTGATATTCGTCTTGGCTGGCGATGATGGACGATAGGATATGGGTGCTGCCATCAGGATCGCGGCGCAGCACGCTGGCGGCTGTTTCGTCACAGCTGCTCTCGACACCTAGAATGAAGACAGGCGCGACAATATCTTGCTTTTGGGGCTTATGCGGGGCTATTGACGGGGACATATCATCGTCAAATAGCGTGAGAGCCAAAGCTTTGCAATCTATCCCTTCATCCACTCCCAAATCAGACGTGATTCTTATTGGCACGCGCGGCTCGCCTTTGGCTTTATGGCAAGCGAACCGTGTGCGGGATTTACTGCTCTCCACCCACGGCTGGGATGATGACCGTGTCCAGATTAAAATCCTCAAGACCAAAGGCGACCAGATTAAAGGGCATTTATCCCAATTTGGCGGTAAAGGGCTTTTCACGCGCGAGCTTGAGGACGCGCTGATTGATGGGCGTATTGATTTGGCTGTCCATAGTATGAAAGACGTCCCAACAGTGGGCCAAGACGCGCTCATGATTGGCGCGGTGTTAGAGCGCGCCGACCCGCGCGACGCTTTTATCTCAAATGAGGTTAGCAGCGTGCTGGACTTGCCCCACGGCGCGGTGATTGGCACGGCGTCCATTCGTCGCCGCGCGCAATTGGCGCGACTTCGCCCTGATGTGGATTTTTGCTTATTGCGCGGCAATGTCGGTACGCGTCTCGCTAAGCTTGAAACGGGTGAATTTATCGCGACATTTTTGGCCTGCGCGGGACTAAAACGATTGGGCCAAGAGGCTGTCATTACGCAGGCCGTGCCACCAGAGCTGATGCTACCCGCTCCCGCCCAAGGCGCTGTGGGAATTGAACTTCGTCGTGAAGATGCTCGCGCGCGCGATGCGGTCGAGGTGCTAAACCACCGGGACACGATGCTCGCTATCACGGCGGAACGCGCGTTCCTTAATGCACTGGACGGCTCATGCCGCACGCCGATTGCGGCGCTGGCCACATTTGCTGGCTCTGATTTATCCTTTCGCGGGGAAGTCATCGCCACAGACGGGTCTAAGCATTACGGCACACAAAGCCATGCCAGTGTCAGCACGCCAAAAGAGGCTTTTGATTTGGGCTTTGGCTTGGGCCAAGAGGTCAAAGCCGAGATTGGTGACATCGTCTTGTGGGACTCTTCTATAGGGGATGGCGCTTAGATGAAATGCGTGTGGATAACGCGCACGGCCCCTAATGCCGATGCCTCGGCCAAGCGGTTCGAGGTCGCAGGCTTTAAAACGATTGTTGCTCCGCTGCTGACCCTCAGCTCACCGACGACCATGCCTGCTTTGCCGCCGCATGACGCGATATTGATTTTCACCTCTTCTAATGGTGTGGACGCCTTTTGTGCACGTGACCGTGCTCGGCATTATCCCGTGGTGACGGTCGGTGATAAAACCGCGCAGCACTGTCTGGAGGCGGGCTTTTCTCGCGTGCGCTCTGCGGGGGGGCGTGCTGATGATGTGACGGCGCTTATCTTGGACGAGCCGGATAAAACACGCCCCTATTGGCATATGGCGGGGCGGCATGTGCGCGGGACAATTGTGGAGGATTTAAAAGCGGCGGGATTAAGCGCGAGACGTGAGACATTATATGCCTCGGCACCTGTTTTAAAACGTCCCGATATAGATGTGAACGCTGTGGACATCATCGCCCTTTATTCGCCCTTGGCGGCCCAAACTCTGGCGGGTTTTGCCCCCGATATATCCCGCATAACGACGCTATCCATTAGCCCAGTAGTAGACGCGGCCCTTGGTTCGTTGACACCGCAAAGCCGTCTTATTGCCAAGGCCCCCAATGAAGACGCGATGCTGGAGAGCTTGATTGCGCTTGAGCACAGGACGTTATAGAACTGCGTTATGAGCGATATAGATAAACCTAATGAAACCGTCGATGACATTATTGATGACCCCACCGGTAGTGACGGCAATGCATTTGAAACCTTCAATGAGTGTGACACTGTCGTTCAACCCATGACGCCCTTTAAACGCGGCATTGGCTGGGGCGGGGCGAGCGTTTTGTTCTTACTGGCGTCCGTCTTGGGCGCTGCGGGTGGATGGGGCGCCGTAAACTATCTCACGCCGAATGACTCTGACATCACCCAAGCGCCGCGCGTTGATTTATCGCCGCTGACCGCGAGGCTGGATAAGGCAGAGACAACACTGACAGGGCAGGGCGCGCAGCTAAAATTATTGCAAAGCGAAATTAACAACCGCCCTGCGTCAATTGAGGTGCGGGCTAAACCCATGCCAACGGACGCGCCGCTGGCGGCAACAACTCGCGTTGAGCTTGATGCCCAAAGCGCGGAAACCATTGAGACATTGCGTGACCAAGTCGACGCCATGGAAACAGCGCTGCAAAGTCTTCGTGATGATATGGTCGCGCAAGCGGCGGTGGAGCCGACATCACCCGCTACCGCCTCGCAAGAGTTCGTTGGGCAAGACCTTGGGAATGATGAACGCGTTGCGGACCTCGTCAATGACGTCGAGACGTTGCGCGCCCGCATTGACGGGCTAGAGCAGGGCTTGGGCGAAACGCGCGCAATGGCCGCTGCCCCAACAATTGTAAAAGAGCCTGTGCTGCTCCCCGCTTTCCCGCGCGAAACGGTGTTTGACGCGCTCACGACAGAGCCGCAAGAGGCGGATGCGGGATGGATGGCCAAGACATTAAAAAAACACATTTCTGTCCGTAATCCAGAGGATGTCAAACGCGCAGAACGACAGCTGGATAATATTGCAGAGGCGATTGAGACGGGTGACATTACGCAGGCGGTCTCTATTGTAGAGGCGATGCCACAAGACGCCCAAAATAAGGCTAGCGATTGGTTGCTTGCGGCCAGACGTCAAAATTAGAGGCGCTATCCACTGGGATTGACGGTAATAAGAGAGTGAAACGATTATGATGAAATATGTAATTGCCATTGTTTTTATTATGGCCGCAATTGCGGGTTTTTTGCTCTATATCGGGGATAGCTCACAGCTTGTGCTGACATCGACTAGCCCGCGCGGGTTTTTAAATTTTGACATCACGCTCAGCTGGAAGATTTTTACCGTTATTGCCACGCTGGCCCTCATCGGTATTATTTTGCTGTGGTCTTTTGTGACCTTTTTATTCCGCTTACCGGGTCGTTTGAAATCAGGCATGGGTCTACGCCGCCGTAACCAAGCGCTGGATGCAATGGAAGATGCGCTGCTGGCGGGGGCCGAAGGTGACGCGGATAAATCCCGTAAAAAGGCTGAACGGGCACGCGCTCTTGTCGGCTCTAATGCTTTGGGTCGAATTGTATCGGCCCAAGCCGCTGAAGCCTGCGGCGACAACCTCGAAGCGATGACACAATATGAAGCCATGCTCGATGACCCCAAAACGGAGGCAACGGGTCGCCGCGGATTGGCACAACAACGCCTTGCCACGGGCGATATTGCTGGCGCGATCGAGCTGGCCAAAACGGCCTATGATAATGACAAATCAGCCCATTGGGCCTTTGATGTTTTGTTCAAAGCCCAGCTTGAAGATCATCAATGGGCGGCGGCAAGCGAGACTTTGGCGCGCGGGGAACGCCGCAAGCATATTGATAAAGAAACGGCCCGCCGCCGCCGTGCTGTGCTGATGACGGCAGAGGCTGACCGCTTAACCGATGCAGGACTAGACCTTGAGACGGCATTAGAGCTAGCGCAATCTGCTGCGAGTACGGCGCCTGATTTTGCACCTGGCGTGGCGTTGGCGGCACGGCTTCTGACCAAATCTGATCGTGCGAAAAAAGCTATCAACCTGATCGAAAAAGCCTGGGCCGTGCGCCCGCATCCTGCGTTATCGCTCGCGATGAATGATACAATGGCGGGCGAGTCCGAGAAGACCCGCACAAAGCGTATCGCAGCCCTTGCCAAAACCAATCCCGGCCATTCGGAAAGTATTTTGATGATTGCTGAGGACGCGCTTCGACGGGGTGACGGCGTTGCGGCCTGGTCCGCGCTTTCGCCGCTTGTCGTGTCAGAGGCCCCGACCACACGTGTATGCCAATTGGCCTATCAGGCGGAAACTATGCTTGATAACGACGCCGATGCGCGGCTGTGGCTAGAGCGTGCGGCTGTCGCCCCGTCAGAACCCGATTGGTCAGATCTCGACCCGCAAGGGACGGCTTTTGATTATACCGACCAAGACTGGCGCCGCCTCGTCTTTAGTTTTGGTGAAACGGGCGAATTAATCCATCCACGGTTTGAAGCGGGGGCGGCACGCCGCAGCGTTGGCGTTAATGTCCCAACGCCCAAGGTGGAGATCGTCGCCGAGAAACCCGCTGATGATATCCCCGCTGCCAAAACCGCCACGCGTCAACCCGATGATCCAGGCGTGTTAAATGTTGATGCAGACGATTTGGCCGAACGGCTGGACAGTTTGCTGGGCGATGGGCCTAAAAAGGGATAGGGCGCATTGACTCTCAGGTTTAGGGTTTGCGAGACGACAATACCGTCAATCCAAGCGCGATAATAGCAGGTATAGACTGTACGATAAAGATTGTGGGTTTCACTGTGACCGCCCCCCAAACGCCCGCAGTAATGACGCAGAGCAAGAAAAAGATGACCACGTCACGTCGTTTGGACAATAGTCCCCAGCCTAAGCCAGCGACTAAAAATCCATTATAGAGACCTTGGTTCGAAGCCATAAAATCCGTCTGCGCCGCAAAAATTTCTGTTGTATTAAACATGGCGTAGCCAATGGGATGCGTCCAAAAAAACATTTCAACGATCATAAAACCCAAATGTAACAGAGCGACAAGTCCTGTAAAAATAATCGCCAGTGTTTTCATGATCATGCCCTAAGCGAGTGATGGCTGCTATATCTGAGGCTTAAGTCAATTAGGCCTTAGGCGCTAGGGTGTTTTCGTAATGAGCGGATTGCCCCATCTTTTCCCTCTTCCCCCCATCCCACTTCCCCGCTAACACGGGGTATGGAAAATTTTGGATTACTCTCTTTACTCCCGCCGGTTTTGGCGATTGGTCTTGCGCTTGTGACGCGGCAAGTGTTTCTGTCATTGCTCGCGGGGCTATGGGTTGGGTTTTTGATATTGGCGGGCGGTAATCCGCTGGACGGAACATTTGGGACGATTAACGGCCTTGTCGATGTGTTCACCGATGCGGGTAATACGCGCATCATTATCTTTACCCTCGTTGTCGGGGCGCTGATCGCCCTTATTCAGCGCTCTGGCGGGGTGCAGGGGTTTATTGACGGGCTTCTTGCTAAGCTTGAAAAAGCGGGCGAGGGCAGCCAAAGCCGCGTGAAAGTTGAATTGCTCGCTATGGCGACGGGCCTTGTGATTTTTATCGAGAGTAATATCTCTATCCTCACGGTCGGCACGCTTTACCGTCCCGTTTTTGATAAGTTAAATATCCCGCGAGAGAAGCTTGCTTATATTGCTGACGGGACGTCATCGCCAAGCTGTATCCTGTTGCCGTTTAATGCGTGGGGCGCGTTTATCACGGGGCTGTTGATGGCCCAAGGCATGGACGCACCATTTGGGGAACTGCTAAAGGCGACGCTGTATAATTTTTATCCGATGATTGTTATTATCACGATATTTCTAGTGATCGTCACGGGGCGCAATGTTGGCGAAATGAAAAAAGCCGAAGCGCGCGGCACGATATTGCGCGAAGGCGCTGTGCCCATGCTCGCGGGTGAGCTATCCGAGATAGAGATGAAAACGGGGCTGAAACCTCGCGCGCGCAACATGATTGTGCCCATTGCGGCCATGGTTTTACTCATGCCGACATTTTTGATTATGACGGGCGACAAAGGAAATGGCTGGCTCGCAGCGCTGCAAAGCGGTTCCGGCTCGACGTCGGTTTTATATGCCACGACCTTTGCCTGCCTCATCGCCTTTGTGATGTATAAGGCGCAAGGTCTGCTGGGTATTCGCGATATGTTTGATCTGTCGCTAAAGGGCATGTCGGGCATGGTGCCATTGGCCATTTTGATGGTACTGGCATTTGCGCTGGGCACGCTGTGTCGGGAGCTTGGCACGGGACAATATGTGGCTGACGTGGCGCGGGCCTATATGAGCCCCGCGCTGGTACCTGCCATGATATTCCTAACCGCCTGTTTCGTCGCCTTTAGTACGGGAACAAGCTGGGGGACATTTGCGATAATGATTGCCATCGCCGTACCGCTGGCCCAAGGCATGGATACGAATGTCAGCCTCGCCATTGCGGCGGCCCTTGGCGGCGGCGTCTTTGGCGATCACTGCTCGCCGACATCCGATACGTCTATCATTACGTCTATGGCGACGGGCAATGATCATATCGATCATATCCGCACGCAACTGCCCTTTGCGCTCATTGGTGGGGCGCTGACGACGGGGCTTTACCTTATCCTTGGATTTGCAGGACTTTAATCATGCTATCTTCGAAATCAGTTTTCGGCACACTCGGTGCCGCCCTTATCCTATGGGGCTGTTCCTCTGGTCCTACGCTGGACGTCGGCCAAGTCAGCACAACACAGGGCATCGCCCAAGGGGTCTCTGAGAACGGCCTGACGGGGTTTATCGGCATCGAGTATGCCCGCGCAGAGCGGTGGGACACCCCAAAAATTGCGCCAAGCTGGGACGGTGTGAAAACCTTTGACACGCCGGGCAGCGTTTGCCCGCAAAAGGGCTCAGAATCTGCATCGGAAGATTGCCTCTTTATCAATGTTTTCACGCCAGAGAATACAAAGCCTGGTGCGGATTTACCCGTTCTGTTTCAAATTCACGGTGGTGAATTTATCGCTGGTCAAGGCGGTAGCGGCCCTGCGGCACTGGCCAATCAAGGCTTTATGGTCGTGACGATGAATTACCGATTGGGACGGCTTGGTTTTTATGATTACGCCGGATGGGGGGCTGATGACCCGCGCAATTTTGGCCTTCTTGATGTGGTCGCGGCGCTAGACTGGGTGCGCAGTAATGCCGAGAACTTTGGTGGTGATAAAGATAATATCACCATAGCAGGACATAGCGCAGGCGGCATGATGGTGCAGCTTTTAATGGTCACACCTACGGCGCAAGGTAAATTTGCACGCGCAATTTCACGGGCGGGATACGGCGCATTTCCATTCCCAAAAGCGGCCAATTATACGGCAGAACAATTGGCGACGATGCGGATACAATCGCTGGATAGTTTAAAGCAAAAATCTGCGTCTGATCTTGTCAAAGAAACCCCGCACTTTATTCTGCCTTACATCGAAACCCCTGAAATTCCCGCGCAGCCCGTGGATATGTTCCGCCGCGGGGACCAAGCGCCTGTGCCCTATATCGCAGGGGGGAACAGCTTTGACGGTGGTGGCATCCTATATGGTGCTGGGTTTACCGATGACAGCTTTCTCGCGCTATTTGACGACCTGCCAGCGGTGAAAGATTTATACGCTGATGATTTTGCGGTCAGTGACGCCCAAGCTGCGCAGCGTATTATGGGTGATATTCGTTATGTGCTTTCGTCTCGCGAAACCGTGCGCGCCATGGAACAGCATGTCATTGGTGGTTATCTTTATTATATTGACGCCGACGTCGCGGGGCAGCCCGGCACGCCGCATGGCGCAGAAACGGGCCTCTTATGGGGCACGCGTCCCAATCCGATGCAAAGCTATTGGATGAATTTTATCCGTAACGGCGACCCTAATTCTGCTGATCTCCCGCGCTGGGAAGCGCATAGCAAGGACAATGATAGCTGGATGGTGTTCACGCCAAGACCAGACCCCAAAGACAATGTGCTGACGGATAAGCTGGATTATTTTAAAGCCAATCCAATCAAGACCCCAAATTAATTCAGCCACCTTAATGTATATGATGAAATCTATTTTACTTATTGCCAGCTTGGTTTTGGCGTCATGCAGTCCTGCACAAGGGGCTGATACCCCAACAGAGCAAAGCGCGCCCGCCATAATAGACGGGTTGTGGGAAAATGACCGTGGGTCGCAAGTCCGCTTTACGGCATTAGACGGTGAGCTATCAGGTGTTTACAAAACCAATGTCGGACAGCCTGATAAATCACAGAGCTTTCCCCTACGTGGTTTTGTGCAAGGCGACCAAGTCAGTTTTACCGTCAATTTCAAAGGATACAGCTCTATGACCGCCTGGGTGGGCCAGATGAGCGAGGACGCAGGCGGCCCTTATATCCAGACGCTATGGCACTTAACGCGCGATATTGATGACGCGAATGAGGCTGATGATTTATGGGGCAGCATCACAGCAGGGGCGAGCACATTTCGCCCTGTCATATCATCTGATGAGCCTAGCCCATAGGGTCAACCTAGCTGTTATATTGGACTAGCCTTCAAATTGCTCAAGCAAGGCGGATAGCTCTGTTTGGGCGGCTTTTATCTCGTCCGCATTTTCACACGCGTCGCGGCAGCGTTTTGCGGCGCGGTCAAGGGCACGCAAATGTTTGCGGGCTGTCTTGCTATCGCTATCATTTAAGGCCAGTAAACCCAGCCGTAAGTCAGCGTCAAAGAGGCGGTTATTCAGCGCCAGCGCCGTTTTAAAATTGTCCTCAGCCGCGTCAAATTTGCCGAGCTTTAATTGCGACATCGCCATCATATAACGCTGAAAGCCAAGGTCTTTGCCACTGGTCACGCCTTCGCCTGTGCGTTGTGCGCGCTGAGTTAGGCCAGACAGGTTCGGCGCAGCAGAAGTGGTGCGGACTTCGGCAGATCCACTGCCAGATCCAACAGCGCCGGGACCTTGGATGATTTCAGATGTGATAGAGCCCGTATTGGCACTGCGCACGTTTTCGCGCAATTGCATCTCATCGCGTTTGATACGGCGAAAGTTTTTTTGAAATTCAATTTCGGCAGTTGCAAAGTCGCCTGAAAAAAATGCGCCCATGGCCGGGTCGCCGCCGCGAATTGTACCTCGCGCAATAACCTCGTCTTCAATCGGGGCGCTCTGGGCGTAGCTCATATGGCCTAAGGCTAGGGCGCCCACGGTAAGGCATAATGTATTGATGAAAACAGCTTTTGATATCATGCGCATAAGGGTCTCCTGACGTCTGATACCATTTTATGACATCGTTGTCATAAAATCAATCCATCACGGTCAGTGCCCAATGCTAGTCTGTTAAATCATCCCAAAAGCGCTTGGCTTTATTAAAAAAGTTCTGCGATGCGGGACTGGTATCCACGCCTGATTCTGATGCAAACTCTTCTAAAATTTCGCGTTGGCGCTTGGTTAGCTTGCTGGGCGTTTCGACAGACAGTTCGACATACATATCCCCGCGCGCGGCAGACCGCAGCACAGACATGCCTTTACCGCGTAGGCGCATGCGTTTGCCAGACTGGCTGCCTTCGGGGATTTTAATCTTAGAGCGCCCACCATCAATCGTCGGGATTTCAATTTCTCCGCCAAGGGCCGCCGTCGCCATGGGCACAGGCGCGTTACAATAAAGGTCCGCGCCGTTACGCTCAAATAGGCCGTGCGGCTTTGTCGAGATAAACAGATATAAATCACCGCGCTGTCCGCCGCCATTACGGCTGGGCGCCGCGTCGCCTTGTCCCGTTAGGCGGATGCGTGTGCCGTCTTCGACGCCCGCGGGGATAGAGACGTCCAGCGTGGTTTGTTTGCGTTCTTGGCCTTGACCGTCACATTGACGGCAAGGGTTTGAGACATATTCCCCTTGCCCGCCGCAGGTTGAACACGCCCGTTCCATTGTAAAAAACCCTTGTTGCGTGCGCACGCGTCCTGCGCCGCCGCATGTTGAACAGGTCTCAACCGTGGCTCCTGGTTCTGCGCCCATACCGTCGCAGCGGTCGCAATCCTCCGCAATTGGCACGGTGATATCCATGTCCTTGCCCGCAAAGGCTTCTTCTAGGGTGATTTCCATCTCATAGCGCAGATCAGAGCCGCGCGCTTGGCGTTGCCGCCCGCCGCCGCCGCCAAACATATCGCCAAAGCCACCGCCGCCGCCCGCAGCACCACCAAAAATTTGAGAGAAGATATCGCCGAAATCTTGGAAGCCGCCTGCACCGCCGCCTGCGCCCGCTTGTTCAAATGCGCCGTGGCCCATGCGGTCATAGGCAGCGCGTTTCTGCGGATCAGATAATATGCCGTATGCTTCGTTCAGTTCTTTGAACCGCGCTTCGGCGCCTTCGTCATCAGGGTGACGGTCTGGGTGACATTCCATCGCCTTTTTGCGAAAGGCGGTTTTCATGGTTTTTTCGTCCGCTGTCTTTGCAACGCCCAGCACTTCGTAATAATCACGTTTTGCCATAATTTATATCCCTGACTTTTCGTCTGCCGTCAGATCTAAAATCTGCTTGATTTGTGTGTCCCACAATAATGTTCGCCCGTGGGCCTTCGCCGCCTGTCCCATGTGGTGACCCAAAGCGGGTTCGTCAATAAGGCGTAACAAAGCCTTGGTGACAACCGATTGATTTGTGCCGTCTACAACAAGGCCCGTTTTTCCGTCAATCACCGCATCGGGCGCGCCGCCCGCATCACCAGCAATAGAAGGCAAGCCGTGAAGCCCGGCTTCAATATAGGTGATACCAAAGCCTTCGCATTGGTCGCCAATTTTGCGGCCCGGTTGCATGAAAATATCGGCGCTTTCAAACAAAGCCGATTTTCGGCCGCCTTCGACGCGACCTGCAAAATGCACATGGTCAGTCAATTCGTGTTCATTAACGCGCGCCTCAAGACGTGGACGGTCATCACCGATACCCGCAATAACAAGCTGCGCTGGCACATCTTTGCCCCGTAATTCAGCGACAGCGGTGATGGCCATATCCACCCCTTTCCAATCGATCAGACGACAAAGCGACAGTAGGCGTATGCCATCCGACGGCCAAAGCTGCTCAGCAAAGGTCTCGTCCTCAGCGCTAATGGGGGCGGCGGGCTCGACGGGGTTATGAACGATATGGATTTTTGGCGTGCTCGCCCCGCCAACGGCGTTACCAACGCGCTGCGCCGTTTGGCTGGACACGGCAATGATGTGATCGACTTTTTCGAAGACCGCTTTCAGGCGTTTTACTTTGGACGTGTCCAACGGATATTCATTGCCGTGGGCATAGATAACAACGGACGGGCCCAAATTTTTAGGCAAATGCTCAGCGCTGCGCCAACTGTCGCAGAAAATACGGGACACAGCGTTTTCTTTGACGAGCTTGGCGATATAGGCGGCCTTTAGCCTTTGACGGATAAATTTAGGACCGCCAAATTGAAGACGGCTATAGGGCGCGTTTTCATCAACAATACCGCCCGTCTCGCGCGGCCTATCGGCTAGGACCATAACGCTATCATGAGCGGCGGCAGCCTTGGCCAGACCCTTCATCAGGGTTTGTTTGCCGCCAGAGTCGGGCGGAAAAGCTTGTGTTGAAATAATAATCATCGGGGGATTATAGCCGTCGTTTAACGCGCGAACGGATTGAGCTTTTTAAGGCGCATCTGAAGCCCGCCGCGATTTTCTTTGCGGGCCAAAGCGTCGTCATCAATCAAAAACGTGGTCTGCACAACATAGCGTGTCCCTGCAAAGGGCGGGTGGCCGTGCCAGCTGGTATCAGAGCGCGCAAAGGCAAATACGTTCCCCGTCAGCGGCTTAACCTCAAGCGCGTAATCATCCATATCCTGATCCCCGTTTAGCGCTCTGATGGCGCCGCCTTCATTGGGGTCCCAGTCTTCATTGAGGTAAACAAGGCAGGTGCAAATTTTTGAGACGCTATCATTATGGATGCGCCCATCGCCCGCTTTGGACTGTTTGCGTACGGTTATCATGCGCGGTTTATCACGCAGCTCTAGCCCTAATTTATCCGACAGAATGGCGGCAAATTGCGGGGACTGTAAATCCTCGATTAATTCGGCAAAGGCCCCGTGGACATTAAGCTTTGATAGCGGCCAGTAACCTGTCTTTTTGATGTCAGGATAATCGGCCCGTATGCGCGCGCCGTCAGCGTCTGACACGCAACCTTCTGCGGATAAAAAGGTGAAGGGCGAGGTTTTGACCGTGCAATTTTCTAACTGATTAAAATCCAGCATGATGTTCCCCTATCCACTTGACGCCCGAACGCATTTAAAAAGGCCTCTATGATAATCACAGAGGCCTTTTAATTTATCAATTCAAAGCCTTATGACTTGTCGTCGTCAACGTCTTCAAATTCGGCGTCAACAACATCATCGTCATCATCATCCGCCGCGTCGGCTGCGGCTGACATTGGGCCGTCGTCATCACCTTGGCCAGCGGCCGCATAGATGGCTTCGCCCATTTTCATGACGGCGGCGGTCAAGACCTGTACCTTGTCATTAATCACGGCTGTGTCATCCGTTTCAGCCGCTTCGCGGGCTTCTTTAATGGCCACTTCAATTGCGTCGCGGTCCTCTTGGCTGATCGACTCGCCGTGCTCCTTCAAGTCGGCTTCGGCTTTATGCGTCAGCGCCTCGGCTTGGTTTTTGGCTTCGGCCAGCTCGCGGCGCTCTTTATCAGATTCCGCATTGGCTTCGGCGTCTTTAACCATAGCGTCAATATCGGCGTCGGACAGGCCGCCGCTGGCTTGGATGCGGATTTGCTGTTCCTTGCCTGTGGCGTTGTCTTTGGCTGACACATTGACGATACCGTTGGCATCAATGTCAAAAGTCACTTCGATTTGCGGCATACCGCGCGGTGCGGGCGGAATACCGACCAGATCAAACTGACCAAGCAGTTTGTTATCCGCCGCCATTTCGCGCTCACCTTGCGAGACGCGAATGGTCACAGCTGATTGGTTATCCGCTGCCGTAGAATAGACTTGGGACTTCTTCGTCGGGATTGTCGTGTTACGGTCAATCATGCGCGTAAACACGCCGCCTTCGGTTTCAATACCCAGTGATAGTGGTGTCACGTCCAGCAGTAGCACGTCTTTAACATCGCCTTGCAAGACACCGGCCTGAATAGCGGCACCCATGGCGACCACTTCGTCGGGGTTCACACCTTTGTGGGGCTCTTTACCAAAGAACTTTGTTACAGCCGCCTGCACCGCTGGCATACGTGTCATACCACCAACAAGAACAACTTCGTCAATCTCGGCCGCCTTCAAACCCGCATCAGCAAGCGCTTTCTTACACGGAGCAATTGTGCGCTTAATCAGGTCAGCGACAAGTGTTTCAAGCTTGGCACGTGTCAGCTTCATATTCAGGTGTTTCGGGCCAGAGGCGTCCGCCGTAATAAACGGGAGGTTCACTTCATAAGATGACGCCGTTGACAATTCTTTTTTGGCTTTTTCGGCTTCTTCACGAAGACGTTGCAGCGCAAGCTTGTCACCTTTTAAGTCGATACCTGTGTCTTTTTTGAACTCGGCATTGAAATATTCGACAATGTGCATGTCAAAATCTTCACCGCCCAGGAATGTGTCGCCGTTCGTGGCTTTCACTTCAAAGACACCGTCACCGATTTCAAGGATGGATACGTCAAATGTACCGCCGCCCAAATCGTAAACAGCAATCGTTTTGCCGTCTTCTTTGTTCATACCATAAGCCAGCGCCGCGGCAGTAGGCTCGTTGATAATACGCAGCACTTCAAGACCAGCGATTTTACCCGCGTCTTTCGTGGCTTGGCGTTGGGCATCGTTAAAATAGGCTGGAACCGTAATCACGGCTTGGGTCACTTCGGAGCCAAGGAAATCTTCCGCCGTCTCTTTCATCTTGGTCAAGATCATGGCCGAAATTTCAGACGGGCTTAGGACTTTGTCACGACCCTGAATATAGGCGTCGCCGCCTTTACCTTTAACGATCTGATACGGCACAAGCTTGCTGTCTTTTTTCACGGCGGGGTCTGTCATCGCGCGACCAATCAGGCGCTTGACGGCATAATATGTGTGGTCAGGGTTTGTCACCGCTTGGCGACGGGCCGTTTGACCGATCAGGCGTTCGCCGTCCTCGGTAAAGGCCACAACAGAGGGTGTTGTGCGCTGGCCTTCCGCATTCTCAATAACGCGGGCTTTGTCGCCGTCCATAACGGCCACACAAGAGTTGGTTGTACCAAGGTCGATACCAATAACTTTTGACATGTTTCACTCCATTCATGAAGCCGCCCCTTGCGGCCCATAGGCTAGGTTTGATTTAAGACGGCCCGATGATGCTAAAACCAGCATCACAGAACCCGTTGAGCCCGATATGGGGGCCCATTTAAGACGTGCAAGGGTGAGCCGTGAGAAAGTTCACATTTTTGTGAGTCTTTATAAGGGGATGGATGAATTAAGCGGCGGGTAATGACGGCGTCCTTGCAGTTTTGTCATTTGAAATCAGCTGTCTGTCGGGGTTATGGTTTAAACCTTATTGGGGGATTTATGCGGGCTTTATTTTTAATGTTACTTTGCACTGCCCTCGTCAGTTGCGCACCGAACAAGAATGCGGACAATTCCGAACGAGATAAACCCTCCATAGACGCCCCGATTGCGCTGACCCTGACAGATGGCGGCGATGGGCCATGGACGGTTGATATAAAACGGCGAGGCACAGGCCCTCTTAACGGTGGCGACCTTTACGCCTTTTCACGGTCCACCAATGATTACCGCAGCGAAACATGGCAGTCTGTCACGGGCGCAGACTTTGCCCGCAAATATGGTTTTGATACGATTACGCTGACCGATAATCAGGCGCAGCTAACCCTCATGCCCTATAGCGGTATGATGCAGGCGAGCTACACGCCGTTCATTCACTTCTCGGATGGGGGGACAGCTGTGTTTGCAGGGCAATTTGATATGTTTGCTCTAAAAGATGAGGCTGCACTGGAAGCATTGGGCGGTGACGTTTATAATAATAAAGGTGATCTGTTTGCAGCGCCGCTGACGATAAAATCCTCGCGCCCCATTCTTTACGGGGGGCAAAGCTATGATGGGGAATTCACGCTCAACTTGGATGGCAAAGTGTCCTATGCCTATGTTGGCGAGACGGATATTACCCAAGGTCAAGACTTTGCTGGTGTAATTGACCCAGGCTTGCCAGACTGGATTTCTGGGCGATTTGATGACGATTTAACCCTTGTCTTTAAGGCGTTATCTGAGCGTTGGGGCTTTGGCCTAACGGATAAGGCAACCATATTACTCGCCTTTGAAGGCTACGAATTAGAGGGCTTATCCGCGACAGGCGGCGCGCTACCCGGTAATATGATTGTCATGCAGTTAAGCGGTAATCGTTTGCGTGAGGAAAACCCACGCATACTCTCTTATTTGCAATGGTTTTTCACTCATGAGGCCGCCCATTTATTCCAAGGTCACAGCGACAAGCATTACGCCCATAACCGCTATAGCTGGATTAACGAGGGCGGGGCCAACACAATGACATCGATGATATTGGTCGATAAGGGTTTGGTGGCGGATGATTATCTGCAAGACACTTACAGCAATAGTTTCAAGCGTTGCACAGAGGCGTTGGAAGGTAAAACGCTAGAGACTGCGATTAACAACGGGCCAGAGGGTAATTACGACTGCGGCGATTTGATAGGGCGCATCACCGATGCGGCTCTGCCTGATTATGATTTCTTTGATTTCTGGAATGCGTTCTTGGACGGGCTAGACGGTAATTTCACCGACGCTGATTATTTCAAAACAATGCGTGCGCTTGGTGCCAATGAAAGCGTCGTGAGCCGTCTAGAGGCTTTGACATCAGAGAAAATCACAGACGCAACTGGCCATTTACAAAGCTTGATGAATGATGCGGGTATAAAGACAACATTTGTGGACGGCACCATGACGGCAATTGCCTTTCCTGACTAGTCCCGCCAAATTGGATCTATGACACCCCAACCCCCATTTCCCCAAGGCTTCGCGCATTACCCGCTTTATTTTGACCCCGCGCAGCAAGCGGCCCTCATCGATGCTGTCAAAGCGGGGGTGAGCCAAGCGCCGTTTTATCAGCCGACGATGCCCCGCACTGGTGCGCCGTTATCTGTGGTGATGTCAAATTTCGGCTCGCTCGGCTGGGTGACGGATAAGGAAAAGGGTTACCGTTATGAAGCCGTGCATCCAAAAACGGGCATGCCGTGGGCGGCGCTTCCCGACGCGCTTCTGACGCTATGGCATAAGGTGACGGATTGCCCTGTGGCCCCCGAAGCCTGCCTTATCAACTGGTACCGCGCAGGCGCGAAGATGGGGATGCATGTTGATAATGACGAGAAAGAGGTGCGTGCGCCTGTGGTCTCTGTCAGCCTCGGCGATCCCGCCACGTTCCGTATCGGCGGACCTAAACGCGGCGGACGGGCCCGGTCAGTGAAGCTGCAATCGGGTGATGTTGTGGTGTTGGCGGGCGAGGCGCGGCTCTGTCATCACGGTGTGTCCAAAATTGATTACGGGCAAAGCGCGCTGGTGCCCCGCGGCGGGCGAATAAATCTCACGATGCGAAGGGTCAATCCTTATTAAAATCCATTATCAGTCGTTGGCATAAAAAGCCCGCCGCATCTATGCGCCAAGGGGCGCGCGGATATATCTGACGATGCGGCGTGTGAATCCCTATTAAGACTTCTTTTGAAGTTATCATTTATGCCCCTGATATGACCAGATTTAGCCTCGCACTTTTGACAACGGCCGCCCTTATCGCTTGCAGCCCTGTGGAACCTGCGCAAATGGGCGAAGCGCTGGCGACTGTGCCCACCTCTACCAAAACCGCCCATACCGACCACAGTTATTTTCCCGTGAAGCGCTGCATGAATATTGGTAATGCGCTAGAGGCTGAATATGAGGGCGCATGGGGTTATACCGTGCGCCGCCAAGATTTGGCGGCCATCGCCACTGCCGGCTTTGACACCATCCGTCTGCCTGTGCGTTGGGACCTTCGTACACAAACGCGCCCACCTTATAAAATAGAACAGGCCTTATTTAACCGCGTAGACGAAGTGATAGCTTGGGCCAATGCGCTGGGGCTCGGCGTTATTTTGGATGTCCATCATTTTGAGACGCTCTCTACCGATATGACAGGAGAGACGCCGCGCTTCCTTGCCATATGGAAACAAATTGCAGAGCATTATAAAGACGCGCCCGACACGCTTTATTTTGAGCTGTTTAATGAACCCACAGCGGACGCTGGCATGGGCCAAACCAATGCCTTATATGCCAAAGCTTTGCCAATAATTCGTGCAACAAATCCGACGCGGCCTGTGATTATTGGAGGTAACCGTTGGAATTCTGTCGATACTTTGGCGGATGTCATATTTCCCGATGATCCCTATTTGGTGGCAACCTTTCATGATTACGGGCCCCATGCTTTTACCCATCAAGGTGCGCAGTGGGATCCGAATCCGCCGCCCATTGGCCGGGGCTGGGGCAGCCGCGCGGATAAGGCGGAGCTAAAAGAAACCTATGATATTGCGCGCAAGTTTCAAGCCCGCTCAGGCTTGCCTGTTTTTGTGGGTGAATTTGGCGTCATTGATAATGTGCCTATTGCAAAACGGGCCGAGTGGACAAAGCTGCGCCGTCAAGCCATGGAACGCGAAGGCTATGGCTGGTGCGCTTGGGATTTGGTGGGCCGCTTCGCGAGTTATGATGAAGAGGCCGAGCAGTGGCTGCCGGGAATGAAAGACGCTTTTTTCGGGCGCTAGTTTTCCACCCGCAGGCGGCGTTTTACCCACAACACCCAAAAAAGCCGCGCGCCTAAGAATATGGACGCTGCCAGCAATCCCGCCGTCAGGCCGTACCAAATACCGTTCGCGCCAACATCCGTTTTCAGGCCTAAATAATAGGCGACTGGAAAGCCGATAATCCAATAGCTTATGCCCGTCATCACCATAGGGATTTGGACGTCTTTTAACCCGCGCAGCAATTGATTGGCGGCGACCTGGATGGCGTCAAAAAACATAAAACCTGCCGCGAGTGGCAAAAACCCAATGACTAGCGCGCGTATCACATCGTTTTCTGCGTCTGGCCCAACATAAAGAGCTGTGATGATATTTGGCGATAGCGCGATAGCGAGCGCCAAAATGGTCATGGTGACTGTCGATAGGGCAACACAGACGCTAGCCGCACGCTTAGCAGCGGGCAGGTTACCTGCTCCCGCTGCGTGACCAATACGCACGGCGCCCGCCATAGACAGACCCCACGGCACCATGAAAGCCAGGGACGCCACGTTTAACCCGATTTGATAGGCTGCCATTTCCATCACGCCAATGACACCCATTAAAAGAACGCCAGCGTTAAATAACATGCCCTCGAAAATCGTGGAGACACTGATTGGCCAGCCGAGTTTTACGACATCGCGGAAGCGCGGCCAATCGGGTCTATGCCAATTTTTAAACAGATCAAATTTGCACGCAGAGCTATCAAGCTTGATATAGATGATAAAGAAAACAAAGCTACAGAGCCCCGCCAAGGATGAGGCAATACCAGCGCCTAGCAGGTCTAGCTTTGGCGCGCCGAAGTTTCCAAAAATCAAAATGTAATTAAACACAGCGTTCAGACCCGCCGTCAGCAGGATAAGTAAAAACGGAATAGTGGTCTTATTAATCGCGGCTAGAAAATTCCGGAGCGCCATAACCCCCATCATAAAGGGCCAGCCAAACGCAAGAAGCGCCATATAATCACGCGCGCGGGATGCGATGGCAGGGTCTTGCCCCATAAGACTGGCGAGCGGTTCCATCGCCCAAATGACAATCACGAGCAGCGGGATAAGCGCGACAATCAACCAAAGCCCCATGCGCACGCTATGGCGCACATCTGTGTAATCGTGTTTATCCGCGCCCAGCGCTTGGGACACCAGCGGGGTCACCGCCATGACAGGGCCTGCCGCAATCATCCATAGCAAAAAGTTCACGACCAGGGCCAGCGACGCAGCGGCAATTTCTTCGGCACCAACACGGCTGATCATCAACAGATCAATGGTCAGGGTCAACATTGATACAATTTGCGCGGCCGCCATAGGCACGCCCAGCACCAAAAGCGCGGATAATTCCTCGCGCCAATTGGTGGACGGTTTTACGTCACTGCTATCTGTCAGGCCTGTATCCATGTCGCGCCAATATAGGGAATATCATAGGTTTCAAGAAAAACCCCGCCCGACCCTAAAATAAGGGTCGACCGGGGTCGCTATATTCACGGTGAGGGGAGATATAGCGTGTTTGAAAACGCTAGCGTTTTTGTAAATGCTTCATTGTCGTTTGACCGAGTGTTTTCTGGCCGGGGTAACGACGGCGGCTCGGTTGATAAGCCACAGAGCTATGCGCGTCGCAATAAGGTGTAGACGGGTCTGTTTTACGGCCGCAAAAGCGGAAATCAGATTTGGACGGGTCGCCAATTGGCCACTTACACATGTGATCACGAATGGTCATAATAGTCGCGTATTCGCCGCTCGGTAATGGCTTGGCCTCAACTGGGGGTGTTGGCGGTTTAGCGGGCGCCTGGCGGGCTGTGCGCGCTGGCGCAGACGGCGTGGTTACCGTCGTCGTTCGGGCCGTCGTGCGTGTTCGCGGCGCAGAGGGTTTTGTTGTGCGAATGGTCGCAGGACGAGACGGCTTGGCGCGGCCTGACAATCCCAAACGGTGGACTTTGCCGATAACGGCGTTACGTGTCACACCGCCCAATTGTTTGGCGATTTGGCTGGCTGATAACCCTTCGGCCCATAATTTCGTTAAAACCTCTACCCGATCATCTGTCCAAGCCATGAAACCCTCTTATGAATTATAAGGCATTAATCCATTGCCTTGATGGTCAATGGTCGCCGCCTGTGTGTCCGAATGCTGTTACCGCAATATATAGTGCGCGACAAAGATGCTCCCCTATGCCTCACACAAGATAAAGTATACAAAAGGTTAAAAACCACAAGATAAAGTTTACGGATTATCCACAACAATCAATATATAGAGAGGTAAATTTTACCCTTTTTATCCGTGAAACGTTGCTTGGCGTGCGCAATGCCCCGTGATAGGGCTAGGCCATGAACGATATAAGCGACACATTAAATCACGCAGGCGCCAACGCAGGTCTGCCGTCCCAAACGCGCCGTTTTGGACGCGTGAATTGGATGGGGCTGTGGACACTTTATACGAAAGAAGTGAAACGCTTTTGGCGTGTGGGGCCGCAAACACTGCTTGCGCCTGTCGTGTCCAACTTGCTTTATTTAACCGTTTTTGTGTTTGCCTTTGCTGAAAACCGCGCAGGCGGGGCGGACGGCTTTATCACCTTTTTAATTCCGGGACTGATTATGCTCGGCATCCTTAATAATTCATCCGCCAATAGCAGTAGCTCTATGATGACGGGTAAGATGATGGGCTCTATTATTGATGTGCTGATGCCGCCGCTGTCCCATGTAGAATTGGCGCTGGGTTATATATTTGGCGCGGCGACGCGCGGCTTTTGCGTGGCTGTATTCACGGCCATCGTTCTGTCTATCTTTGGCCTCACATGGCCCATGCATTGGTGGGCTGTTTTATACTTCGGCGTATCGGCAGCGCTGATGCTGGGGATGGTTGGTTTGCTGTCTGGAATTTGGGCTGAAAAATTTGACCAATTGGCGGTCGTCAATCAATTTGTTATTCTGCCGCTATCTTTCCTGTCCGGCACATTTTATTCCATCACAGTCCTGCCAGAGATTTGGCAGAAAATCATTCTTTTTAACCCGCTGTTTTATCTTATTGACGGATTTCGGTTTGGGTTTCTGGGGACATCAGATGGTCATGTTATGACGGGTGTCATCGTATCGGCTGTTATCAATATCATTTTATTTCTAGTCTGCTTGCGGGTGTTAAAATCTGGCTGGCGGCTAAAGGCTTAGTTAAAAATATAGGAGGCCGTTATGGCACAAGGGGACCATCTTTATAATTGTTACATGCCGCCCGCGCAGGAATTTGTGCGCGGCGAAGGCGCTTATCTCTACACAGAAGATAATGAGAAATATCTTGATTTCATCGCAGGAATTTCGGTCAATTGCCTCGGCCATGGTCATCCTGCGCCGATGAACGCATTGAAAGAACAAGCGGAAAAAGTCTGGCACCTCTCTGGCATGTTCCGCATCCAAGGCACCTATACGCTGGCCGATAAATACTGCGCCGCGCTGCCCTTTGCCGAAAAAGTCTTTTTCACCAATTCAGGTGCAGAGGCGTTGGAATGTGCGATGAAAACAGCCCGCAAATATCACTACGATCGTGGTGACGTTGACCGCTATGATATCCTCACCTTTCAAGGCGCGTTTCATGGCCGTACATTCGCGACGATTAACGCCGGCGGTAATCCGAAATATCTCAAGGGCTTTGGTCCCGCGCTGCCCGGTTTCATTAGCCTGCCATTTGCAGATCATGAGGCCCTAGAAGCCGCAGTCTCTGATACGACAGCTGCGATCTTGGTCGAACCCGTGCAAGGCGAAGGCGGGCTACGGCCTCTGCCGACGCAGTGTCTTCAAGGTCTGCGTAAACTATGTGACGAAAAAGGCATCTTGCTGATTTATGATGAAGTCCAATGCGGTGCGGGCCGGACGGGCAAATTGTTCGCCCATCAATGGGCTGAAAACGCCGAACCTGATATTATGGCTGTCGCCAAAGGTGTTGGCGGCGGTTTCCCTATGGGCGCGTGTATTGCCACAGAGGCAGCTGCGGCGGGCATGGTGCCTGGTACGCACGGCTCGACCTATGGCGGCAATCCGCTGGCTATGGCGGTTGGCAATGCGGTGTTTGACGAAATTTCAAAGCCCGAATTTCTCGATAATGTGAACCGTGTGTCTAATTTCCTTGTGCAGCAATTTGAAGGCTTAAAAGATGAGTTTCCTGACGTCGTTGTGGAGCTTCGCGGCAAGGGACTTCTGTGCGGGATGCAGCTTAAAAAACCAGCCGTAGAGGTGCGTAAAATGTTGCTCGAGCGCAAGATGCTTGGCGGCTCTGCGGGGGATAATACGCTGCGCCTCGCCCCGCCGCTAATCATCACCGAGGACCACGTCCGCGAAGCGATTGCCATTATGCGCGACGCCTTTACTGAGGCGCGTGCTCTGGATGATGTTGAGCTAGCCTAGATATAAAACAGGCCCGATAGGGCCTGTTTTCAATATGACTTGTCCTGAGTAAAATGCGCCTAATTTAAAGCGGCCGTTTGTAATATGGCAGCCTTGCCTTTGTGGAAGGCTGTCAATTCATCAATATCGGCGTCAATCACAAATTGATTGACCAAATCAGCCGCACAGCGTTTTTTCGACACAGGCTGGCCCAAATCGTTGACATTATTACCAACCATGCAAGCGCGACGGGCTTTGGACGTCATCTTCGCGTAAACGGACTCTAAGCCGCTAGCTGTTTTCGTCTCACTGCGTGTGAATTTCACACTATGCACGGTTTTCACCACGGCGCTCTCGCTCACGAGGGCATTGGCGGTTGTTGGCATAACGCCGATTGCGGCGAAAGACGTCGTCGCAATTAATGCGGCATTGACAAAACGGACTTTACGGGACAGGTTTTTATATTGTTGGGTAAGCATGTTCGACTCCATTGTAATATGCTTGTTCACAATTGCGGCAAGGTGGCAGCCTTGCCGTATTTTTTTGAGGGGTTGAACCTCATCCCTAACCTCACTTTTTTATGATGTTTCGCAACGTACGACAGCGTTTTACCCGCGAATATAAAAGTCATGCTGAAACTTTGACGCCCTAGACATCGATTTGCATAATTCTTGATAGGCCCGTGTCTGCTGCGGCCTGTTTTGTCATCGTTTAAGCCCTGTTTTATTTAGGTGGAAATTGACGCCGCTTTTCGGTAAGCGTTATTTTTGCCTATAGGGTTCGCTATGACACAGCACTTTATTTCTCTTGCCGATATTCCTGCGACAGAGCTACGCGCGATATTGGATAACGCCCATAGTCGTAAGAAAGCCAGAGACGGTTGGCCGAAGGGCAAAATTGACGCGGACGCGCCGATGGACGGGCGGACGCTCGCGCTTATTTTTGAAAAATCATCAACGCGCACACGGTTTTCCTTTGATATGGGCATGCGCCAATTGGGCGGCACGTCTATCACAGCGACTAGCTCCGATATGCAATTGGGGCGAGGCGAGACGATAGAGGATACAGCCAAAGTCCTGTCGCGCTTTGTCGACGGTATCATGCTGCGCGCCAATAGCCACGATACGTTGACGGCGCTGGCCCAAAATGCCTCTATTCCCGTCATCAACGGCCTGACGGATTATAATCACCCGTGCCAGATCATGGCGGATTTACAAACGCTTGAGGAACGCGGCGGTGATTTGTCTGATATGACCCTGACATGGGTGGGTGACGGGAATAATGTGGCGGTGTCCTTTATTAATGCGGCGGCTAAATTTGGTTACCGCCTGCGCCTGTCTTGTGCGCAAGGCTATACTGTCCCGGGTCAATATGTTGAGGCCGCTCGTGCCAAAGGCGCAGATATCACGGTCGAGCCTGATCCGCTCTTCGCTTGTCAAAATACAGACGTCGTGATTGCGGATACATTTGTCTCAATGGGTGACACGGATGCCGATAAACGCCTCGCTGACTTGATGCCTTATCAAGTGACTGACGCGCTGATGAGCGCATCGGCAAAAGACGCCATATTCCTGCACTGCTTGCCCGCGCACCGGGGCGAAGAAGTGGCGGCCTCTGTCATTGACGGGCCAAACTCCGCCGTTTTTGACGAAGCGGAAAACCGCCTTCACGCGCAAAAGGCGATTATCACTTGGTGCTTTGACGCGTGAGCGACCCTGTCAAAATAGGCGTGCTGGGTGCTGATGGGCGTATGGGTCGCGCGGTCGTGAAGGCGATTTCGCGTAACGCCCGCGCGACGTTAACAGCCGCATTGACCGCCCCCAATGCCGCGACTTTGGGCAAAGATGCCGGCACTGTTGCGGGGATAGAGCCCTGCGGCGTTCTGATGTCTGATGACATAGCGGCGGGGCTTGCGGATTGTGATGTGTTGATTGACTTCTCCCGCCCGCAAGCCGCGATTGATACGGTGCTCGCGATGCACGGCACAAAGTGCCAGACTTTCGTGACGGGAACGACAGGCTATAGCGATACAGAGGCAAAAGCCTTAACAGAAGCTGCTGGCGGCATCACATTGCTGCAATCAGGGAATTTTTCACTGGGCGTAAATTTGCTAGAGGTCTTGGTCGAACACGCCGCCCGTGCGCTTGGCCCCGATTGGGATATTGATATCGCAGAGCAGCATCATAAACATAAAATAGACTCGCCCAGCGGCACCGCGCTGATGCTCGGCGAAGCAGCCGCCAAGGGGCGGGGTAAAACGTTATCTGATATACGCGCGCCCATCCGCGAGCTTTCTGACGCGCCGCGCAAAGACGGTGATATCGGCTTTAGCGCCATACGCGGCGGCGATATTATCGGCGTCCATGACGTGCATTTCATCAACCCATTAGAGACCCTAATGCTGTCCCACCGCGCGGGCGACAGGTCACTCTTTGCTGTTGGGGCTGTGACCGCTGCTCTTTGGGCTGTGCAACAAAAAGCAGGGCGCTATACCATGCGCGATGTGTTGGGGCTTTAAACGGGGCTTGACCTGAGCACCATTAATATTACGATATATAAATAATTTATATATCGGATTAATTATGGCGCTATCACCTCAAAAACTTGATGATTTTGTTTCTATCCTCACGGGGGTCACAGATTTCTTAAATATAGATCGTGGGCAATATAGCTTATCAAGGCGCTATATTGATTTTTCGCCTATGACCTATGCAGCTTTGCGCTGGATAGCGGCCGCGACGCGTCCCACACCCACACGACTAGCAGACCATTTGGGGACGGCACCTGCGACGGTGACGTCATTACTTAACCGATTAGAAACGGCCGAATTGCTGGCGCGCGCGCCGTCCGCCCGCGACAGACGCCGTATAGAGCTTCACTTAACGGCGCGCGGGCGGCGGGCCGCAGACGCTATTGCCGCCGATGACCGCGCCCATGTCACATCCATGCTTTCGCAATTACCGAAAGACCGTATTGATGGTTTTTTGCAAGATATCGCTATGATTGTGCCAAGCTCAGGTTCAGGGTCGGACGATAAGACAAAGCCCGAGGATGACGCGCAAAAGTCCCGGATCCTCAAAACTCTATCTGGCCCGAAACCTCTATCTGGTCCCAGCCTTTTAGGCCGCAAAGGCAAACGCGGTAAATCATCCAATCCGTCCATGGCGACAGAGCGGCGCAAACCGACCCGCAAGCCGCGTTAAACGAAAGCTGTCTTAAATCTTCCAGCCGTAATGCAGTGCGGCAATACCGCCTGTGTAATCTTCATAACCAACGCGAGCAAAACCAGCGTCGCGTACCATATCGGCAAAGGGCTCTTGGCGGGGAAAGCGGCGGATAGACTCGACCAGATATTGGTAGCTCTCTTTGTCACCTGCCAGCAACCCACCAAGGCGGGGTATAACTGCAAAGCTATAGGCATCGTAAATCTCGCGCAGGACTTTGGCAGGTGGCGTTGAAAATTCCAATATAAACAACCGTCCGCCGGGCTTTAAAACGCGGTAAAATTCGCGCAACGCTTGGGGGCGGTCTGTGACGTTGCGGATCCCAAAACTAATGGTTAGTGCGTCGGCATAATTATCAGCAAAGGGCAAGCTTTCCGCATTACCGCAAACCCGTGTGATATCCAGCCCCGCATCACGACGCGCGTCAGTGCCCGCGATTAACATCTCTGCATTAATATCGCAGACAATAGCGCGCGCGGACGGCCCGCCGCGACGTTTGCGCACCTCATCGGCTTTTTTAATAAATGTCCGCGCCAGGTCACCTGTGCCCCCCGCGACATCAATCAGAACCTCGCCCGGTTGCGGGTTGACTTTGGTCAGGGTCAGTTCTTTCCACACGCGGTGAACGCCCATGGACATGGCATCATTCATCAAGTCATATTTAGGCGCAACGGCATCAAACACGCCGCGCACACGGCTTTGTTTCTCGCTGGCGGGAATATCTTCAAATCCAAAGTCGATTGTCTTTTCAGTCATAAGGTCTATCTGTCATAAAAATATCTCTCTGACTATAGGACAACTGACCATGGGACATCATGCCCGAATTACCTGAAGTCGAAACCGTGCGCCGTGGCCTTGCGCCCGTCATGGACGGGGCGGTGTTTAGCCGTGTCACCTTAAACCGGGCGGATTTGCGCTTTCCTTTTGCAGAACGCTTTGCGCAGCGCCTGACGGGGGCCACCGTCAATAGCCTCACGCGGCGGGCCAAATTCCTCCAAGCTGAGCTCTCCACGGGAGAGCGTCTGTTCATGCACCTCGGCATGTCGGGACGCTTCACGATCGAAGCCGACGTGAATAACACACCGGGTGTTTTCACGCACCAAGCGGGCGATACAAATCCCAAACATGACCATGTCGTGTTCGAATTTAACAATGGGGCGCGCGTGACCTATAATGACCCGCGCCGTTTTGGTTTTATGGAATTAATTGCCTCTGGTGCGCCCTACCGCCTTGACGGTATCGGGCCAGAACCGCTGGGTAATGATTTTTCAGCCCCCGTTCTGCGGACTGCGCTTAAAGGTAAAAAGTCCAAGATCAAAGCCGCGCTGCTGGATCAACATGTCGTTGCGGGGCTGGGTAATATCTATGTCTGCGAAGCGCTGTATAAAGCTGGCATCTCGCCCAAACGCGCGGCAGGAAGACTAACAGTGGCAGAGACTGAACGCCTTGTCGGTCATATCAAAGAGGTCCTAAACCGCGCCATCGCGGCGGGCGGGTCCTCGCTCAACGATTTCGCGAGCACAGACGGCGCCCTCGGCTATTTCCAACACAGCTTTGACGTCTACGGCCGCGAAGGCGAGGCCTGTAAAGCCTGCACCGCGCCCATCGTCAGGATCGTGCAATCAGGACGATCGAGCTTTTATTGCAAGAGCTGTCAGGGGTGAGGGTGTGACGCATGAATTCTCGGACATATCTTTAACATTCACCGTTGAAAATGATTACGATATTGAGGCCGTCAATCAGAGGTTCCACGACCTATCGCAAGCTTTGCAAGACCATGAATTTATTGGACTGAATAAAGACTGGGCGCTGTGCTATCAATTGAAACTGATGCCAGGCATTGTGACTTACCAGATTAATGGTGAGCCGCTGCGGGATAAAGACGAAAGAGATTTATCCTTTCGCGTCGAAAGCATAATTGACCACGCTTACCAATTATTATGGGGTGGGGCGTTCTCGCAAGCTTTTGGTAAGCCTTACGCTCTTGATATTGAAGGGTCGGGGATTGCGTATGACCTCACAAGACAAGGTGATGTCCTGAAAATGCAAACGACACATGATCAGGTAGATGACGCCCTGTTTAACTTAAAGCCGCTACAGTTTCTTACAGCCACCGCCGAGCATTATGAGCGAACCATTCGGACGATGTTAAAGCTGCATAAGCCCCTTCGCGCCCATGCGGGATTTATGCGCTCTATCCCCAATATTAGGTTGATTGATTATTATGCCTCTGTTTTATAGTGGCCCCTCACAAAACCCCCGTCACATAGAGCCTGACCTTTAACCCGCCGTGGGCGATGGGGGCACCTGTTGGTTTCCAGGGGAGTTTTGTGGCTTCGGCGAGCTGTGTATCGGCGGTAATCATACCGATGCGCCAGCCTGAAAACCGGTCGCGCATGACATTGCCAAAGCTGCTGTAGAGGGCAAAGAGGTCTTTCTTTTTGCCGATACGGGCGCCGTAGGGCGGATTGACCATCACTAATCCCTTTGGGCCGTCTGGCGGCACGGCGTGGGACAGTGCGGTGGGCGCAAAATGGCAGATGTCGTCCACGCCCGCGCGGGCCGCGTTGTCTTTGGCAAATCCAATCACATTGACGTTGCGGTCTGATCCGTAAAATTGGGCTGTGGTCTCGCGCCTTTGCCAGCCGTCTTTAATGGCTTGCACAGCGTCTGCGTCATAACTCACAAGTTTTTCAAAAGCGAAATGTCTGGCCCGGCCTGCCATCATATTGCGGGCAATCTCTGCGGCCTCGATGAGGAACGTGCCCGAGCCGCACATCGGGTCTACCACAGGCTCATGGCCCGTATAGCCGCATCCGCGTAAGGCCAGCGCCGCCATGGTCTCTCGCATTGGGGCTTTGCCCATGGCTTGTTTATGGCCGCGTTTATGGAGGCCTTCTCCTGATGTATCGACTGATAGCTGCACATTATTATCATCAATGCGGGCTTTAATAATGATGTCGGCGGTGGTGACAGAGCTGGCGATGGTCGCGCCGAACTCCTCGGCTATGGCGCGCTCTAGCCGTTCAATCGCGGCTCCTGCGTGGTAAATCTTGCTTTTGCGGTTGGTCACCACCTCGACCTTGACGCTATGGCCAGGCGTGAGTGTTGCGCCCCACGGAAATTTACGTGCGCGTTTATCAAGCTGCGCCAGATGAAACGCGCGAAATTCGCCGATTCGCGCTAGCACTTTGGACGGCCCGCGCAGGGTCAGGTTCGCGCGCCAGACATCATGCCAGCCGCCCCAAATGGTGACACCGCCGCCCGTGGCCTTAGCGCGGGAAAAGCCAGCGGCTTTGACTTCGTTTAGCAAGAGCGCTTCTAGCCCCGGCGGGGTGGAGAGAAAAATTTCAAAACTGTTTGGCGTGTCCGTCATGGCGCGCTTGTGACACATTCGCCCGTCCTGCGCTATGGTTTCTCGGGCGACATGCTATCCCTTGCGCGAGTGCCTTAAAACCGTGTAAAGCGCGCCCTAATAAAGAGACGACCCTAAGTAGGAGGCGCATATGAAATACGACATGATAGAGGTCACGCGTAACGGCGCGGTGGCAACAATACAATTTGACAGACCCAAGGCGCTCAATGCGCTCTGCACTGAGATGATGGTCGAGGTCGCCGATGCGCTTGCAAAGCTAGAGGCCGATAATGTTATTGGTTGCGTGATCTTAACAGGGTCTGACAAAGCTTTCGCAGCGGGTGCAGACATCAAAGAGATGCAAAACAACAGCTATATGGATATTTATAAATCCGACGTCTTTGAAAAGCATCACGAAGCGGTCGCGCGTTTTCGCAAGCCTATCATCGCGGCTGTGTCGGGATATTGCCTCGGCGGTGGCTGCGAAGTGGCGATGATGTGCGATTTCATTATCGCATCTGATACGGCGAAATTTGGCCAGCCAGAGATTAACTTGGGCGTGATGCCAGGCATGGGCGGCACGCAGCGCTTAACCCTCGCCATTGGCAAATCAAAGGCCATGGATATGTGCCTGACGGGCCGCATGATGGACGCGGAAGAGGCCGAACGCGCCGGCCTTGTCTCTCGCGTGGTGCCGCTTGATGATTTGCTCACTGTCGCGGGCGAGGCAGCGGCCAAGATTGCTGGGCAAAGCCATCCGATTGCGATGATGACCAAAGAGACCATCAATGCCAGTTTTGAGATGAGCCTGACCCAAGGGCTACGTTATGAGCGGCGCTTGTTCCAATCGATGTTTACAACTGATGATCAAAAAGAAGGCATGACCGCCTTTGTCGAGAAACGCAAACCGCACTTTAAGCACAAGTAACGCCCGCAATCGATTTTATCGATTGCAGTTACTTGCCGTAATCGCTGGTCGATTACGGACATGTATAAGCGCAAGCGCAGCGAGCCCTCGACCATCACGCCCGCAATCGATTTTATCGATTGCAGTTACTTGCCGTAATCGCTGGTCGATTACGGATAGGCGGTAAAATAACCTCATATACCAAGGCTGCGTAAAACCAGCAATTATTCAACATAGCGTGTTGACGGGGCAAAATGGCTTCGCTATACGCCGCGCTTACACATGGCTGTGCACCGTACGGCCCGATATTGTTTGAGGAAATTATGGCGAATACATCATCCGCTAAAAAAGCCGTTCGCAAAATGGCACGCAAAACAGAAGTTAACCGGGCCCGTCGCTCACTTGTGCGCGGTTTTTTGCGCAAAGCTGAAGACGCTATCACTGCTGGTGACAAAGCTGCTGCGACAGAAGCTGTTAAAGCCGCAGAGCCTGTCATGATGCGTGCCGTGTCAAAAGGCATTTATCACAAGAACACAGCGTCGCGGAAAATTTCGCGCCTTAACAAGCGTGCCAAAGCCCTCGGCTAGGACGCTATAATGACGCAGCTGCTGTTTAGCAGGTGCCAAGAATAAAAAACGGACTGCTTTGGCGGTCCGTTTTTTGTTGCGCATTTTATAATCTCTGCGCGAAAACTTGCAGCTTAGTCATTGCACGGTAAAAATTCCGCACAACCCAGGCGGGTCGCGGCAGTGCTTTATAACGCGATAGGAGAGCCGCCAGTTTAAGAATCGTTAGCCATGCGGACTGTAAATTTTTACAACTTTGCAAAACTCCACTGTTTGTGGGTGTTCGCGATGTAAAGCTAGAAAATAGTTAATCAAATATGAATTTTTTTTGACAGCTAAATAGCTGTCATTTTTAGCTTTTTTTGAGTCAACGAAAAAGACACGCGATTTTACAGTTTTTCGCGGTTGACGGTCGCGCTCCGCTCCGCTTTAAGAGTGTCAGTTAGGGACTATGACGTCGTCATTGAGACGACGTCGGGGACGACCTTGACCTAGGGGAAACCTGCACTTTGGTCGCCACCAAAGCTGTAGCTACCACATATATTTTTGTTATAAATCAAAAGCTTAACTTTAAGCTTGCGGGTGAAACTTGGGGATTTTTTAA